>NZ_JANIFO010000007.1:0-213789 GCF_040259625.1 Bacillus sp. B1(2022)
CATTACACGCAAGTGTAATATATGGAGGATTAGCTCAGCTGGGAGAGCATCTGCCTTACAAGCAGAGGGTCGGCGGTTCGAGCCCGTCATCCTCCACCATTCCTATCATACATAAGTTGGCGTATTAAGCCGGTGTAGCTCAATTGGTAGAGCAACTGACTTGTAATCAGTAGGTTGGGGGTTCAAGTCCTCTTGCCGGCACCACCTTTATATGTTATACTATATAAGTCTCTTGTAATAAGAGCCATTAGCTCAGTTGGTAGAGCATCTGACTTTTAATCAGAGGGTCGAAGGTTCGAGTCCTTCATGGCTCACCATGTTTTTCTTGCGGATGTGGCGGAATTGGCAGACGCGCTAGAATCAGGCTCTAGTGTCTTTACAGACGTGGGGGTTCAAGTCCCTTCATCCGCATTGCCAAACGCGGAAGTAGTTCAGTGGTAGAACATCACCTTGCCAAGGTGGGGGTCGCGGGTTCGAATCCCGTCTTCCGCTCCAACTATACTATACCATCCATGCCGGGGTGGTGGAATTGGCAGACACACAGGACTTAAAATCCTGCGGTAGGTGACTACCGTGCCGGTTCAAGTCCGGCCCTCGGCACTTATTGTTGCGCCCGTAGCTCAATTGGATAGAGCGTTTGACTACGGATCAAAAGGTTAGGGGTTCGACTCCTCTCGGGCGCGCCATACATACTTTTGAAAAACGGGAAGTAGCTCAGCTTGGTAGAGCACATGGTTTGGGACCATGGGGTCGCAGGTTCGAATCCTGTCTTCCCGACCATTTTGGGGCCTTAGCTCAGCTGGGAGAGCGCCTGCTTTGCACGCAGGAGGTCAGCGGTTCGATCCCGCTAGGCTCCACTTGATTTTAATTGTTTTTTGGCGGTGTAGCTCAGCTGGCTAGAGCGTACGGTTCATACCCGTGAGGTCGGGGGTTCGATCCCCTCCGCCGCTACCATTGGACCTTTAGCTCAGTTGGTTAGAGCAGACGGCTCATAACCGTCCGGTCGTAGGTTCGAGTCCTACAAGGTCCACCACTTATACGGAGGAATACCCAAGTCTGGCTGAAGGGATCGGTCTTGAAAACCGACAGGGGTGTCAAAGCCCGCGGGGGTTCGAATCCCTCTTCCTCCGCCATATCTAATTTAATTATCATCGCGGGGTGGAGCAGTTCGGTAGCTCGTCGGGCTCATAACCCGAAGGTCGCAGGTTCAAATCCTGCCCCCGCAACCAAAAAATGGTCCGGTAGTTCAGTTGGTTAGAATGCCTGCCTGTCACGCAGGAGGTCGCGGGTTCGAGTCCCGTCCGGACCGCCATTTATAAAAAAGGCTCGGTAGCTCAGTTGGTAGAGCAACGGACTGAAAATCCGTGTGTCGGCGGTTCGATTCCGTCCCGAGCCACCATTTAATTTAATATTGTTTTGGCGGTTGTGGCGAAGTGGTTAACGCACCAGATTGTGGCTCTGGCACTCGTGGGTTCGATTCCCATCAATCGCCCCATACAACATGCGGGTGTAGTTTAGTGGTAAAACCTCAGCCTTCCAAGCTGATGTCGTGGGTTCGATTCCCATCACCCGCTCCATTTTTATATTGTCATGGGCCTGTAGCTCAGCTGGTTAGAGCGCACGCCTGATAAGCGTGAGGTCGGTGGTTCGAGTCCACTCAGGCCCACCATGATGATTTTTCCACAGTAGCTCAGTGGTAGAGCTATCGGCTGTTAACCGATCGGTCGCAGGTTCGAATCCTGCCTGTGGAGCCATACGGAGAAGTACTCAAGTGGCTGAAGAGGCGCCCCTGCTAAGGGTGTAGGTCGTGTAAGCGGCGCGAGGGTTCAAATCCCTCCTTCTCCGCCATAAGGCCCGTTGGTCAAGCGGTTAAGACACCGCCCTTTCACGGCGGTAACACGGGTTCGAATCCCGTACGGGTCATTAAAAAACCTTGCATATTATGCAAGGTTTTTTATTATGCGTTCATAGTGTAAATGGTAAAAGACAGGTATGTGGCAAAAGCGCTCCATAATAAATAAGGGACCAGAAGCCAGGCTGAAGCTTTACTGTATTTACCGGCAATGAGCAACAGAATGAGTGTTGTCACCGCCACAAGCAGGCAATCGATAGATGCAGCAAGCAAATTTTTCTGTGTGAATTGAAAATAGCTGAATCCTTGATTCACGATATAATTGATGAGAAGCATCACCCAAAAAGCTTTGGATTCTTTACATGAAAACTTTGCGTATATCATGGCTGCTGAGAGCGAAATAAGCGCAAACAAAACCGCCCATATGATGCCGATCACTGATCCGCTCGGCGTCCAGTCAGGTTTTTGCAGTGCGTCATACCATTCACGGTCGATGGGAAAGAGAACCCCCGCTAAAGAAAACAAGACATATGTAATGATAAATACAATAATCGCACCGATATACTTCTTTTTCATTTGTTCCCTCCGTCATTCAATGTCAATACGTTAGTTCCCTTTTTTGGAAATATTAAACCTTTTAAAAGGTTCATGCATCATTAAGTGTATGAGTTTTCAGTGTAAAAATGCAGCAAACCATTTATTTGTATTCAAAAACCCCGGCAGGCCGGGGTTTTAATCAGCATGAAGATCGCCAAAGGTCGTCATAATTCCTTCTTCGTCCAGTTCCTGTTCATATTTTTCGTGTGCTTTGCTCGGATACACGGAAATGTTTTTTCCGGTAATATCTGTCGCGATAAAGTTTTCATAATCCTCAGCATAGCCGATGTTTTCTTCTGAGTTCATTGTCATATCCCCATAGCTGAGCGGAGGATCCTCTAAATCCTGAGGCGTTTCTGAGTTTCCGTATTCCTCAACATCCTGATAAGCATCTTCACTATCGTAAGTCGCCCGGATTGATTCATCATCATCAAATTCAAACTGTCCGAACGGTGTTTCCTCTTCAATCGGCCTGTCTTTGGAAACGGCATCCTGCGAGGAATATTCCGCCAATGTCGTAGCCGTCGGCAGAGCTTCGAGTCTGTCATAAGGAATGTCCTTGCCGCTGACTTCACATGTGCCGTATGTGCCGTTTTCAATTTGTTTCAGAGAGTAATCAATATCGCGAAGGTGCTCCCGTTCATGGTCGAGCAGAGCCAGGTCTTTTTCCCGCTCATATAATTCGGTCGCCTGATCGCCGGGATGATTGTCATAGGAAGACAATTCGCCGGATGACTGATACGGGAATTCATCAGCTAACTGAAATTGATCATTTTCTTTAAAGCGGCTTAAAATATCATGTCTGGCTTCTTCCAATTCTTTTTTTAAGTGTGTGATCTGTTCGTTTGTAAGCACATCAATCCCTCGTTTCTATGTGATGCTTACTGTTAGTATGAACGCTTTTGCGCAGAAAAATGGTGGATAAAAATAGTCATTTTCCCATGAGGAAGTAAAAGGATACAGTGATTGCCGAGAGTGGGGAAAGAAAATTCAAGTTTGTTTCTTTATTCATTTGCGCAAAAAGGTTTATAATAAGAAATGCAGGCATTTTGTCGTGCTCACATCTGTGTGTTTGACACAAAGTCATCACAGGTGTATTGTATTAAAAGCATTTAACGGATTATGGAGGAATGTCTCATGGTGACAACGGTGCAGCATACGTTCCGAGAGGAAGCAGATCATGCATTACATAAAGCCAAACAAGTCAACCATGCTGTCTTATTGAGCTATTCAAGACGTATTGCGTCTTTAGACCCTCTATCATTTTTCAAAGACGGAGCAAAAAAATATAAAGGCAAACGATTTTTTTGGTCAGAACCCGGTAGTGAATTAACAATAGTCGGTCTTGGCACAGAAGCGCTGTTCCAATCGAATGAAAAAAATGGAAAGCGTTATCACGACGTTTTTGAACAATGGGAGCGCTTTAAAAAGACGGCTTTTCATATTCATGAAGAAGAAGAGGCGGCGCATACCGCGGTCGGCCCTGTCTTATTCGGCGGTTTTTCATTTAATCCCGCTGAAGAGAGAGGAGACGAATGGAACGGGTTCGAAGAAGGACTGTTCTTTATCCCCTCACTCATGCTGACAAAGACGGCAGATGGTGATTATTTAACCGTCAATCAATGGGCGGCAGACGGTAATCAGGCAGAAGATACGCTGAAACGTCTGAAATCTTTTTCGGAAGCTTTTTCAGTTTCTTCAATCGAGTATGAAGAATATCCTGTTTTAACAAAAGCGGAAGAACTTGATGTGGAAAACTGGCTTGAAGCCATTAAAACAGCAACAAATGATATGAAAGCAAATCAATATGATAAAGTCGTGCTGGCAAGGGAAGTCGTTTTGTCATATGATGGGCCTATTCCGGCGGAGAGCGTTGTCCGCAAGCTTTTGACGGACCAAACGACAAGCTATGTTTTTGCGATTGAGCAGGGAGATAAATGCTTTGTCGGCGCTTCACCGGAACGGCTGATCAAAAAATCCGGCAAAGACGTCATGTCCACCTGTCTGGCAGGTTCAATTAAGCGCGGAGAAAATCAACAAGAAGATGAGCGTCTCGGCAAAGAGCTGCTGCATGACGAAAAAAATCTCGCGGAACATGATTTTGTGGTTAAGATGATACACGATTCTTTTTTGTCGAGCTGCAGCGATGTGAAAAAGCCTGCAGGTCCGCAATTATATAAAACAAAAAGTGTTCAGCATCTATATACGCCGATCACAGGCCATCTTAAAACGTCCGCTTCGCTGTTTGATTTAATTGAAAAGCTGCATCCCACACCGGCATTGGGCGGAGCTCCCCAGCAGAAAGCTGTTGAGATTATCGCTGATATTGAACCAATGACACGCGGATGGTACGCGGCACCGATCGGCTGGATGGACGGCAGGGAAAACGGAGAATTTGTCGTGGCTATCCGATCAGGGCTGATTGAAGGCAAAAGTGCGCGGCTTTTCGCAGGCTGCGGCATTGTTGAAGATTCAGATCCGCAATCAGAATATGAAGAAACACAAATTAAACTAAAGCCGATGATCTCTGCTTTAGGAGGTGAAAGGCTTTGACAAACCCGATTACACATTATATCGGAAGCTTTATTGATGAATTCGCTTTATCGGGTGTCACCGACGCAGTTGTTTGCCCGGGGTCGAGGTCAACTCCCTTGGCGGTTTTGGCGGCGGCCCACCCGGATATTCAAGTCCATATACAGATTGATGAACGATCCGCAGGTTTTTTCGCACTCGGTCTTGCAAAAGCCCGCCAGCGTCCGGTCATGCTGATTTGTACGTCAGGAACGGCGGCGGCTAACTTCTATCCGGCCGTGATTGAAGCTCATTATTCAAGAGTGCCTCTTATTGTCCTGACTGCTGACCGGCCTCATGAATTGAGGGAAGTGGGGGCGCCTCAGGCGATTAACCAGCATTTTCTGTTCGGTAACTTTGTTAAGTTTTTCACAGACTTGGCTCTGCCTGAGGAAAATCCTCAAATGCTGACCTATATCAGAACATTGGCCGGCAGAGCCGTAAGTGAAGCCGGGAAGCGCCCGATGGGGCCAGTCCATATCAATGTGCCGCTCAGAGAGCCTTTGATGCCGGATTTATCAGCCGCACCTTTTGAAAGAATGAGAAAGGGGCGGCACGTCTCAGTCACAACAGGGATTCAGTCAGCTGATCAAGATTCTCTCTGTCATATTACAGAGCGTCTTGCGGGGACCGAAAGAGGTATGATCGTCTGCGGCGAAATTCACGGTGAAGCAGAAAAGCAGCAAATCATCGCGCTTGCCGAGATGCTTCAGTTCCCGATTTTGGCTGATCCGCTTTCAAACCTCCGAAACGGGGAGCATGATAAGACGCTGATTATTGATGCTTATGACTCGTTTTTAAAAGATGAAGAAATAAAAGAGGCGCTGCGCCCGGACGCTGTGATCCGCTTCGGCCCGATGCCGGTTTCCAAACCGCTCTTTTTATGGCTCAGAGATGATCCTGCCATTGAGCAGTTTATCGTCGATGAAGACGGAGGATGGAGAGATCCCACCCAGGCCGGCGCGCATATGATTCATTGCCATCCGTCTGTGTTTTTGGAAGCGGTCCGTTCAGCTGAAACCGGAAAGCGGCCGTCCGGATGGTTTGAGAAATGGCAGTTTGTCAATGACCGGTTCCGGAGTCATTTACAGGACGCAAGCATGGATGATTTATCATTTGAAGGAAATGTATATCGTCAGCTTCAGCACCTTGTCCCTGAAGGCAGTTCGATTTTTGTCGGAAACAGCATGCCGATTCGCGACGTGGATACGTTCTTTGAAAAACAAGATCGCTCCTTCCGTGTTTATGCCAACCGCGGCGCTAACGGAATTGACGGAGTTGTCTCCTCGGCTATGGGACTGTGTGAGGGTACAAAAGCTCCTGTCACGCTTGTCATTGGAGATTTATCGTTTTACCATGATTTAAACGGGCTGTTAGCGGCTAAAAAACTTGGAATTCCGCTTACGGTTATTTTAATAAACAATGATGGCGGCGGGATTTTCTCGTTTTTGCCGCAGGCATCTGATAAGACTCATTTTGAAGAACTGTTCGGTACGCCGACGGGTCTTGATTTCCGGCATGCCGCCGCACTGTACGGCGGGACGTATACTTGCCCTGAGACATGGGAGGCATTTAAGGATGCGTATCAGCCGCAGGCGGACAAGCCCGGACTTCATATAATCGAGCTGAAAACAGATCGGACATCAAGAGTTCAATTCCATCGCGATCTGCTGCAGGCCGCAGTGCGGGAAGTGAAAAAAGAATGGAAACTGTAACAGTTAAAACGGCCGACGGCGTATGCTATCGTGCTGCTGATAGCGGACACGAATCATCTGAAGCTATTGTTTGTCTGCATGGATTTACGGGCAGCAAAGAATCATGGATGTTTTTACGCGGCATGTTTCCCGGCGAACGAATGGTGATGATTGACTGCCTGGGTCACGGGGAGACAGACGCGCCTGTGCAAGCGGCAAGGTACAGTGCGAGCCGGCAGGTTGCGGACCTTGCCGCCGTTTTTGATCAATTAAAACTTCACAAAGTGAAACTTATTGGTTATTCTATGGGGGGAAGACTTGCGTATTCCTTTGCACAGGCATTTCCGCATCGGGTGTCAGCGCTTGTTTTGGAAAGTACAACCCCGGGCCTCAGCACGCTTCAGGAACGCAAAAAGCGGATTCAGTCAGACCGGAAGCTTGCTGACTTTATATTGCGGGAAGGTATAACATCGTTTGTCGATTATTGGGAGGGCATTCCGTTGTTTGCCACGCAGCTTTCTCTGCCGGACAGCGTAAAGGCGTCCATCCGTGCCGGCAGGCTGAAAAATAATCCGTCCGGACTTGCAGGCAGCCTGCTCGGAATGGGGACGGGCTCACAGCCTTCCTGGTGGGAGGCATTACACCGCATCAAAGCGCCCGTCCTGCTCATATGCGGTGAATGGGATGAAAAGTTTTGCGCTATTAATCAAAAGGTGCATAACCTGCTCCCATCAAGTAAAATAGAGGTTGTCAAACAGGCGGGGCACACGGTACATGTGGAACAGCCGCGAATTTTTGGTAAGATAGTAAGTGAGTTTTTATACGGCTTGTAAAGCATAAAGAAAATAGCTTTTCGGCCGGACTCAGGCAAAAATGAAGGAGGTCATATCAATGGCTGCAGAATGGAAAAGTGAACGTCAGTACGATGAAATCCTGTACGAGACGTATAACGGTATTGCAAAAATAACAATTAACCGCCCGGAGGTACATAACGCATTTACCCCTAAGACGGTATCAGAAATGATTGACGCGTTTGCTCGTGCGCGTGATGACTCCAATATTGGTGTCATCGTTCTTGCGGGAGCGGGAGATAAAGCATTCTGTTCAGGCGGAGACCAAAAAGTCCGCGGTCACGGCGGATATGTCGGAGACGATCAGATCCCGCGTCTGAATGTGCTTGATCTTCAGCGTTTGATCCGCGTGATTCCTAAACCGGTCGTAGCGATGGTATCAGGCTATGCCATCGGCGGAGGCCATGTGCTTCATATCGTCTGTGATTTAACGATTGCGGCCGATAACGCGATTTTCGGCCAAACCGGACCGAAAGTGGGAAGCTTTGATGCCGGTTACGGCTCAGGTTACCTGGCGCGTATCGTCGGACATAAGAAAGCCCGTGAAATCTGGTACCTGTGCCGTCAATACAACGCGCAGGAAGCGCTCGACATGGGGCTTGTCAATACGGTTGTCCCATTAGAGAAACTTGAAGAGGAAACAATTAAATGGTGTGAAGAAATGCTTGAGAAAAGCCCTACAGCCCTTCGTTTCCTTAAAGCGGCATTTAATGCAGATACAGACGGCCTCGCCGGAATTCAGCAATTTGCAGGAGATGCAACGCTTCTTTATTACACGACTGACGAAGCGAAAGAAGGCCGCGATTCCTTTAAAGAGAAACGCAGTCCCGATTTCGGTCAATTCCCTCGTTTTCCGTGATCAGATGACACTACGAAACAGCTTGAGCCGCTCTGGTCCAAGCTGTTTTCTTTTCAAAAACAGTACTTTTACCTCGGAGATGATAACATGCTGACAGAACAGCCGAATTGGCTCATTCAAAGGGCTCAGCTGACACCAGAGAGAATTGCTCTCATATTTGAAAACAAACAGATGACATTCAGAGAATTATATCATGCTTCTAAACAAATGGCCGCGCGGCTGTATAAATACTGCTCGCTTAAAAAAGGAGACCGCGCTGCGATTTTGCTTTCTAACAGACCGGAAATGGTTTATGCCGTTCACGCCTGCTTCTTATTAGGGGCGGAAGCTGTGCTGTTGAATACGAAGCTCTCAAAACAGGAACGGTTGTTTCAGCTCGAAGATTCACAGGCAAAGCTTTTATTGACGGAGGACGGTTTTTGCCGCGAAGAATATGAATCTGCGGTCGCCGCTGCAGATGTGGACGAGCTGCAGGCTGAAGAGGCGGGAGACATTGAACCTGAAGCTTATGTAACGCTTGATGATACGGCGACTCTTATGTATACGTCAGGAACAACGGGAAGGCCGAAGGGGGTGCAGCAGACTTTCGGTAATCATTATTCCAGCGCTGTCTCGTCTGCGCTGAATCTGGGGGTCACGGAGCGGGACCGCTGGCTTATTGCGCTGCCGCTGTTTCATATCAGCGGTCTGTCTGCGCTGTTTAAGTCGGTCATTTACGGCATGCCTGTCGTGCTTCATCAAAAATTTTCTGTCACTGATGTGCTGGACAGCATCAGCTCCCATCAGGTCACGATCATTTCAGCGGTGCAGACCATGCTTTCGGGCCTGCTTGCGGAAACTGAACAATGTCCTGAATCACTGCGCTGCATTCTGCTTGGCGGGGGTCCGGCACCGCTGCCGCTCCTTGAAGAATGCCGCAGGAAACAATTTCCGGTATTCCAATCTTACGGCTTGACTGAAACCTGCTCACAGATTGTCACGCTTTCTCCGGAATTCAGTATGGACAAGCTCGGCTCGGCCGGTAAACCGCTGTTTTCATGCGAAATTAGAATTGAAAAAGACGGAAACCCTTGTGCGCCGTTTGAACACGGTGAAATTACGGTGAAAGGCCCGAATGTAATGAAAGGGTATTACCATCGTGACGACGCAAACCAGGCCGCTTTTCATAATGGATGGTTTAAAACGGGCGATCTTGGCTATTTGGATGATGAAGGGTTTTTATACGTGCTGGACAGGCGGTCGGACCTCATTATTTCAGGCGGAGAAAACATCTACCCGGCAGAAGTGGAAGCGGCGCTGCTTGCCCATCCGGCTGTAGCAGAGGCCGGTGTTTCGGGAGCCGAAGATCCGAAGTGGGGGAAAGTGCCGCATGCTTTTCTCGTGCTGACTTCTTCTGTCAGTTCTGAGGAGCTGACCGCCTTTTGCCGTGAGCGGCTTGCAAAATATAAAATACCGGCTGCTTTTTTCGAGGTTGACGGGCTCCCGCGGAACGCGTCCAATAAACTGATGAGGCATCGGCTGAATGAGCTTCGTAAAGGAGAATTATCATGATTAAGATTGAAAAAATCACCCTTTATCATGTAAGTATGAGGCTGAAAAAACCGTTTAAAACAAGTATTGAAACGCTGCAGGATCGTAAATTTTTGATCGTGGAAGCGATCGATGAAACCGGGAGAACCGGCTGGGGGGAGGTATCGGCGTTTTCTTCTCCGTGGTATACAGAAGAAACGATTCAGACATGCGCGCATATGCTGAGAGATTTTTTCATCCCAAATGTCGTAGGCCGCGAGTTTTTCCATCCGTCAGAAGTGCCTGACAGTCTCGCGCGTTTCAAAGGAAACCGCATGGCAAAAGCGGGGCTGGAATCAGCCGTGTGGGATCTATATGCCAAGAAAAAGGGGATATCTCTCGCAGAAGCCTTAGGGGGCAAAAGAGATAAAGTGCCCGCCGGCGTGGCGGTGGGTCTGGCTTCGGCTGATGAGATGCTTCGGGAAATTGAGCAATACGTAAAAGAAGGTTATCAACGTATAAAAATAAAAATTCAGCCCGGCCATGACGTTGATCTGGTCAGAGCCATCCGCAGCCGTTTTCCGAACGTACCGCTGATGGCGGATGCCAACTCGGCATATGAACTGAAAGACATCAGCAGGCTGAAAGAGTTGGATGAATTCCAGCTCATGATGATAGAACAGCCGCTTCAGGCAGATGATATTGTCGATCACCGCCACCTGCAGAAACACTTGAGAACCGCGGTATGCCTTGATGAAAGCATATGCTCATATGATGACGCAAGGCGGGCGATTGAGCTTGGGAGCTGTAAAATCATTAACATAAAACCGGCGCGTGTAGGAGGCCTGACAGAGGCTTTAAAAATACATGACTTATGCAGAGAGCATCACATGCCGGTTTGGTGCGGCGGAATGTTTGAAACCGGCATTTCGAGAGCGCAGACAGTCGCGCTTGCTTCGCTGCCGCAATTTACGATACCGGGTGATATTTCCTCATCAGACCGATACTGGGAGGAGGATATTGTCACTCCCGACATACGTATCGAAGAGGGATTCATCTCTGTTCCGGACGGTCCCGGACTGGGTGTTGAAGTCAATCAGGAAATAATGAGAAAATACGTCACCCAAATGGACGTTTTTACGACAAACAACTGATAAAAAGACATTTCAGCGAGTTGAGCTGCCTGTATGCTGCTGTTATATTGAAATTGTTCATCATCACCCCTTCCCCCGTTTGAACCGGCTGTATCAGCCGGTTTTTTTAATAGGCGGATGCGATGATTTTTTTATTCTTCAAACAGTGTCGGCTTTACATCGCAGGTGTTGCTTTCTGGCTGGGGCAAACATGTACATCTTGATAAAAAATTCTGTGCTTGTCATGAATGCGATACTGATCGTACCGTCTGCCGCCTATATTTGCCGACGAACCGCCTTTCTGCCATGCTTCTCATCCGCGCGATTTTCTCCGGCTCAGGGGCTGATTTCAAAAAGGCTTGCGGCGCGGAAATGAAAAAGAGCTGTATAAAACAGCTCTTTTCTTTTATAAATCATGCGGTTTAAAGGTTTTGCAATCCGTTTCTTCACTTTTTTCAGCGGTTTCGCCTGTATGGCTGACTACATAAATAGCGTCGGCCGTGCATTTGTTTCCTCTGCCCCAATATGAACAGTTATTGACTTCACACAGAATTTTTTGGTCCATGCTGGCTCCCCTCCAAGATAAAAGGTACGCCATTAGTATGAGCCGCCCTGATTTTTGTTATTCCTCCTGGCGGATATAACGTCTGTCTTTCATAAAGAGCTTCCAGAAGAAATAAAACCCGGGAAACAAAATAATGAAAGCGACGATATACGTCATAAACAGCGCCCTGAAGGTGGCCGGCTCCGTAAATCCTGACATGACCGTAATATCCGGATAAATCATATAAGGAAGATGCGCCCGTCCGTATGCATAGCTTGCCAGAAAGTATTGAAGCGCAATGGCGATCATGGCGATTCTCGGTTTGCCGAGGTTGCGGCCGAAGCGCTTATTCGGCAAAAACAGAGCCACGCCGGCAATGATAAATGTAATGACAGACAGAATGAGCCATGTCTTGTCTTTCATCATCCCCGTATACAGCCAGCCGGCTTCAGAGCGTAATGTCAGCATAATGAAGAAGGCGAAAAGAAGCGACAGCGGCCCTGTTAGTAAAGAGCTCCGTCTGTAGATGCGGTACGCATGCTCCTCTTCCGCAACATTTGAAAAATCGGCCAGAAGCAGTGAAGATAAAAATAAAGTGCTTAAAATGGCAAAGCCGATAAACGCATACGCATTAAGGCTTGTAAAGACATTTGCCAAATTCAGGTGATACACGCCGCCCGTCTTCTCAATAAATCCTCCGTGTGTGACCGGAAGGACCAAAATCAGCACAGCGGGAATAATGAAGCCCGAAATTCCGGAGATATATCTCATGATTTTTCTTTCCTTCGCCGTATTGGAGAAAACGAGAAAGCCGCTGCGGATGGCTAAAAGCAGCAAAATAATACTCCCCGGGATCAATAAAACGGTTCCCAGCACGAAGGTTGCCCCTGGAAAGAAGCTGAATAGGGCGACAACGATTGCGACGATAAAGACGTTGGTCACTTCCCATGTCGGGGACAAATAACGGTTGGCGATGTTTGTCGCCTTTGTTTGTTCTTTATTTAAATAAATCATCGACCAAAAGCCGGCTCCGAAGTCCATCGTTGCCATGACCGCGTAGATAAACACGAAGCCCCATACGATTGATATCGCAATGAGAGCATCCATGGTAATGTCCATTTTAATTCAGCCCTTTCTATAGTTAGGATTCCGCCGCTTTTACATCCTCCTCAACGGGATGTTTGCGGAAATAATAAAGCAGCACATAAATGACTGCAGCTGCCAAAATGGCGTAAACGACCGTAAACAGGATGAACAGCAAACCGATTGAACCGGTTGTCGTGACGACATCAGACGTTTTCAAGAGATGGTAAATCACCCATGGCTGCCGCCCCGTACAAGCGAATATCCACCCGAATTCAATTCCGATCAGACTGAGCGGTCCTGCGGTTAAAAATAAAATCAAAAGCCAAGTCGGAAAGCTGTCTTTCTTTAAAATTTTTCTCCACACGATGCCGATGATTGAGTACAAAATGAGCAGCATCCCGATGCCGACCATTCCGTTAAACAGTGTATGGATGAATAAAGGCGGCCACTCGTCTTTCGGAAACGCGTTCAATCCTTTGACGACGGTATCAAAGCTGTTTGCAGCCAAAAAGCTTAAAGCCCACGGCACCTCTATCGCCCATTTTACTTTTTCTTCTTTTGCATCAGTAAAACCCCCGATCGCAAGCGGAGCGTGTGATCTAGTTTCAAAGAGCCCTTCTGCGCCCGCAAGCTTCTCAGGCTGGTATTCGTAAAGAAGCTGGGCTGACTCGTGACCGTTTAAAGAGGCAATTATGGAGAATATCCCTCCGATCGTTAAGGCGAGCAGCAGCGCTTTTCGGTGAAAGCGGTATACCTGCTCCTGTTTTCTCGTTCTCAGCATTTTATAAGCCGCAACTGACGCAACGATAAATGCCCCGGTCATGAAAGCCGTCAGAACGACATGGCCCGCGGTGGTGAAAAAGCTTGGATTAAAAAACGCTGCCCACGGTTCGACGTCAGTGATTTTGCCGTTTAAAATTTTAAAGCCGGCCGGCGTTCCTTCAAATGCGTGAACATTTGTGATTAAGACGGCGGATGCCGCGGCGCCGATCAAAACGAAAATTACGGCAATGATGCGCATCGCAGGAGTCAGCCGGTCAGCGGCGTAGACATAAATGGACATAAACAGCGCTTCGATAAAGAATGCATAAATTTCAATCTGAAACGGGAGTGACATCACCCTGCCGATGACTTCCATGAATCCGGGCCACAAAAGGGCAAGCTGTGTACCCGCGATCGTTCCGGTCGGTATCGCCACGCCGAGCAGAACAGCCTGCGCCTTCGTCCACCGTTTTGCCATAATGGCATAATGCGGATCTTTTGTTTTTTGGTAAATCAATTCAGCCATTAAAATCATCAGAGGCAAGCCGACACCAAGCGTCGCAAAAATAATATGAAAGCCCATGGTTGTCCCGAACAGGCTTCTGGCTAACACTAAATCATCCACGATCATAAACCGCCTTTCTAAATTACCGTTTTATGTAATGTGGTTATATTATTTGCTGAAGCGATTAGATTATTCTTCCGATTCCATATATGTGCAGGGTTTAGAAATCAGGGGATCAGGGCATATATGATTGACAAGCGGATATTTAAGGTTTAAAATAAAACGTAATTATTACGATTTAGGAAAGGGAGATCACCATGAAAAAAGATATTCATCCGGATAACCATCAAGTGATTTTTCAAGATGTGAACAGCGGCTATCGCTTTTTAAGCCATTCTACGAAAACGTCAGCGGAAACGGGAGAGTGGGAAGACGGAAAAACATACCCGCTGATTAAAGTGGAAGTCAGCTCAGATACGCATCCGTTTTATACAGGCCGCCAAAAGTTCAACGAAAAAGGCGGGAGAGTCGAACAGTTCAACAAAAAATACAATATGGGAAAATAAGACAAGCCCAATGGGGTTTGTCTTATTTATTGAGCACTTTGCCATCTCGTGCGGGGAGTGACGAAATGACCCGTCTTATGTTATATTGTGAATAAAAAAGCAGAAAGGAAACACCAAGATGAGTCTTCTAAACGATATCATGCAATTTAATGAGCAGTTCACTAAAAACAAAGATTATGAAAAATACCAAACATCTAAATTCCCGGATAAAAAAATGGCGATTTTGTCCTGTATGGACACACGTCTTGTAGAATTGCTTCCGCATGCGATGAATATGCGAAACGGCGATGTGAAAATTATTAAAAGTGCCGGCGCGCTTGTCGCCCACCCGTTCGGAAGTATCATGCGCAGCCTTTTAGTGGCCGTATACGAATTAAACGCCGATGAAGTCTGCGTTATCGGCCACCATGATTGCGGCATGAGCAAAATCAACAGCGAGGATATGCTCGATAAAATTATCGACCGCGGTATTCCGAAAGAGCGGATTGACATGCTGAAGCACTCAGGAGTTGATCTTGATCAATGGCTGAAAAGCTTTGATTCAGTAGAAGCGAGTGTTACAGACAGCGTAAACGTCATTAAACACCATCCGCTATTCCCTGACAATGTGCCGGTGCACGGTCTGGTGATTGATCCTGAAACCGGTAAACTTGATCTGGTGATCGACGGCTACCGGCATATGGACTAATGTTTTTCTTTCTTGTCCGGTACGGGATCAACACCGCCCGGATGAAAAGGGTGGCACTTTAAAATCCGCTTCAGTGTCAGCCATCCGCCTTTTAATGCGCCGTGAGTCTTGACGGCTTCGATTCCGTACTGCGAACAGGTCGGATAAAAGCGGCATGACGGCGGCGTCAGCGGAGAGATGAACTTCTGGTATCCGCGGATGAACGCAATCATTATGGTTTTCATCAAAAAACCACCTTTCTGATGCTAGTATAGAAAAAAAATTTCAGATTGAAAAGCTTCCGCCACAATTCTTATCGGAAAACTGTGTTATAATGGATGCATATTCTGAAAAAAAGGGAGTGCCATTATGCCTTCAGTAGAAAGTTTTGAGCTTGACCATAATGCGGTTGTGGCTCCGTATGTAAGACATTGCGGAGTGCATAAAGTCGGAACAGACGGCGTCGTGAATAAGTTTGACATTCGCTTCTGCCAGCCGAACAAACAGGCGATGAAGCCGGATACGATTCATACGCTTGAGCACTTGCTTGCGTTTACGATTCGCACACATTCTGAGAAATACGATCACTTCGACATCATAGATATCTCACCGATGGGCTGCCAGACAGGCTATTATCTTGTTGTCAGCGGCGAGCCGACAGCGGAAGAAATTGTAGACCTGCTTGACGCTACGCTGAAAGAAGCCATCGATATTACGGAGATTCCGGCGGCCAACGAAAAACAGTGCGGCCAGGCGAAACTTCATGATTTAGAAGGCGCGAAACGCCTGATGCGTTTCTGGCTGTCACAGGATAAAGAAGATTTGCTGAAAGTGTTCGGATAAAAAACAGGCCTTTTTGCTGACATGCAAAAAGGCTTTTTTACATATTTCTAAAAAATGTCACACCTTATGTGTAAGCGTTTGCTAAAATAGAAGCAAACATGAAGGAGTGATGGGATGAAACGGGCTGTATTGGCAGGTATGTGCGGTATGGTATTTCTATTATCTTCCTGCGGGGGCAATTCGGACAAAACCTCCGCGGATGAAGAGCCTAAAGCGCTTGAGGTCAAGCTTACAGGACCGGAAACGGCAGCACCGCATGAAAAAACGGAATACAAGGCGGAAGTTTTTTACGGCGGCAAGCGTGTCACGGATGCGGATGAAGTCATGTTTGAAGTATGGAAAGAAGGAAAAAAAGGCAGCAGCAAAACAAGCAAGGCCAAGGAGGAAAAAGGGGCGTATCACCTGCGGACTGAATTTGATGAAGAGGGTGTGTATACCGTTCAATCCCACGTAACGGCAAATCAGCAGCATAATATGCCGACTGTAAAAGTGCGTGTCGGGGATGCTGAAGCTGCCGATGATTCCTCCGGCCATGAGGAACAGACGCATCATCATTAAGGATTTTTTTTATCCGTCAAGCCTTTTGATGCGTCCTCCGGCGGGTCAATCGTATGTTTTACATTATAAGCTCTTACAGTCGACCAGATGGATAAAAGCAGCACGGCGAGCACGATAAGAAAGCCGAAGCTCAGAAGAAGCACCATGAAATCCCTCCTTTTTAACAAATCATAACATATTTTCCATCCGTAAAACCAAGGGCTAAAAATTTATGTTTTAACACACGATATATAGGGTATATCAATAGTAAACCAAAGGAGGAAGATAGGCATGTCAGAAAAACTATTGGACGCAGTCAATAAGCAAGTTGCAAACTGGACGGTCATGTATGTGAAATTACATAACTATCATTGGTACGTCAAAGGGAAGGACTTTTTCACATTGCATGAAAAGTTCGAGGAGCTGTATAACGAAACGGCTACATATATTGATGATCTGGCAGAACGTCTGCTGGCATTAAACGGCAAGCCGATCGGCACAATGACGGAATCATTGAAGACAGCGTCTGTAAAAGAAGCGGAAGGCAATGAGAGCGCAGAACAAATGGTACAGAACATTTATGATGATTTCACTGTCATTGCGGAAGAGCTGAAAAGCGGCATGGATCTCGCAGATGAGGTAGGAGACGAAACGACCGGTGATATGCTGCTTGCCATTCACCAGAATATCGAAAAACATAACTGGATGCTGAAAGCGTATTTGGGATAATCAACAAGGGAAGACCGGGGCTATAAAGCACTCGGTCTTTTATTTGGCTGCCGAAGAGAGGTGTTGTCCATTTTTCTGAAAAATCCAGTCCGTTCCATTCACTTTTCATAGAATAATGTAAGGCCGTTTCTGTGAAAGGATGTTGGATCAAGTGGGCAAAGACTTTGGCATCTTTTCGTTTTTTGCAGTGATCGTGTCGGCAGCGGGGTTTTTCTTCGGAGGTTTTCAGTATTCGTTTCTGATTTTGCTATCGGTCATGGCGATTGAGTTTATCAGTACAAGCTTAAAAGAAACTCTTTTGCAGCAGCTGAGCGCAAGAAAGCTTTTTGCACGGCTGGTCAAAAAAATCGTGACCCTGGCATTAGTCTCAGTTTGCCATTTTTTTGACCAGCTGCTTCATACCGAAGGCGCCATCCGTAATTTGGCTATCATGTTTTATATCTTATACGAATCGGTTCAGATCGTGATTACGGCAAGCTCGCTGGGCATACCGGTTCCGCAGGTGCTTGTCGACCTATTGGATACTTTGAAAAATAAATTCAAGCGCAAACCGTAACATTTGCTTCAAAGGAGGCTATACTAGCGGGTATGATGGTTTTCCTCTGAATTTTTGATAAAGGGCTTCCGAACAAACGCAACTGTGGTATGATGTATGGAAGATATGAAGGAACGGATTAGAGGGATAAACATGTACGAGTTTAAAGACTATTATCAGAACACTGTTCAGCTCTCCTTTGAACACCAGCCTTTTTCAGACAGCCCGAAGCACGTGTGGGTCATATGCCGATATGGAGATAAGTGGCTTTTGACTGAGCACGAAGACCGGGGGTTTGAATTTCCGGGCGGAAAAGTGGAGCCGATGGAATGTGCGGAGGAAGCGGCCCTGCGCGAGGTGAAAGAAGAAACCGGTGCCGCGGTAAGACATCTGAAGTACGTTGGACAGTATAAAGTTCTCGGCAGGGAAAAGGTAATCGTGAAGAATATTTATTTTGCCGATATTGAAAAGCTTGAAAAACAGGCTGACTATTTTGAAACAAAGGGGCCGGTGCTGTTCAGCGAACTGCCGGAGAATCTCCCGCGAAATAAAAAATTCAGTTTCATTATGAAAGATTCGGTGCTTCCGATCAGTCTGAAAAAGCTGAAAGAGGACGGCGTATTTCAATCATAAAAAACGGAGACCCGGCGTTTACGCACGGGTCTTTTTTAAATTTTTCCTTTCGTCCATTTTCTTTCTAACAGTTCGACTCCCTGATACATCAATGTCGCAAAAATTGCGATGATCAGAAGGCTTAAGAACACAAGAGTGAAATTGAAGACCTGGAATCCGTAAATGATCATGTAGCCCAGACCTTTTTCGGAAACGAGAAACTCGCCGACGATCACACCGACCCAGGATAAACCGACGTTCACTTTAAGCGCGGAAATAATCGCGGGGGCGCACGCCGGCAGAATGACTTCTTTAAACATGATGGTTCTTTTCGCTCCGAAGGTTTTCATCACTTTAATATAGTTTTCATCCACTTCCTGAAAAGCCGTAAAGACGACGATTGTCGTGATAATGACACTGATGACTGCTCCCATGGCGACAATGCTTGTGAAATTCGGTCCGAGTGCCACGATGAGAATCGGTCCGAGTGCGACCTTCGGCATCGCGTTTAAAATGACGAGGTACGGGTCTAAAACCCGGGCGAGCCTGTTTGACCACCATAACAGAGCGGCGAGGCATGTGCCGAGGAGCGTGCCGAGCAAAAAGCCGAGAACGGTTTCTCCTAAGGTTACGCCGATGTGCGCCGCAAGGGATCCGTCCGCAATCTTTTCAACTAAAAGCCTGCAAACGGCGGAGGGTGAGCTGAAGATTAACGGATCGATCCAGCCCGCCCTGCTCGATATTTCCCATCCGGCAAAAAATACGATAAAAATGGCGGCCTGATACGCACGGACCCGGAGCTTTTCTTTTTGGTGTCTTTTCTTAAACTGCTGATGAAGCTGTTCAATCGTGCCGCTGCTGTTTTTCAAGGGAATTCAGCTCCTTCCATATGGTTTGAAACAGCGGCTGAAAGGCCGGATCCTGACGCGCGTCAAACGGATCTAAAGCCGCGAGCTCCTTAGGCACGGTGAATATTTGGTGGATGGTGCCCGGCTGATTCGAAAATAAATAGATTGTATCGCTCATGGCGATGGCTTCACCGATATCGTGGGTGACGAGCACGGCGGTTTTTTGAAAATCCTTTAATGTTCTGAAGACAAGGTTTTCCAAAGAAAGCTTCGTTTGAAAGTCCAGCGCGGAAAACGGTTCATCAAGGAGCAGCAGTCCCGGGTCCGGTGCAAGAGTTCTGGCAAGTGCCGCCCGCTGCCGCATCCCGCCTGACAGCTCTTTCGGGTATTTCTTTTCAACGCCGATTAATCCGAGCTTAGGCAGAAGGCTGAGAACTTCAGCTCTTTTTTCTTCTGTTAATGTTTTTGAAATGTGTAAACCGAGCAGCACGTTTTCCTCAATTGATTTCCAAGGAAATAAATAATCCTGCTGAAGCATATAACCGATTTGGTGTTCTTTATGGTTCGGCACGCTTCCTTCAATCAGCACCCGGCCTTGCGCAGGGGTGATAAGGCCGGCCAGAATGGACAGGAGTGTTGTTTTTCCGCATCCGCTCGGCCCGAGAAAGGAGATGAAATCCCCTTTTTCAATCTGAAAATGTATATCTTTCACGGCGGTTGTCTTTTCTTTCAGCGAGAAATAAGTATGTGTTACATGATCCACATGTAAAAAAGACATTCATGTTCCTCCTATTGTTCTGAGGTGACTTTTTTGGCGATTTTTGTGTTGACGAGTTTGCTGTACGGAATGTGTTTCGGTAGCTCTCCGGCTTCATCCATAATGGATTGAAGCTGTTCCCATTCATCCTTTTGCAGAACTGGGTCTGCAGAGAATGACTTTTGTTTTTTATAGCGCTCTATTGATGTTTCGATAATAGCCGGATCGGTATCGGCAAATTCCTTCTGAATCGTTTTTGCGATGTCTTTGGCCGGATGGCTTTCCACCCATTGCTGGGCGCGATAGATGGCGCGGGTGAATTTTTCCGCCGTCTTTTCATTGGTTTTCAAATAACTTTCTTTTGCCATAAAGGTTGTGTACGGCATTTGGCCGGAAGCTTCTCCGAAGGATGCGACGATATGGCCGATGCCTTCTTTTTCAAATTGGGATGCCGTCGGTTCAAACAGCTGCACATAATCACCCGTTCCGGATGCAAATGCGTTGGAAATATTGGCGAAATCAATGTTTTGAACGAGGTTAATGTCTTTTTTCGGCTCTATGTGATTCTTTTTCAGGACGTACTCACCGGCCATTTGGGGCATGCCGCCTTTTCGCTGGCCGAGAAATGTTTTTCCTTTTAAATCGCTCCATTTGAATGATTTCTCATCCTTCCGTGACACGAGAAATGTGCCGTCCGTCTGTGTCAGCTGCGCGAAGTTGATGACCGGATCTTTTGCTCCCTGCGCCTCCACGTAAATGGATGTTTCAGAACCGATCAGCGCGATGTCTGACCCGTTTGACAAAAGCGATGTCATTGTTTTGTCTCCGCCCCATGTTGTTTGAAGTGACACTTGGAGCCCTTCTTTTTTAAAGAAACCTTTTGCTTCAGCGACATACAAAGGCGTATAGAAGATGGAGTGTGTGACTTCCGCCACCTTTACCTTTGTCAGACTTTCTTCCTGTCTGCAGGCCGGAAGAATGAGCAGGAAAAAGGCGCATATGACAAAAACGCAGCCCGTTTTGAGCCATTTGTTCACGGTGTAACCTCCTTGTTTTAAGCGTTAAATAACCTTTTCTGCTTTACATATCGTATGATGGGTATAAAAAATGTGTGAGTGCCCATATTCACGTTGGGAAAGAATAAAAAAACTGATGATATAAGGAGGCCATTGTTTTGCTGGCAGAAAAGAAAAGGTTCCCGTCTCCGAGTCCGCATATCCGCCTCTTTGAGGTATGCTATGAGTCAGAAGGGCTGAAGGTAAAGGGGCTTCTTGCCGAGCCTGCGGCGCCGGGAACATATGACGGTTTTTTATATTTGCGCGGCGGCATAAAAAATGTCGGCATGGTACGCCCCGGAAGAATCGTTCAATTCGCTTCCCAAGGTTTTGTCGTGTTTGCGCCCTATTACAGAGGCAACCAGGGCGGCGAGGGAAATGAAGATTTTGCGGGAGAGGACAGAGAGGACGCGTTTTCCGCTTTCCGCCTGCTTCGGGAGCATCCGAACGTCAGGGAAGGGCGGGTGCATATTTTCGGTTTTTCCCGGGGCGGTATCATGGGGCTTTTGACCGCGATTGAAATGGGGCATCAAGCGGCTTCGCTCGTATCATGGGGCGGTGTGAGCGATATGGTGCTTACTTATGAAGAGCGGAAGGATATGCGGCGGATGATGAAGCGGGTGATCGGAGGCACGCCGAAAAAGGTGCCGGATGAATACAGATGGCGTTCGCCGTTTGAAAACGCAGACCGCATTCAGGCCCCTGTGCTGCTCATCCATGGAGAGAATGATGAGAATGTTTCGATCGAACACGCCCGAATGATCGAGGACAAGCTGAAAGAGGCGGGGAAACCGGTGGAAACTTGGTATTACAGCGGTTTTACGCATTATTTTCCGCCGCAGGAAAACAGACGCATTGTCCGGCGGCTGGCGGAATGGATGAAGACACGGTAAGATGCCTGATTTATGATATGATAATAAAGAATAAGAGAATGAAAGGGGATTTTCATTTTGGGAATGCCTGTTGAATTTAATACCATGATTGTGACAAAAGGCAATGAAAAACGGATAGAGGAAAATATCTTTTTATTGGAGAAAGAGGGCTACCGCGTCTATCCTCTTGATATTCCGATGGACGTGCGCAAAACGAAAACCGGCGAGAAATCCGGCACCGGCGAGGTCCAAAAGCTCGAATGGGCGAACGGCCGGACAAGCATTACATACAGACTCACGTCGCTCCATTCGACAAACTGAAAAAACAAAAGCCAAGGGCATAAACGCCCTTGGCTTTTTTGATTACACGAGAGGTCCGCCGGCTTTGGCAATCGAGTCCGCATGGGAAAACTTTTTAAAGTTTTCTTTAAACTCATTGGCCAAAAACAGCGCTTTTTCGTTGTATGCTTGTTTATCGCTCCACGTGTTTTCAGGCTGAAGAACTTCATCCGGCACGCCCGGAACATGAACGGGACTGCGCAGGCCGAAAATGCTGTCTGCCGTCATGTCAGTCTGGTTCAGTCTGCCTTCAATAGCGGCCTTGACCATCGCTCTTGTATACGAAAGTTTCATCCGTTCTCCGACTCCGTACCCTCCGCCGGTCCAGCCTGTGTTGACCAGGAAGACTTGAACGCCGTGTTCGTCGATTTTATGCCCGAGCATTTCGGCATATACATGCGCCGGAAGCGGAAGGAACGGTGAACCGAAGCACGTCGAGAAAGTCGTTTGCGGAGATGTCACGCCGCGCTCGGTTCCCGCGAGTTTACTGGTGTACCCGCTTAAGAAGTGATACATCGCCTGTTCCTTCGTCAGTTTGCTGATCGGAGGAAGCACGCCGAATGCGTCCGCCGTTAAAAAGACGATCGCCTGCGGATGGCCGGCAATGCTCGGCTGCACGATATTGCCGATCATCTCAATCGGATATGCGGCTCTTGTGTTTTCCGTGTAGAAGGAATTGTCGTAATCCGCTTCACCCGTTTTTTCATCAAGCACGACATTCTCAAGAACAGACCCGAAGCGGATCGCACGAAAAATCTGCGGTTCTTTTTCCTCGCTGAGATTGATACATTTAGCGTAACATCCGCCTTCAATGTTGAAAACGCCGGAATCTGACCAGCCGTGCTCGTCATCGCCGATCAGTTTGCGGTCCGCATCGGCTGAAAGCGTCGTTTTCCCTGTGCCGGAAAGGCCGAAAAACAGGGCGACATCGCCTTTTTCACCGACATTGGCTGAGCAGTGCATCGGCAGTATATCCTGCTGCGGAAGCAGGAAGTTCATAATGGAGAATATTGATTTTTTCATTTCTCCGGCGTATTCGGTGCCGCCGATTAAAATGACGCGCTTTTCGAAAGAGACAATGATAAATGTTTCCGAATGCGTGCCGTCCGTCTCCGGATCTGCTTTAAAATGCGGAGCTGAGAGAATGGTGAAAGGCTGCGCTTGCGTGTCTCTTTCATCCGTCTCCGGTCTGATAAACAGCTGGCGCGCGAATAAATTGTGCCACGCAAATTCATTTACGACCGTAATCGGGAGTCTGTATTTTTCATCCGCTCCCGCGAATCCTTCAAACACAAACAGTTCATCCCGCTGTTTTAAGTAGCTGACGACTTTGGCGTACAGCTTTTCAAACGCCTCTTCAGAAATGGGCTGATTCACCGCGCCCCAATCAATTTGATTTTCTGTGCTTTGTTCACGGACGATAAATTTATCTTTAGGTGACCGGCCTGTATATGCGCCGGTGGTGGCGCGTACGGCGCCCGTTGATGTCAGCGTTCCTTCATTTCGGCTGATCACTTTTTCGGTAAGTTTTGGAGCCGATAAATTATGATGCACATTCGGACTTGCAAGTAATGCTTGAAGATCTGCGGTTAAATCAACTAATTTCATAAAAACCTTCCTTTGCCGGTTTATTTGTATTTCGCTGAATGTGGAATTAGTATAACATATATCTGAAAATAGTCTATACTATTTGCGGTTTTTTGTTTGTGTTTTTCCATTGCTTCCCGAAATAAAGGCGCGTAATCGCTTTAATTCATATTGACACTTTCCGCCCTTTTACGATAAGATATTTCATTGAGCGGATACTCTTATCCCGAGCTGGCGGAGGGACAGGCCCGATGAAGCCCAGCAACCGGTTTCTCTGTAAAAAAGCAGGTGAAAACACTGTGGGAAACCAAGGTGCTAACCTGATGCAAGGTTTAATATTTTCCTTGAGCGATAAGAGTGAAAGGCACACAGACCAAACCCTTTCCTCGAGTGGAAAAGGTTTTTTTATTTCATAAAATATGCCAATTAACATTCTCTGATATAGTATGACATTGTATTAAGAGGGAGCGAGTTCCGTATCATATGAAAAGGTCTTGCAAAAGATCTTTTTTCAGGAGGAAAAGTGAATGAGTAAAAACCGTCGACTATTTACATCTGAATCTGTTACTGAGGGTCATCCGGACAAAATCTGTGACCAAATTTCTGACAGTATCTTAGATGAGATTTTAAAAAATGACCCGAACGCGCGCGTGGCCTGCGAAACATCTGTAACGACAGGACTTGTGCTGGTAAGCGGAGAGATTACTACATCAACATACGTTGACATTCCGAAAACAGTCCGTGAAACGATTAAAGAAATCGGCTACACACGCGCCAAATATGGATTTGATGCGGAGACTTGCGCTGTTTTAACATCAATTGATGAACAGTCTGCGGATATCGCCATGGGTGTCGATCAGGCTCTTGAAGCGCGTGAAGGCACAATGAGCGATGCTGAAATCGAAGCAATCGGAGCGGGAGACCAAGGCCTGATGTTCGGTTATGCGTGTAACGAAACGAAAGAGCTTATGCCGCTTCCGATCTCTTTGGCGCATAAATTAGCCCGCCGTTTGAGCGAAGTCCGCAAAGAAGACATTCTTCCGTACCTTCGCCCTGACGGCAAAACGCAAGTTACCGTTGAATATGATGAAAACAACAAGCCGGTCCGCATCGACGCGATCGTCATTTCAACTCAGCACCACCCGGAAATTACGCTTGAGCAGATTCAGCGCAATCTGAAAGAGCATGTCATTAACCCAGTCGTGCCTGAGGAACTGATCGATGAAGAGACAAAATACTTCATCAATCCTACGGGACGTTTCGTAATCGGCGGACCTCAAGGTGATGCGGGTCTTACCGGCCGTAAAATCATCGTTGACACATACGGCGGATATGCACGCCACGGCGGCGGCGCATTCTCCGGTAAGGATGCGACGAAGGTAGACCGTTCTGCGGCATACGCTGCGAGATACGTAGCGAAAAACATCGTGGCAGCAGGTCTTGCTGATTCTTGTGAAGTGCAGCTTGCATACGCAATCGGCGTGGCACAGCCTGTTTCTATTTCCATCAATACATTTGATACAGGAAAAGCTTCTGAAGAAAAACTGATCGAAGTCGTACGGAATAACTTCGACCTGAGACCTGCCGGCATTATTAAAATGCTTGATCTGCGCCGCCCGATCTATAAGCAGACAGCTGCTTACGGCCACTTCGGACGTCATGATGTGGATCTTCCTTGGGAGCGTACTGACAAGGCGGATGCGCTTCGCAAAGAAGCACTAGGAGAATAATTTTATAGCCGCTTACTTAAGCGGCTTTCCCTTTTTGTAGATGCTGCCATGCTTATTTTTTACATAGCGTGAAACCAATGGCGTAACAAAGCGTCTATAAAAAGGGGGTCCAATTAGAAAATTACACTTATGGAGGCTATACTATGTGTGGATTTGTCGGTGTTTTTAATAAGCATCCATTAACTCAAACCGCAGATCAAGAAGAGCTAATCAAACAAATGAACCAAATGATCGTTCACCGCGGTCCTGACAGCGATGGGTATTATCATGACGAGCACGTCGGATTCGGCTTCAGACGGCTCAGTATTATTGACGTAGAAAACGGCGGACAGCCTTTATCATATGAAGACGAAAAATATTGGATCATTTTTAACGGCGAAATCTATAACTACATTGAATTGAGAGAAGAGCTTGAAGCGAAAGGCTACACTTTCAATACAGATTCCGATACCGAAGTGCTCCTTGCGACATACCGTCATTATAAAGAAGAAGCTGCTTCAAAGCTTCGCGGAATGTTTGCGTTTTTAATCTGGAACAAAGCTGACCGCGTCATGTACGGCGCGAGAGACCCGTTCGGAATTAAACCGCTGTATTACACAACCATCGGGGACAAAGTATATTTTGCATCTGAAAGAAAAAGTTTAATGGCCGCTCAAAACGGCATTGATCTTGATACAGCTTCTTTACAGCAATATATGTCTTTCCAATTCGTTCCTGAACCGAGCACGCTTGACGCTGAAGTGAAAAAAGTTGAGCCGGGCAGCCAGTTTACGATCCGCCCGGAAGGCGACATCGCGTTTAAAACATATTTCAAAGCGAACTTTAAGCCTGTTCAGTCTGATGAAGATAAATTGGTGAAAGAAGTCAGAGACGCAATCTTTGACTCTGTCAAAGTTCACATGAGAAGTGACGTTCCTGTCGGTTCGTTTCTATCCGGCGGTATCGACTCTTCTTTTATCGTCTCAGTTGCGAAAGAATTTCACCCGAGCCTTAAAACATTTTCCGTCGGTTTTGAGCAGCAGGGCTTCAGTGAGGTTGACGTAGCGAAGGAAACGGCTGCCGCGCTCGGGATTGAAAACATCAGCAAAGTCATTTCTCCTGAGGAGTATATGAACGAGCTTCCGAAAATCGTCTGGCACTTTGATGACCCGCTTGCAGATCCGGCGGCGATTCCTTTGTACTTTGTCGCGAAAGAAGCGAAAAAACATGTAACGGTCGCGTTATCCGGGGAAGGCGCGGACGAGCTGTTCGGCGGGTACAATATTTACCGCGAACCGCTTTCGCTTAAACCGTTTGAACGCATTCCGTCCGGTCTGAAAAAAATGCTTCTTCATGTGGCGTCCGTCATGCCTGAAGGAATGAGAGGGAAAAGCCTCTTAGTCCGCGGCTGCACACCGCTTGAGGAGCGTTATATCGGTAATGCGAAGATTTTTGAAGAGCCCGTGAAAAAACAGCTGCTCAAACATTACAATCCAGAGCTTTCATACCGTGATGTCACGAAGCCGTACTTTACGGAAAGCCGTTCATACAGCGACATTAATAAAATGCAGTATGTTGACATCCATACGTGGATGCGCGGCGACATCCTGTTAAAGGCTGACAAAATGACGATGGCCAACTCTTTGGAACTGCGCGTGCCGTTCCTTGATAAAGTCGTGTTTGACGTGGCTTCTAAAATTCCGGATGAACTGAAAACGAAAAACGGCACGACGAAATACCTTCTGCGCAAAGCTGCTGAAGGGGTAGTGCCTGATCATGTGCTTAATCGCAAAAAACTCGGCTTCCCTGTGCCGATCCGCCACTGGCTGAAAAATGAGATGAACGAATGGGTTCGCAACATCATTCGTGAAAGTGAAACAGATGCTTATATTGAAAAGGATTATGTCCTTCAGCTTCTGGAAGATCATTGTGCCGACAGAGCGGACAACAGCCGCAAAATCTGGACCGTGCTGATCTTTATGATCTGGCACAGCATCAATGTTGAAAAAAGACTGGTGCCGGAAGAGCTGAATCATCAGCCGAAAGAAGTCATTTTCGTTTAATCCAAAAGGCTTTCGATGTTATCGAAAGCCTTTTTTCTATTGTTTTTTTTGTAAACCGTCTATTCCGCTCTGTTTTCGACAAAGTATTACGCAATATTCAGAAAAAGGTTATAATAGGACTAATCGGGTAGATTCCGGAAAGTGTTTTCTGGCTATTTCGTCTCGGTTTGTTGTTTCTTTGTCAAAATCAGGGGGAGGGAGAGTTATGCAAAACAAAGAAAAAACGCTTCACCGCGGCTTGGAAGAGCGGCATATCTCGCTTATGTCGTTGGGCGCCGCGATAGGAGTCGGGCTGTTTCTCGGGTCGGCTTCTGCCATAAAGCTTGCCGGGCCGGGGATTTTAGCCGCTTACGCCTGCAGCGGACTGATTATGTTTTTTATTATGCGGGCATTAGGGGAAATGGCGATTCAAAAGCCTGTAGCCGGCTCATTCAGCCGGTATGCCAGAGATTACCTCGGTCCGCTTGCCGGGTTTTTAACAGGCTGGAATTATTGGTTTTTATGGGTTGTTACCTGCATGGCCGAAATCACCGCGGTCGGCATTTATATGGGCTACTGGTTCCCTGACGTGCCGTCATGGATCTGGGCGCTTTGTGCACTCGTCATTATGACGGCTGTCAACTTTCTGGCGGTCAAAGCGTACGGTGAGCTTGAATTCTGGTTTGCGCTCATTAAAGTCTTGGCGATTCTGTCAATGATCGCGATCGGTCTGGTGATGATCGTATTCGGTCTCGGAAACGGAGGCGTTGCGCTCGGAATCAGCAATTTATGGAGCCACGGCGGCTTTTTCCCGAATGGGATTAAAGGGGTGCTGCTGTCGCTTCAAATGGTCATGTTTGCCTATCTCGGGATTGAGCTGATCGGTGTCACAGCCGGTGAGGTCAAAAATCCTGAAAAATCACTGGCGCGGGCCATAGATACTGTTTTTTGGCGCATTCTCATTTTTTACGTCGGAGCTTTGTTTGTCATTATGTCAATTTATCCGTGGCAGGAAATCGGTTCAGGCGGAAGCCCGTTTGTTTTGACATTTGAAAAAATCGGAATACCTGCTGCAGCCGGAATCATTAATTTTGTCGTATTGACGGCGGCCCTTTCTTCCTGCAACAGCGGGATCTTCAGCACGGGGCGCATGCTGTTCAATCTGGCGGAACAAAATGAAGCGCCTAAAGCATACGGTACGGTCACAAAAGGCGGTGTGCCGGGAAAAGCGGTATTGGTTTCAGCGGGCGCGTTATGCATCGGCGTTTTGCTGAACTACGTGGTGCCGGCGAAAGTGTTTACGTGGGTGACGAGCATTGCGACGTTCGGGGCGATTTGGACATGGTCGATTATTTTGCTTTCCCAAATGAAATATCGTAAAAGCTTACAGCCGGAACAACGGAAAAAACTGAAATATAAAATGCCTTTATATCCCTTTTCCTCATATATCTCATTGGCATTTCTCGCTTTTGTCGTTGTGCTGATGGCTTTTAATGCAGAGACCCGGGTGGCCGTCATCATCGGGCCTGTCTGGTTCGGCATATTATTAGCCGCCTATTACGGGAAAGGTTTCCATAAAAGAAAAGACATAGGTCTGGAAAACGGACAGACATTCGCCGAAAAAGCGTAAAAAAGAGCCCGGGACATGGGCTCTTTTTTTCATAGGATCGGGCCGGCGGGGGAAGAATAAAACAAATTCCTGAACATTTTGCTTCTGTTTCCTGACAATCGGGAGAATGCAAATGGTTTTTACTTAAATAATATTTTGAAAAATGGTACAGTAGTAAAACAAAGCTGATCTATTCTTATTTCTCTTGCAGTGTTTTATAGTATCGGCCTTTTTCAACATATTCCGTTCTGATTCTTTCCATGTCCCGTATGTCTTCTTCTGTCAGCCGGCGGATAACCTTTGCGGGCCGGCCGAACGCAAGACAGCCGGGAGGAATGGTTTTGCCCGGAGGAACGAGACTTCCGGCGCCGATAAACGCGCCTTCTCCGATTTCCGCCCCGTCAAGAATGACGGAGCCCATACCGATTAAAGCATTCTTTTTGATGATTGCGCTGTGCAGTGTAACCTGATGGCCGATCGTGACGTCATCTTCAATAAGAAGCGGGCGGTTCGGACTTTGATGCAGACAGCTCAAGTCTTGTATGCTGACTCTTTTTCCGATCCTTGTCGGCGCAACATCCCCCCGGATGACGGCTGAGAACCAAATGCTTGATTGTTCTCCGATCACGACGTCGCCCGTAATGACGGCGTTATCCGCAATGAACGCTTCAGGATGTATGTCAGGCGTAAATTGTTTATAAGGGTAGATTATCATGTCTCATCCTTCTTTCTCTAAATTTATGTAAGAGGTGAACTGCATGTGGACTTGGAAAGCAGACAGGCCCGTCGGTACCATTGTCATTATCCACGGGGCAAGCGAATACCACGGACGTTATAAATGGCTCGTTGAAATGTGGAGATCTTCCGGATATAACGTGGTGATGGGCGATTTGCCCGGTCAGGGAACGTCGACCCGCGCCAGAGGGCATATTCGCTCTTTCCAAGAATACATTGATGAAGTAGATATATGGATTGATAAAGCGAGAACGCTTGAAGCGCCCGTTTTCCTTTTGGGCCACAGCATGGGCGGACTGATTGCGATAGAATGGTTTAAGCAACAGAGAAATCCCCGCATTACGGCACTCATTTTATCATCACCTTGTCTGGGTCTGCAAATAAAAGTCAATAAAGTCCTTGATTTTGCGTCTAAAGGACTGAACGTCCTCGCTCCGTCCCTCAGAGTGGATTCCGGCTTATCACCTGATATGGCAACGAGGAATGCGGATATGATTGAAGCGGATCAAAACGATTCTTTATATGTCACGAAGGTATCCGTAAGATGGTACAGAGAGCTTTTAAAAACCATTGATGCCGCTATGGTGCCGACTGATGCGTTTTTAAAGGTGCCGCTTTTGCTTATGCAGGGCGGAGATGACAAAATCGTCGATAAAATGAAGGTCCGCAAATGGTTTTCCGGTGTGGCTTCCCATAATAAATCGTACCGGGAATGGGAAGGGCTTTATCATGAAATTTTTAATGAACCGGAAAGAGAAACTGTGTTTAAGGCGGCAAAAGCCTTTACAGATCAGTATATTTGAATTCGCTGGGGGTGCATATGTTGACAGTACCGGAACATCCTTTTAACCTTATGGCAAAAGTGTATCGGGAAATTTTTCCGCTCGTTCATCAGGAATTGAACATGTGGCGGGAAAAATCAGATTCCATTAAAAATACCGAACTGCGGCAGCAGGCGGCCGCAAGTATCCGCGATAAATCGTTTCATTGTGAAGGCGGCGGCATTTTAGCCCTGCTTTCGGGAGAGCAGAAACAGAAATGCGTGCAATTTATCATCGCGTATCAGACAATCAGTGATTATCTGGACAATCTGTGCGACCGCAGCACCTCGCTTGATCCCGAGGACTTCCGCATGCTTCATCTCTCCATGCGTGACGCGCTGACGGTCGGTGCCGAGGTGCGGCCGTACTATCAGTACAGAGACGAGCGGGATGACGGCGGTTATCTTCATGAGCTGGTCAGAACATGCCAGCGGGTGCTCGGGTCAATAGAACATTACGGTATCATTAAACCTTATTTGCTTGAGCTGTGTGATTATTATTGCGATCTTCAGGTTCATAAGCATGTCGTTGAGCATGAACGCGTTCCGAGGCTTAAAGGCTGGTTTGAGCAGTACCGGTCACAGCTTCCGGAAATGGAGTGGTTTGAGTTCTCGGCCTGCGCCGGATCGACGTTAGGCATTTTCTGTCTCGTTGCTTACTCATTCCAGCCTGATTTTAACGAACATACCGCTGAGAAAATCCGCAGCAGTTATTTTCCGTACATACAAGGGCTGCATATACTGCTTGATTATTTAATTGACCAGGAAGAGGATCTGCTTGAAGGCGATCTGAATTTCTGTACGTATTATCAGTCTCATGAAGAAATGATGCAGAGACTGCAGCATTTTATTGAAAAAGCGGATGAACATTTGCAAGGCATTCCGCATGAAAATTTTCACCGGCTGATCAACAGAGGGCTGCTCGGCGTCTATTTATCCGATGACAAAGTCGCCGGCCAAAAAGAAATGGGCCGCCTCGCGCGAAAGCTGATCAGGGCTAGCGGAAAAACGTCATTTTTCTTTTATATCAACGGAAGAGCCTACCGCAAATTTCAGAAGATGGCTTGGACGAAAAGTTCGTAATGGGTGAAAGTGCTTACGCTTAATATTTCTGATGAAAAAGAGACATGCGCATTTTACGCTGTCTCTTTTTTTAACGGTTTCTTTTTTGCCGCAAGGTGCATTGCGAATTTGCCGATCAGCCCGATGACAAAAAATGCAGCAAACCACCAGTAATAGGTTTTTGCGAACTCAAATCCTAAATGTCTTGATAAAATGATGACGAACATCACATAGGGAACACTTGAAAATATGATGCGAAGAATATTCAAACTGCCGCTCCTCCCAGATGTTACACTTAAAAGATGTGCTTTTTTCCATTATTTCATAGTAATTGATTTTTCTTGAAAAGTAAACACAAAAAGAATCGGCCCGCTTATGACAGGCCGATTCTTTATTTGCCGGCAGATTTCTTTTCAATCGCTATAATAAACGGAGGGTCGTTTCGCTGGTTGAGAAAGCCGTAGCTCAGCACGCGCGCTTTTTCCTGATCAAGATTGCTGCAGTACTCCAGTAATGCACTTTTTTCCGTCTTGCCTTCAGGATGCCCGTGGTACACAACGAGAACGATCAGCCCGTTCTCCTTCAGCAGTTCAAGGAGCTGTTCGATCGCGGAAATGGTTGAGTGGCCATTTGTCGTAATGCTTTTATCGCCGCCGGGCAGATAGCCGAGATTAAACACGGCGCAAGCCACACGCCCGTGCGCATCCTCAGGCAGCGATGCCTTTATTTGATCATGGCTCTTATGGTGAAGCGTGACGCGCGGACTGAAGTCGGCACCGAGCCGCTCCTTCGTTTTAGCGAGTGCGTCCGCTTGAATATCAAAGGCATGGACATGTCCTGTCTCACCGACAAGGCTGGCCAGGAAATATGTATCATGTCCGTTGCCCATCGTCGCGTCAACCGTGATATCACCTTCCTGTGCGGCGGACTTCAGCAATTCTTTACTGAAAGGGAGGATGTGCATCAAGGTCATAGGGCGGTCTCCTCCCCGATTTTTCTGAAGAGCTTTCCTTGATAGCTTCCCCGTGTTTCCAGCTCTTTTTGAATGGCGCCCAGTACTTCCCACTTATTGACGCTCCACATCGGTCCGACCATTAATTCGATCGGCCCGTCTCCCGTAATGCGGTGAACGATCATTTCCGGGGGAATGATTTCGAGCTGATCACATACAAGACTTACATATTCTTCTTGAGAAAGGAACTCCAGCTTTCCTTTTTCATATTGCTTCACCATCGGTGTGCCTTTTAATAAGTGAAGCAGGTGAATTTTAATGCCTTGCACATCCAAATCAGCGACGGCTTTGGCCGTCTCCATCATCATGTCCCTGTTTTCAAGCGGAAGCCCGTTAATGATATGGGAACAAACGCGGATGCCGTGTTTTCTCAGTTTATTGACACCCTCAACATAGCAGTCAAAATCATGGGCGCGGTTGATCAGAAGGGCGGTCCGCTCATGCACGGTCTGCAGCCCGAGTTCAACCCACAAATAGGTCCGCTCATTCAGTTCGGCCAAATATTCCACGACATCGTCCGGAAGGCAGTCCGGACGGGTCGCGATCGACATGCCGACAACGCCGTCAAGCTTGAGGACGGATTCGAATTTTTCTCGCAGCTCCTCTACCGGAGCATGCGTATTCGTGAACGCTTGGAAATATGCGATATATTTGCCGTCTTTCCACTTTTCGTGCATGCGGTTTTTGATATCGTGAAATTGCGTGAGTAAGTCATCGGCCCGATTGCCGGCAAAATCGCCGGAGCCCGCCGCGCTGCAGAATGTGCAGCCTCCGTGTGCAACCGTGCCGTCCCGATTCGGGCAGTCAAAACCGCCGTCAAGCGCGACTTTAAACACTTTATGCCCGAAATGCTCCCGCAGATGATAATTTAATGTATGGTACCGTTTTTCCGTATTTGAATAAGGAAAAGGGTTATTCTCGTTCAATGTTCAAAAAGCCTCCCTCACATCAGATGCATCCTAAAATTGTAGCATGAATGATGGGGGTTCACAATCTGAAAACAGGATGCGGCTTTCTTTTGTTTATTATGACTGCAGGCAGGATTCTCATTCCTTTAGTTAAACACGGAAAATTTGGTTCTCTTTCCTTCAACCTTCGGGTGTTATTATTTTTGGTCAGCTCAAACTAAGTTTGATTTCCCATTCACTGAGGAGGGGTTTCGTTGGCAACAAGACAATCAGTAGATGAACATCTCCAAAGAAGCGAACAGGCGTATGAATTTGCGAATGAGCAATTTATGACCGCTTCGAAACAAGAGCATTATAATGATAATGAGTACAGTGAAGCGCAAATGATGCTTGAAAACGCGGTGAATGAATTAAACAAGCTGTCATTATCTGCGAATGATCAGCAAAGAGAGCAGCTTTATCGAATGAGATTGCAGCTGCAGACCTTGCAAAACAATATGATTTTGCAGCGTAATTTTGATTACTGACCGCGCCGTTTCAAATGGTTCAGCAAACCTGCCGGAATCCCGGCGGGTTTTTTTGTATTTTTTTTAAAAAAGAATTGACAATAGGGCGGAGTGTGTTTATTGTATTACGTGTACTACTTGATGTAATACACATAAAACACTCAAAAAATGAAATCGACATATAAATGTTAAGCATAGGGAAGGGGAACTTTCATGAAAAACAAAAGATCCGTAAAACAAGATGTGCCTCTTATTATCGCCGCCTCGGTTTTGGCAAGCAGTCTGTTTGTCGTTCTTGTCGTCATCGGTTTTCAATGGCAGAACATTTAAAGAAAGAGAGCAGCTCGTAAAAGAAAGAAGGGAAGTAAATGATTCAAATCGATCCGAGAAGCTCAACTCCGATTTATGAGCAGATCATACAGCAACTGAAAGAGCTTTGTTTAAAAGGGATCATGAAGCCGGGGGATAAACTTCCTTCTGTCAGGGAATTGGCAACGATCATTATCGCCAATCCGAACACAGTCAGCAAAGCGTACAAGGAGCTCGAACGCGATGGTGTCATTGAAACGCTGAGGGGAAGAGGAACGTATATATCGGAGAATGCAAAAACGACATTGGTTGAAGGGAAGATGACGATGATAAAAGAGCAATTGAAACAGCTCATCATCGATGCCCATTACGCGGGAGTTGAGCTGGAGAAGCTGCAGGAATGGATAAAGGAAATCAGCGCTGATGTGAAAGGAGGCAAGGATCATGATTGAATTGCGGAATCTCTCAAAAACGATAGACGGTAAAGAAGTGCTCAAGGATATTTCGCTCACCATCGGAAAAGGGGAAATTTTCGGGCTGCTCGGGCGAAACGGATCAGGGAAAACAACACTGCTCCGGCTCATTCAACAGATTCTGCTGCCGGATCAAGGGACGGTTTTATTTAATCAGGTGGAAATAAAGCGGCATCCGAAAGTAAAACAGAACATCATTTATATGCCTGTTGAAAATCCTTTTTATGACAAGTATACATATAAACAGCTTGTTGCGATTGTAAGCAGAATCTATCCGAATTTTGATGTGACTTACGCCAATGAGCTGATGAACAGGTACGGCATTCCGGAAACGAAGAAATACCGTGAATTATCGACAGGCCTGAAAAAACAGCTTGCGCTCGTCCTTGCCTTTGCTTCACGCCCGGCACTTATTCTTTTGGATGAACCGACGGACGGAATTGACGCCGTAACGCGTCATGATGTGCTTCAGCTTATGGTGGATGAAGTGGCTGAACGGGAAACGAGCATTCTGATTACCTCACACCGTTTAGAAGATATTGAGCGAATGTGCAACCGGATCGGGTTTTTGGAAGGAAATCAGCTGACGAATGTGATGGACTTGGATGATATGAAGGAAGAGTACATGAAAATCCAAATGGCATTTGAAGAAAACGTCGCCTTGAAGATCAGAGAACAAAACATACCGATTCTCGACCATGCCGGTGTGTTTTATACGGTGCTGATTCAAAAGAACGATGAGAAGAAAAAGAACTTTCTGCAAGAGCTGCAGCCGAAAGTATGGAACGAGCTTCCTGTGAACTTAGAAGAAGTCTTCATCGCGAAGTTTGGAGGGAACCGAAGATGGTAGACAGGGGATTGCTGTACAGGGAATGGGTGCAGAATCGAACTGTTCTTGTGATGGTCGGCCTTTTTTTAGCCGCGGTCAATCCATTTGAAGTGTTAAATACCTATCTGGTTTATCAAGGCTGTCTGGACACCCCGGAAGCATATTGTAACTTTTATGTGAATTCTTTGGATAGCGGAATGCTGAACTTGAACTGGGCGCCCGCTGTCATTTTGGCGGTTTGCTTATTCGGACTGGAGCGTACGAAAGGTACGATTGATACGCTTTTCAGTCTGCCTTATTCCCGCGCTCAGGTGTTTCACACTAAATTTTGGCTCGGGGCGGCGGTCATTGCCGGATTCCAAATCATCGGCTACGGGCTGGCTGAACTGCTCATTCTTCTGTTAAAGCCTGAGCGCGTATATTTCTTCCACCATTACAGCGTCGGAGAGATTATTGTGAGTGTTTTGGCTTTTACATTGGTCGCGAGCGCAGGCTGCTTAACGGGGAATACGTTCGCCCAGCTGTTAACGGCGTTTGCCGTGTCGATAGCGCCTTACCTGATTATTACGCTGCCCCTGTCCAATGTAGAAGTCATCTTCGGAGTCAGCATGTATGAGCTGATGCCGTCAGTCGAGGCTTATCTCAAAGTAAACAATCTTTTTCAATACTTGAATCCGATCATGTACATTGATACAGATTGGGTATCTGCCAGCAAGTATATATTACTCATCCCGGCAGTGATGAGCATTCTATTTTATGCCATTGGGTACTTTTGCTATGTCAGGCAGCCGGTGGAACGGAACGGCCGTTTTTTTCTCTGGAGACAGCTTGACCGGCCCATTCAGATTGTGGTGATTATAATCGCCGTTCTCGGTTTTGGCCTGGCGGGGTACTCGACGGGACAGACGATGACAGGGTATGTGGCCGGGATGCTGGTCGGAGGAGCGGTCGGATTTTTGGTCAGTTATTTTGCCATATATAAAAAAACGAAGCATGTGTAAGAGAGGAGGACCGGAATGATACCGCGGGGATTGTTGTACACAGAATGGAAGAAAAATCAGTGGTTGTTTTTATGCAGCGGCATTCTTTTAATGGCGGCAAACCCTTTTTTGGTTTATAACAACTACTCAACATATCAAGAATGTTTGAATAACCAAGCTCTTCAAGATTGTGAATTCGTTGTCAATTATACGAATGGGTCGCCTCTTTCCTTCAGCTGGATTGTGAGTGTCATCATTGCCGTCTTCTTATTAGGCTTGGAACGGACAAAGGGAACGATGGATGCTTTGTTAAGCATGCCTTACAGCAGAGGCCAAATCTTTCAGACGAAATTCTGGCTCGGCGCAGCAGTCATTGTTGTTCCTCAGGCGATAGGCTATGGAGCGGCGTCATTGCTGATATCTTTGCTGAAACCGAGCCATACGTACGATTTTGATCATTTTTCAATCGGAATGATTGTCATCAGTTTTATGGCTTACGCCTTGTTAATGGCATCCGGCGCATTAACGGGACAGATATTCGCCCAGCTGTTAACGGCGTTTACAGTAACGGTTCTGCCCTTTTTACTCATCGGTCTGCCGGCCGCGAATTTGGAGGTCGTTTTCGATATTAGTGTGGGAGATCAATTTTCTTTTATCAGCAGTTATATCGAATCCCGTCTTTTTATATTTGTAACCCCTATTGGATATGTGTTTAACGACTGGATCAGAGAAAGGGATTTGGTTTTAATCATTCCGATTGTGATGAGCCTTGTCTTTTATCTGATCGGTTATGTCAGCTTTCTGAAACACCCGAATGAACGGAACGACAGATTCTTTCTTTGGAGTAAGTTGGACCGTCCGGTGCAGATCTTGGTGATTGCCTTTGCTGTTATGGGTTTCGGCGTTTTCGGATATGGGGTCACAGACACGATGTTCGGCTATTTAGCCGGCATTATCTTCGGCGCGGTTATCGGGTTTTTCATCAGTTATTTTACGGTTTACAGGAAGTCAAAGCATATGTAGATCTGTTTGAGAATGAACAGTTTGGAGGAAGGCAAGGTGCCGATTAGCGGTTTGCTTTATAAAGAATGGAAGCAGCGGCAGATGCTGCTGCTTCTTACAGCGGGGTTCTTAGCTATTTTAGGCCCTTTGGCAATTATAAATGAGTATTTTCACTATAAGGATTGTTTGAGTGCGCTTCATCAATATTCAGGTTCAGTTTGTACGTTCAGTATTGATTACAGCAATCGGAATTTGATCGGGCTGCATTTCATTCCTCCGGTTATGATGGGGCTTTTTCTGATAAGAGGAGGCCGGGCTGAAAGGATGTTTACACTGAGTCTTCCGTATTCGAGAAGCCGGATATTTCATACGAAGTTTTTCTTGGGAGCAGCCGTGTTAGCCGGCTCGCAGTTTGTTTCTTACGGAGTATCTGACATATTGTTTCTAGCGCTTAATCCTGACGCTGTCCATCATTTTCAATCGTTCAGCGCAGGGATGCTGGTCATCAGCTTGATGATTTATGCATTAGTGACAGCTGCCGGCACGATAACGGGCAATTTAGCGGCGCAGCTGATCACAGCGTTCACGGTTTCCGTCTTTCCGATCGTGGTTATGACGATTTACCTGTTAAACGCTGAGTTCCTTTTTGGCAGGCAGGCTGTGCCGGATATTGATTTCCCTTGGAGCGGATTTCTGATCTATTTCATGCCTGCCGCTTACATCCATACATCATGGATGTATTACATGAAACACGCATTGTTAATTTCCGCATTAATGGGATGTTGTTTCTATCTATTCGGTTATGTGAATTTCCTGAAAATGCCGAGTGAACGAAGCGGACATTTTATCCTAAGCAAACACATTGAACGCACCATTCAAGTGCTCGTCATGGTGCTCAGTATGCTGGGAAGTGCGGGGGTATGCGGATATGCTTATAACGGTTCGTATACCGGTTACATATTCGGCATGCTTATCGGCGCGGTTATCGGGTTTTTCATCAGTTATTACTTCATCTATAAAAAAACGAAACAGATATAAGGGGGAGTGGTGTACGTGATAGAAGTACAGCATATTGATCATTCATTTAAAATCGGCAGGAAAGGCAGAGAGAGTGAGGTTCCGGTATTGAAGGATGTCTCTTTGACCGTTGAAAAAGGGGAAATTGCCTGTATCGTCGGTCGGAGCGGTTCCGGAAAATCAACGCTTCTGAATTTAATATCCGGATACATAGCGCCGACGAAGGGCCGTATCGTCATTAACGGCACTGATGTGACGGGCTTCAGTGAAAAAGAGTGGGCGCAGTTCCGCCTCGGGCATTTCGGCTTTATTTTTCAAAGCTTTCAGCTCATTCCGAGTCTGACAACCTATGAAAATGTTGAAATGCCGCTTGCCTTAAAAGGCGTCAAACCGTCTGAACGCAAGCAGAAAGTCGCGGACATGCTGAAACGGGTCGGACTTGAGAATCATGCGAATCATTATCCGAATGAGCTGTCAGGCGGCCAGCAGCAGCGTGTCAGTATCGCAAGAGCCCTGATTTTAAATCCGTCAATTATTTTAGCTGATGAGCCGACGGGAAGCCTTGATTCAGAAACGGAACTTGAGGTGCTTGCGTTAATTCAGCAGCTGAACCGGGAGCGCGGGATTACATTTGTCATCATTACGCATGACGATGAAGTCGCTTCGATCGCGCATTCAAAATTCCAGCTGCATGACGGTGTATTAAAAGGGGGCGTTACTGTTGAGATTTAAGGATCAGATTCACTTTATCAGAAGAAATATGAAGAAAAACCGGCTGCGTGTTTTCATGACGGTGCTGGCGACGACAATGGCGTGCGCGTTTTTAGTAGTGCTGGCTTCCGTCGGATTCGGCATCCAAAAAACGATTACAGACATTACGATGAGCCAGCAGATTGTTACGGAAATCAATGTGCTCGGCCAAGAGAACGGAAAAGCCGTGAAGAAATCAGACTTGGAAAAGTATAAAAATGTCAAGTCTGTCGTTGAAAGAACACAAGTGTATGAACCGAACAAAGCGTCATTGGGAAACCGAACAAATGAAGATTCAGCCATTGTGCTGACAAACATGAACGATGAAGTCAAAGCCAATATGGAGCTTGATCAGGGAAGAGTCGCACGCACAGAGAATGAAATCGTGGTCGGCTATGATTTTGCGAAGAACCTATTGACGAAAAAAGAGGCTGACGCTTACGACAAAGAGTTAAATGATCACCAAGGCGACATGTCGGAGGTGAAAAAACCAAAAGGCTATACGAAAGACCTGCTTAATAAAACGATACAGCTGAGCATCTCCAAAACAAACAAAGACGGAGACGTTGAGAAAACGAAAACGTACGACTTTAAAGTAGTCGGAATTACAAAAAAACCGTCCCAAGATTGGATGGAGGATACAAATATTTTTGTGAGTGATCAATTCAAGAAAGACTTCTCAACATTCTTGGATCTGAAGAATGGAAATGCGGAAAAAAGCATTAATGTGTATGCGGACAAATTCGATCATGTCGATCAGCTTACCCATGACCTCACGGATGACGGCTTTTATGTCAGATCTGTCACTACCGAGCTGAAGGGCGTCAACACCTTTTTCCTTGTCTTTAAAATCGGCCTGATCTTTGTCGGCTTTATCGCCGTCGTGATTTCTGCCATCGGTATTTTCAATACGATGACGATGGCGGTGACGGAACGAACGCAGGAAATCGGGATTATGAAAGCGATCGGCGCAAGCCCGTCCATCATCCGCAGAATGTTCCTGATGGAAAGCGCCTATATCGGGATATTAGGTTCTGTCATCGGGATTATCATTTCTTACGGAGTGAGTTTTGCCGTCAATCTGGCTGTGCCGGTTATTTTGAAAGCGGTAGGGGGAAACACCGGAGCCGAAGATCTTCATTATACCTTCTCCTATATCCCGCTCAGCCTCGTTGTGATCGCAGTTGTCATTTGTGCGGGGGTCGCGGTGATTTCCGGTATGAATCCGGCCCGCAAAGCGACAAAAACCAACGTTCTGACCGCATTAAGAAGAGAACTGTAAAGGAAAAAAGCCGGCTGGACATCAGCCGGTTTTTCCTCTATCTATCAGAAAAGGGCGGATACCATGTTTCACATTTTGTTAATAGAAGATGATAACACTTTATTTCACGAGATGAAAGAGAGATTAACGGGCTGGTCATTTGCGGTGCACGGAATAAAAGATTTCAGCCGGGTCATCCGGGAGTTTACCGAAATCAAGCCTGATTTGGTGATCATTGATGTACAGCTGCCGAAATTTGACGGCTTTCATTGGTGCAGAATGATACGCTCCCAATCAAACGTGCCGATTCTCTTTTTGTCCTCGCGCGATCATCCCGCGGATATGGTCATGTCGATGCAGCTCGGGGCAGATGATTTTATTCAGAAGCCTTTTCACTTTGATGTGTTAATCGCGAAAATACAGGCGGTGTTCCGCCGTGTGCATCAATACGGCACAGAACCGGCGCTGATGAAAAGATGGTGCGGGGCGGTCATTGACACAGAAACCAACACGGTCAGCCGTAAAAACGGTTCGGTCGAGCTGACCAAAAACGAAATGCTGATCTTAAAACTGCTGGCTGAGCAGAAAAATAAAATCGTCAGCCGGGAAGAACTCATCAGAAGCCTATGGAATGATGAGCGTTTCGTCAGTGATAATACGCTGACGGTGAATGTCAATCGTCTGCGGAAAAAACTCGATCAATTAGGCATCGGGAAAATGATTGAAACCAAGGTGGGGCAGGGATACATCGCAAAGGAAGAAGACGGTCTTTATGATTAAATCATTTCTGCTCGAAAGAAAGAGCTGGATCGCGATGTTTCTTTTGCAGCAGGCTGTGCTCCTTTTTGCGGCATATATTGATCCGTCTATTCCGTTTTTTTCGGTGCTGTATTTCGTTTACCTGTCGCTTCTTGTGTTTCTTGTATTTCTCTTGTTCCGCTATCGTAAAGAGACCGCCTATTATAAAAGCTTAAGAGAGTGGGACGCCAATTTAGACATGTCTTACCTTAAAGCGCCTGACAGTCCGTTTGAGTCTATCGTTGAAGAAAGCATTGAAGGGCAGACAGAGCAGTTAAGAAAAAGCTCACTTGATCTTCAGGCGGCGTCAGAGCATGAAAAGGACGATCTGATGTCGTGGATTCACGAGGTCAAAACACCGCTGACAGCGATGCATCTCATGATCGAGCGCCTTGATGAACAGCCGCTGAAAGCCCCTTTGCTGTATGAATGGCTGCGGATTCACCATCTCCTGGACCAGCAGCTTCATCAGAAACGATTGTCCTTTATTGAAAATGATTTATTATTCCAGAGAATTCAGCTCAGACCGCTCGTTTTCAAAGAAATTAAAAATCTGCAATCTTGGTGTATACAAAAAGGGATCGGGTTTGACATTCAGCTTGATTCACCAGACGTTCACAGTGACGGAAAATGGCTTTCCTTCATCATCAGGCAGCTGTTAAGCAATGCCGTCAAATACAGTGAGGCGGATGACATTACCGTAAAAAGCTATGAACAAAACGGCCGGGTGCATGTGGATATCGAAGACCGCGGCATCGGCATCGAGCCCAAAGATCTTCCGCGCATTTTTGAAAAGGGATTTACCTCGACGCGAATGAGGCGTGATCACGCGTCAACGGGGATGGGCCTGTATTTGGCTCAAAAAGCCGCGGCTCCGCTTCTCATCCGGATCAGCGTGCGCTCTGAGCCGGAAAGCGGCACGGTTTTTACCTTGGTGTTTCCGAAACAGAACGATGCCGTCAGCATGTTCAGCGTGTGACAAAAGTGTCACATGCTTTTCTCTTTTGTTCGCTTAATCAAACGAAAAAAACGGCTTCTGTTTTTAAAATAAAGATAACCAATGTAAAAGGAGAATCAGAACGTGATGATTTTAGAAGCAGGCAATATCCAAAAAAGCTACGGAAACAAGCTGAATAAACAAGAGGTGCTGAAAGGAATTGATCTTCAGATTCACAAAGGGGAATTCGTCAGCATTATGGGCCCGTCGGGATCAGGGAAAACGACCCTTTTGAATGTGCTTTCCTCCATTGATAAAGTGAGCGCGGGCACCATTAAACTGAATGAGACGGAGATTACATCCATGAAAGAAAAACAGCTTGCCGAATTCAGAAAACGGCATCTCGGCTTTATTTTTCAGGATTATAATTTATTGGATACCCTGACCGTGAAAGAAAACATACTCCTGCCGTTATCCATTACGAAAATGTCTAAGAAAGAGGCGGACCTGCGATTTGCCGAGACGGCAGAGGAGCTTGGGATCTATGATTTGCGACATAAGTATCCGAGTGAAATTTCCGGCGGGCAAAAACAGCGGACGTCTGCCGCAAGAGCTGTTATTCACGAGCCGGGCATTATTTTTGCTGATGAGCCGACCGGAGCGCTCGATTCAAAGGCTGCCATGGATTTACTGAATAAACTCAGCCGCCTGAATCAAAAACGCCGCGCCACCATTGTGATGGTGACGCATGATCCGGTTGCCGCCAGCTATTCCGGACGTGTGGTTTTCATTAAAGACGGCCGTGTGTATACACAGCTGAATAAAGGCGGCCAGGACAGACCGGACTTTTTTCAGGATATTATGAAAACGCAAAGTGTATTGGGCGGGGTTCAGGCATGAGTATTCATCATTTGATCTTCCAGAACCTGAAAAAGAATTTGAAAAACTATTACCTTTACGTTTTTGCGCTGGTGTTCAGCGCCGCCCTTTATTTCGCGTTTGTCACGATGCAATACGATCCGGCGCTTGATGAAATGAAAAGCTCCATAAAAGGAGCGGCGGCAATCCGGGCCGCCTCTGTACTGCTTGTGGCGATCGTGTCGGTATTTCTTTTATACGCCAACACCATTTTTATTAAACGGCGCGGCCGGGAAATCGGCTTATTCCGATTAATCGGCATGACGAAAATGCACATTTTCCGCATACTCAGCACAGAAAATTTCATTTTGTATTTCGGATCGATTTGGATCGGTATTTTTGCCGGCTTTTCTCTCTCGAAATTATGTATGATGATGCTGTTTCATACAGTCGGTGTGAAAGCCTCTGTCTCACTGTTTTTTTCAAGCAAGGCGCTCGTTCAGACGTTAATTGTGTTCGGGGCGATTTACGTGCTGATTATGATGATGAATTACTTATTTATTAAACGGCAAAGCATTTTGTCTTTATTTAAAACCGCGTCATCGTCAGAAAGCGGCATAAGACGGCTTTCTTGGGTGCAGATGTCGATCGGTGTTGTCGGTATTGCGGCCATTATCGCCGGCTATGCCGTGTCCGCGGATTTATTCGGAGGCAGTTTTACGAGCATGAATGAACTGTTTTCGGCCATGGTGTTTATTCTCGGCTCGGTCATTATCGGAACCTATCTGTTTTATAAAGGTTCGGTCAGCTTTCTGGCAAATCTCATCCGGAAATCAAAAGGCGGGTATCTGAATGTCAGTGAAGTGCTGTCTTTGTCATCCATCATGTTCCGGATGAAGTCAAACGCCGTCCTGCTGACGATTATTACGACTCTTTCGGCGCTGGCAATCGGTTTGCTGTCTTTAAGCTATATCTCGTACTATTCCGCGGAAAAATCGGCTGAGCAAAATACAGCCGCGGACTTTGCGTTTGATAACCAAAAGGAGACTGGCTCATTTACCGCTTTATTGAAGAAAAACGGAATTGAACACAAAGTGAAAACAATCAAGACCATTCAAGCCGGTGTCAATATGAAGAACATCATAAACGGCGACATGAAAAGCTTTCAACAAGACCCGTCCAGCTTGGCGCTGCCGATTATTAGCGAGAAAGACGCAGAAGGGACGGAGCTTTCTGACGGAGAAGCCGTGTTTACCGGATATAATGATATGATGAAAAGATTTCTCGACCTGAAAACGTCAGGATCCATTGATATAAACGGCAAAACGGATAAAATACCGCTGGCGTATAAGGGCTTGAAGAACGACTTCCTTCTGTCATATACATTTACAAGCGGAGGGCTGCCGACCGTTATCGTCACGCAGCAGGTATTCGACCGGATCGAGAAAGATATCGACCCGTCCATTCAGGGAAAATCAAATCGGTTTTTCGGCATTACACTCAAACGTGAAGAGGACATCCAAAAAGCTGATGGTCTGTTTCAGGCGCAGCACTATTCAGACGGTGCGCTTTCACAATTTGAAACGGCTGACACGCAAAAGAAAAACATGGGGCTGGTCATGTTTATTGTCGGGTTTTTAGGATTAACCTTTCTGATCACCTCAGGCTGTATCCTTTATTTTAAACAAATGGGCGAGTGTGAGGATGAGAAGGCTGATTACACGATATTGCGGAAGCTCGGCTTCACAACGGGAGATCTGCTGAAAGGCATCCGCCGGAAGCAGGCGTATCATTTCGGGATTCCGCTCATTCTCGGGCTGTTCCACAGCTATTTTGCCGTTCAGTCAGGATGGTTTTTATTCGGAACGGAAGTGTGGACGCCGATGATCATCGTCATGGCGCTGTATACGCTGCTGTACTCCATCTTCGGCATGCTGTCGGTGCTATACTATAAAAAGGTCATTCAATCCGCCTTGTAAAACAAGTTGAGGAGCCTCCGCATAAGCGGAGGCTTTTTTTGTATGAATAGAAGAAAGCGATTTTTAAAAGAATAGACATACGTCATTTTCTCGCGCGGGGGAGCCTTATGCAGAAGTATTTTCAATTGAAATCTGAAACAGGAGCCTTTCATCTTTTTTCCAAGGAACACATTTTCACGCTGTTGATCATCGGATTGCTGGGGGCGGGCGTGATCGTATTCCGGAAAAAGCTCAACTACGGCCGGTCGAATCGCGTTTTCCGCTATGTACTGTTCATTCTCCTTGCCGTGTCGCAGATCAGCTATCATATATGGCTGCTTTGTCATCATGCCTGGTCGCTGAAAACAGCTCTGCCGCTGCAGCTGAGCGACCTTTCCGTCTATTTGGCAATGCTGATGGTCATGACAAAAAGCAAAAAACTGTTCGCCTTCCTCTATTTTGCCGGTTTGGGCAGCGCCGTACAGGCGATGGCAACACCTGATTTAGGGGCGTATTCTTTCCCTCATTTTCGGTACATCGTGTTTTTCATCTCCCACGGCTGTGTTTTTCTTACCTGTCTATTCATGGCCGCTGCAGAAAAGTACAGACCGTCGGCGCGCGGACTGTGGGTATCGGTGCTGATCGTAAATCTGTACGGGGCGTGTGTCTTTTTTATTGATCGTGTGCTGAATGCAAATTACTTATATTTAATGAAAAAACCGAAGACCGCTTCGCTTCTGAACGTTTTCGGACCTTGGCTGTGGTATCTTCTATCAATGGAAGCGGCGGTGATAATGAGCTTTTTCATTCTGTATATTCTGTTTTGGCTGCTGAGGAAAAGAGCATGAGGCCGGCCTGTTTTTGTGAATCCAATCATTTGTAATTTTTTCAACATTCCGGCATTATTTTTTTCAGATTCTGATGTTGAAAAAAGACGTCCGCGGCGATAGAATGAATGTGCTATGATAACGTGTTCGATACGGAGCCGCGGCTTGCGGTTTCCGTTTTTTCATGGGGTTTTTTATAGAGAGAGGGGGATCGGTATGCCGCGCGCTTTGAAGATATTAATCATCGGAATGTTTATCAATGTGACGGGCGCATCTTTTTTGTGGCCGCTTAATACGATCTATATTCATAATCATTTAGGGAAATCGCTGACTGTTGCGGGGGTTGTTCTGATGCTGAATTCCGGGGCCAGTGTGGCGGGGAATTTATGCGGCGGATTTTTGTTTGATAAAATCGGCGGATTCAAATCCATTATGCTGGGCATTATGATCACATTGGCAAGTCTTCTCGGACTCGTTCTGTTTCATCAATGGCCCGTTTATATTTGGCTGCTCATCATTGTCGGCTTCGGTTCCGGTATCGTGTTTCCGGCCAGCTACGCCATGGCGGGAGCGGTATGGAAAGAAGGCGGGCGGAGAGCTTTTAATGCGATCTATGTAGCTCAGAACGCAGGTGTCGCCGTGGGCTCGGCACTCGGCGGGATGGTTGCGGCGTACTCGTTTACGTACGTGTTTTTAGCCAATGCTTTGCTGTATGTGCTGTTTTTCCTTATCGTATTTTTCGGGTTTCGAAATATCAAAACCCAAAATGCGAGCCAGGTTTCTGTTCTGGACTACGAGCCTGTCAGCAGCAGAACGAAATTTACGGCGCTTCTCATATTGAGCGGCGGGTATGTTCTCGGGTGGATTGCCTATTCGCAGTGGTCCACAACCGTTGCGTCACATACTCAAAGCATCGGTATGCCGCTTTCATTATACAGTGTGCTCTGGACCGTAAACGGAATATTAATTGTCGCCGGACAGCCTCTCATGGGAGCTGTTCTGAAAAAATGGTCCGGTGCGTTAAAAACGCAGATGGTCATCGGCTTTTGTATTTTTATCGTCTCGTTCGGCGTGCTTCTCAGCGCCAAGCAATTTCCGATGTACCTCACCGCAATGGTGATTTTAACCGTCGGAGAAATGCTTGTCTGGCCTGCCGTGCCTACCATTGCCAATCAGCTTGCGCCTAAGGGGAAAGAAGGATTTTACCAAGGATTCGTCAACAGTGCGGCGACGGGCGGCAGAATGATCGGGCCGCTCCTTGGCGGCGTGCTGGTTGATCAGTACGGAATGAGCGTGCTGCTGTTGATCCTGATGGTGCTTCTTGTTGTCAGCATCGCAGCGACGGTGCTGTACGACAAACGCCTGAAAACCGTTAATAAACAAAACGTCCAAGTGCGATGACGACATAAAAAAATCCCGCTGTTTCGGCGGGATTTTTTTGTTTATACGACCGGAAGCACGTTGACGGCGTCCTTAACGTTTAAATATGTCTTTAATGAAGAAAAGCTGGCATCAAGCTGATTCATTCTCATGGCGAGGGTAGGCTTGATACCGGTGATAATCAATTCTGTGCCGATTAATTTAAGCAGGTGGTGCAATTTGAAAATCCGGTCTGCGGTCTGTTCGTTTACCTCGGCCAGACCTGATAAGTCTATAATTAAGTAATCATCTTTAGATGCGGTTAATATGTCTGTCAAAGTTGTCACAATTGAATCAAATCGTTCTTCCGTTAAGTTTCCCACTAACGGCAAAGCGGAGATGCCGTTTCGGATCGGAACAATCGGTGTTGACAGCGTCGTGATTTCTGTGAGGGAATCCTCAAGGAGCTTTTCGTATTCTTTCTGCTCTGTAATGTCTTTTTGAAAACCGACAAAATAGAGCTTGTCTTCAACATAAAGAGGATCAATGTTGAGTTCATTCCAAAATGGGGTGCCGTCTTTTTTGACGTTTTTCAGCCGCACCGTGATCTTTTCTTTCTGGGTTAAGCTCTTTCTGATTTTCGCGACTTGTTGACGGTCGGTTTCTTTGCTTTGCAGAAATCTGCAGTTCTTACCTAATATCTCTTCGGAAGAGTAGCCTGTCATATCCATAAATCCCTGATTTGTATATATGATGGGATTGTCCTCAAGAGAGGGGTCTGTAATCACCACGCCGATGCGTGCGTGATCAAGCGCCTTTTTGATAAGCTCCAGCTGCTCCAGTTTTCCGAATACATTTGAGTCAGCCATGTAAAACCCCCTTTTGGCCGTAAAGCTGCGCGCTTTTTCAGCCGTGTTTCTCCCCTTTTTAAATGAATCTACAGTAACCGTAGCATAACATATGTTCTGATTCAAGCAGCCGAAGTTTGCAATTTGTCATTCGGGCTTGTCCTCATATACACTGAATATATAAAGGGAAGGCACATCATCGCTAAGTAAGTGACTAGGTCATTGTCACTGGGTGAAAAATGAATCTAATGCATCAAGCTTACCGATCATGTGTTCACATATAATGGAAGAAACAAGCTTTTTACTTTCCTGCTCAATCGCCGGTATGTAGATATCGAAAATCATCGTATTCGTAAGGGGGCTGGATGGCCTGAAGTCGCTTTACTAAATAAGGGCTTTAGGAAGGTGATGAAGATGCTGCATCAGGTAATAATTGCTTGTGTAATTGGAGGAATCATGGGGGTTCTCGGTCATGTGAAAAAGAGAGGCAGGCTGGAGAAACCCAGAATGACAAAGCGGTTTATCTATCTCGGTTTTTTGGAAGATGGTTTTATCGGAATGGCTGCTTCCATCTTACTTGTCTTATCCGCTGACCCCGATTCAGGAATTCAACTCGTCATCTTATCCATAATCGCAGGCTACGGCGGAGAAGCTGTTCTCAGGAGCTTTGATTTTGTCAGAGAACAAAACAGTGATTCGGCCGAAGCAAAACCACACCAGCAAAAAAATCCTCCATCAAAATAATATCCCCGCTCATGACCCGTTCCGGGTACATTCCCATTGTATACAAACCTGCTTGCACTTATGAACAGAATTCTATAAAATACAGGTAAGATTACGGTAGCGATAAGAACAGTGAAGAGGAGCAGTAAGAAGCAGATTTTGCAATCAGAGAGTTGACGGCCGGTGCAAGTCAATCAAGTCTGTTTCCGAACTCGCCTCAGAGTTGCAGCGGCAAAACCGCTGACGCATAACTGCGTTAAAAGTATCAAGTGAGTGCGGCTCAAAACCGCGCTAACGAGGGTGGTACCGCGGGAAATAAAAATCTCTCGTCCCTTTTTGGGATGAGGGAGTTTTTTTAGTTTTAGAATAATCTGAATATAATCTTTCTCATCCCGTCAATACTTGGACTACATACGCCGTATTCAATCAGAAGGAGGTTTTTACGTTGAGTTTTCAGCATGAAAAAATAGAAAAGAAATGGCAGAATTACTGGTTGGATCATAAAACGTTCGCCGTCAGTGAAGAGAATGACAAGCCGAAGTTTTACGCGCTTGACATGTTCCCGTATCCTTCAGGAGCCGGCCTTCATGTCGGACATCCGGAAGGCTATACGGCAACCGATATCCTTTCGCGCATGAGACGCATGCAAGGATACAATGTGCTTCATCCGATGGGATGGGACGCGTTCGGGCTTCCTGCCGAGCAATACGCGCTTGACACGGGGAATGATCCGGCCGAGTTCACAAAACAAAATATAGATAATTTCCGCCGCCAGATTCAATCGCTCGGATTTTCATATGATTGGGATCGTGAAATCAATACGACTGATCCGGACTATTACAAGTGGACGCAGTGGATCTTCACCAAGCTGTACGAAAAAGGGCTCGCTTACGTAGACGAAGTGCCGGTCAACTGGTGCCCGGCGCTCGGAACGGTGCTTGCGAACGAAGAAGTCATTGACGGCAAAAGCGAGCGGGGCGGCCATCCGGTTGAACGCCGCCCGATGAGACAATGGATGCTGAAAATCACCGCTTATGCGGACAGGCTTCTTGAAGATTTAGAAGACCTTGACTGGCCGGAAAGCATTAAAGACATGCAGCGCAACTGGATCGGACGCTCAGAAGGCGCAAACGTGCATTTCGCGATCGACGGCACTGATGACACGTTTACCGTGTTTACGACAAGACCGGACACGCTGTTCGGCGCGGCTTATGCCGTACTGGCTCCTGAGCATGAGCTTGTGGAGGCCATCACGACGCCTGAACAAAAAGAAGCGGTAGACGCTTATGTTAAAGAAGTTCAGGCGAAAAGTGACCTGGAACGGACGGATCTTGCGAAAACAAAAACGGGCGTCTTCACGGGCGCATATGCCGTAAACCCTGCAAATGGGGAAAAGCTGCCGATCTGGATAGCGGATTATGTCCTCGCCTCTTACGGAACAGGCGCTGTAATGGCCGTGCCGGCGCATGATGAACGTGATTTTGAATTCGCAAAAGTGTTCAGCCTGCCTGTCAAAGAAGTCGTAAAAGGCGGAAACACGGAAGAAGAAGCGTACACGGGAGACGGAGAGCATGTCAATTCCGGCTTTCTGAACGGACTGAATAAAGCGGAAGCGATTGAAAAAATGATCGCCTGGCTTGAAGAAACGAAAAACGGTGAGAAAAAAGTGACATACCGTCTGCGTGATTGGCTGTTCAGCCGCCAGCGCTATTGGGGCGAGCCGATTCCGGTTATTCATTGGGAAGACGGCACGTCAACAGCCGTTCCGGCGGAAGAGCTGCCGCTGATTCTGCCGAAAACCGATGAAATCAAACCGAGCGGAACAGGTGAATCACCGCTTGCCAACATTAAAGAGTGGGTGGAAGTCACTGATCCTGAAACGGGCAAAAAAGGCAGAAGAGAAACGAACACGATGCCGCAATGGGCGGGAAGCTGCTGGTATTTCCTCCGCTTTATCGACCCGAAAAATCCGGATCAGCTCGCTTCACCTGAGAAACTGGATAAATGGCTGCCCGTTGATATTTACATCGGAGGAGCAGAGCATGCCGTGCTTCACCTTCTGTACGCGCGTTTCTGGCATAAATTCCTCTACGATATCGGTGTCGTGCCGACGAAAGAACCGTTCCAAAAGCTGTATAACCAAGGAATGATTCTCGGGGAAAATAATGAAAAAATGAGTAAATCCCGCGGAAACGTCGTCAATCCGGATGAAATTGTGGCGTCTCACGGAGCAGATACGCTCCGCCTGTACGAAATGTTTATGGGGCCGCTTGATGCATCTATCGCCTGGTCTGAATCAGGCCTTGACGGAGCGCGCCGCTTCCTTGACCGCGTATGGCGTTTGTTTATCGAGGAAAACGGCGAGCTGACGGGCAAAGTGACAGAAGGCGCAGGCGAAACTCTTGAGCGCGTCTATCATGAAACGGTCATGAAAGTGACAGAAAACTTCGAAGCCCTTCGTTTTAACACGGGCATTTCTCAGCTGATGGTCTTCATTAATGAAGCTTACAAAGCGAATGAACTGCCGAAAGAATATATTGAAGGTTTTGTGAAGCTGCTTTCTCCTATTGCGCCGCATTTGGCTGAAGAACTGTGGGAAAAACTTGGCCACGAAGGTTCGATTGCATACGAGGCTTGGCCTGCATATGACGAATCAAAACTGGTGGATGATGAAGTTGAAATCGTCGTCCAGCTGAACGGAAAAGTAAAAGCGAAATTAATGGTTCCGGCTGATGCTGATAAAGCAGCGTTAGAACAGCTCGCACAAGCTGACGAAAAAGTAAAAGAGCAGCTTGAAGGAAAAACGATCCGAAAAATCATTGCCGTACCGGGCAAGCTTGTCAATATCGTGGCAAACTGACCGGACGAAGCCCCTCTCCTACAGAGAGGGGCTTTTTTATCAGCCTCTATCATAGAAATTGCACCGCGGGCTTTGGTATACTTAACACCATAAAGATGAATGGGAGTGTCACACATTGAAAATAAATGAAATCAGCACAGCCGTACTGGAAGAAAAATTAAAAGCGGGAGAAGAGCTGTATCTGATTGATGTCAGAGAAGATGAAGAAGTTGCCGAAGGAATGATTCCGGAGGCCGTTCACATCCGCATGGGGGACATCCCTGAGAAGATGGATGCGTTAGACAAGGACAAGGAATATGTATTTATCTGCCGTTCCGGAAAAAGAAGCATGAACGTTTGTATGTATTTACATGAGCAGGGCTTCCGTACGGTTAATGTTGAAGGCGGCATGCTGGAGTGGGAAGGCGAAACAAAGCCGAAGAAATAACGCTTTGAAGTGAAAGAAGAAAAGGGACGTGCGTCTTTTTCTTCTTTTTTTATAAAAAAACGGGAGGCGAATCAGGTGAAACCGATGATCCGCGCGATGAAAACAAACGATATCAAACAGGTCCGGCAAGTCGCAGAACGAAGCTGGCATCATACGTATGAAGGGATTATTCCCAGACACATTCAGGATCAGTTTCTCGAATCCGCCTATCAGGATGAGATGATGGAACGCCGGCTCTTGCATTCTCTGTTCTTTGTGGCAGAAGAAGAGGGGCGAGTGCTCGGTTTTGCAAATGCCACCCCGGTTCAAAAAGACGGAAATGCGGAGCTGACCGCCATCTATATTGACCCGGATTGCCAGGGAAACGGGATAGGCACGGCACTCCTTAAAGAATGCATCAGGCAGTCCGGCGGGGTAAAAAAGCTTTATGTCCATGCAGAAAAAGAGAACCGCATTGCCTTATCCTTTTATCAAGCGAAAGGGTTTCAATGGGTATGTGAATTTGAAGAAGATTTTAAAGGACACACTTTACAGACGGTCAAACTGGTACTGAACATATAAAAGCGTCCGGCCCGCCCAGGACCGGAACGCGAATGATCAGTGATAAGCCGGAAGCCGGTCTTTGTGCGCTTCAAATAAGTCATCGCACAAAGATATGATGTCATTCATGGAAAGCTCAGCGCTCGTATGCGGGTCAAGCATGGCCGCCTGATATACGGCTTCCTTTTTTAATGTAACGGCCGCTTCGATGGTTAGAAGCTGTGTGTTAATGTTTGTTCTGTTGAGCGCCGCGAGCTGCTCGGGAAGTTCGCCCGAATAGCATGGCATAATGTGGTTTTTGACGGCTGTGCAAGGCACTTCAACGACCGCTTTCGCCGGCAGATTCGGTATCAGCCCGGTATTCAGCACATTGCCGCCGAATGTGAACGGTTTGCCCGTCTCCATCGCTTCAATAATTCTCGAACCGTATTCTTTTGAGCGTTTATGCGTCAGGTTTTGGTTGTTGATGATGCCGTCTCTCATCGTTTCCCAATTGTTGATTTGTTCCGCGCATCTCCTCGGATATTCATCAAGCGGAATTTGGAGTTCATCTATCAGCTCCGGATACCGGCTTTTTATAAAATACGGGTGATATTCGGCATTATGCTCAGATGATTCCGTTACGTAGCAGCCGAATTTATCCATCAGCTCAAACCGCACCATGTCCTTATGTTTCGTCTTTTGTTTTTCGCGTGCCCGTTTTTTAATTTCAGGATATAAATCAATTCCGTCTTTTTTAATCTCCAAAAGCCAAGCCATATGGTTAATGCCGGCAATGCGTTCTTCCGTCCCTTCGTGATCCATGCCGAGTGAGTCAAACAGATCTCTGGTACATACCTGGACGCTGTGGCACAGGCCGACCGTTTTGACATTTGTATGTCTGAGCATCGCTCCGGTCAGAGAGGCCATCGGATTTGTATAGTTTAACAGCCACGCATCCGGGCAGACCTCTTCCATATCTTTTGCGATGTCAAATAAAACGGGGATGGTGCGAAGGGAACGGAAAATGCCGCCTATTCCGACGGTATCGGCAATCGTCTGGCGGAGACCGTACCGCTTCGGGATGTCAAAGTCAATGACCGTCGCGGGTTTATAACCGCCGACCTGAATGGCGTTTATCACATAGCCGGCGTGTGTAAGCGCCTGTTTTCGGTCATCGTAGGAGATGATGGATATACTCGTATTGTAGCGGTCTCTCATGTTTTCCAGCATGAGCTGGGATTCTTTCAGCCGTACAGCGTCAATATCATAAAGCGCGAATTCAAACCCGTTTAATGCTTCAGTCAGTAAGCAGTCCCCCAGTACATTTTTTGCGAAAATCGTGCTCCCCGCTCCGATAAACGTAATTTTCTTCAACAGAAATTCCTCCCTTTTCTTCTCAGCCTTTGACCGCCCCGGAGGACAGCCCTGAGATAAAATATTTTTGAAGCGCCAAAAACAATACGACCATCGGCAGCATCGCCATAATTGCGGCTGCGGCGACTAAGTGAAGATTGTTCGCATTTTCGCCGAAGAATCCCGCCATGGCCACGGTCAATGTCTGCACCTTTTGATCTTGTAAAAAGAAAATCGCAAATTGGTAATCGTTCCAGATAAACACGCAGGACATAATGCAGACCGTTGCGGTAATCGGTTTCAACAAAGGAAACACGATTGTATAAAAAGTCCTGATCAATCCCGCGCCGTCCATCCTGGCGGCTTCCTCAAGCTCTTTCGGAATGGAAGAGCGGATAAACCCTGAATATAAGAAAACGGTCAGCGGCATATATGCAGCCGTATTAATGAGAATGGCTGCGGCATGCGTATTGATCAGCCCCGCATCAGCGACCATCTTGTATAAAGGAACCATGGAAGTCAAAGGCGGGATGATCATGATTGAAATCAAAAGGCCGAAGACGATTTTGTTCAGCTTTGTATTTCTTCTTGCAAGCGGGTATGCGGCAAGCGAACCCATGAAAATTAACAAGGCGGCGGAAACGGCTGTAATGATGATCGTGTTCAGAAAGGATTGCCCGAGAGAGGCACGTTCCCATGCTTCACGAAAATTTTGAAAAGAAAAGGCGGATGGCAGCGACCATTTTGAACTGTAGTCTCCTTTTGCTTTTAATGACGTGGTCAGCAAAATATAAAAGGGGACAATATGAATGCACGAGATAACGGCTGCCAACAGCGTAAAAATCTGCATTCGGGCTGTTTTCATGACATTTCCGTCTCCTTTCGCTTGAAATACACGAGCGCCGAAAAGCTGATGACAAGAATCATGACGGACATAAACACGCCTTGGGCGGCGGCATATCCCGCATCCTGCCGTTTAAAATATAAATCATACATAAACGTCGACATCGATTGAGAGGAATTGCCCGGCCCGCCTGCGGTCAGCGCGAAAATGACATCAAACAGCTTCAGTCCGCCGATGATATTGATGACCATGTTGATGGTGACAGCCGGCATCAATAAAGGCAGGGTGATGGTGAAAAACGGCTGAAGACCTCCAGCGCCATCCATTTTTGCGGCTTCGTAATAATCTTTCGGAATGCTTTGCAGCCCCGCCAAATATACAATCATCGCAATGCCTGCGTATTGATACGTGTTAATCATGACGATAATCCACGGGTTTGCCGCAGGGCTTGCCAAGGCGTTGACAGGACCGATTCCCAGTGCGCCAAGTACATCATTCAGCGCACCCCCGTCATATGAGAAAATAAAATACCAAATGTATCCCATTATCAGCGGACTGATAATGACGGGCAAGTAGACGATCGTTCTTGTGAGCGCCTTCATTTTTAAGCTCTGATTCAAAAGCAGCGCATATAAAAGTCCGAGCATATTCTGAAATAAAGTGCTTCCGATGCCGTAAAGCAAAGTGTTTTTCACAACAAGCCACGTGTCCGGATCTGTAAAAAGCCTTTTATATTGAGTGACTCCCACCCATTGATACGTCTGTGAGAAGCCGTTCCAGTTTGTAAATGTGATAAAAGCGCCTTTGACAAACGGAAAAATCATGAAAATAAAAACCGTGGCAAGAGCGGGAACGTACATCCACCATAGTGACGCGGATTTTACCGGCTTTTGATGTTGAAATCCTTGGGTTTCTCTTGCAAGATCACTCATTCTTTTTCAGCTCCCTGTGAATCAGATTGAAGCCGGAGCCGCTTATATTCACTGCCGAGTTTCGCTGAAATTTCAGCGGGGGTTAAGATATCGGCCATCAGCTCCTGCCCGGCTGTTCCCATCACATCCCACATTCCGTTCGGCAAATAAAGGCGGTCAAAATAAGGCTGCACCTTAATATGCTGATAGCGCTTATAGTCATTTGCGTAGAAAATGTCCGTTTGCACATTCACTAATCCGGCTGGAAGCGAGGTCGCTTCGGCAATTGATTTTGCATGCTCGGGTCGGGCCATAAATGCGATAAACTGTTTCGCTTCTTTAAGCCGCGGGGAATCCTTGAATGCCGCCAGCGTGTAACGTTCGCCTCCGATCCAAACCGGCGCGTCTCCCTTGTGGACGGCCGGGGTCGGTATGATGCCGACTTTTACCTTCGGATTGATTTGAGCGACGTCTTGGCCGAGGGTGCCGCCCTGCAGCGTAAAGGCGATTTTGTTTTGCGCCATCAGTTCAATGAGCTGGGACCGTTTTGCCGTCACGGCATCTATATTGAGCAGGTTTTCCTTTTGCATCTCTTTCAGTTTGTCAGATAAATAGGTGAAGTGTGTCCAGCGGAAGGTTCCGTTTAACAGTTGTTTTTTGTAACGGTGTGCGGGATCTGTGATGAGAAGCGGTGCGGCGAATTGATCGTAATATTGGGCAAATGAGCTTTTCTCATAGCCGGCAAACCAGAAGGGGGTGACTGTTCCGCCGCTTTTTTCTTTAATCTGTCTCAATGCCTTCATAAAATCATCCATTGTTTCCGGCGGTTTGATTCTGTATTTTTCCAACAACGTGCGGTTGTAGGCCAGTCCGTCCTTTGCCTGATTCAGAGGGAAGGCGTATATTCTGCCTTTGGCGTCTTTAAGCATGCTGTTTAAATTCGGATCGAGCCGCTTCGTCCAAGACATGCCGCTGAGGTCGGCGGTATATTCTCCGTAGCGGATTTTGGCCCAGCCGTGTGTGTCGAAAAGGTCGGGCATGTCACCGGCTGCCATTCGGACCCTCATCATATTTTCGTAGTCATTGCCTGGGAAATGAACGTTTACTTGAATGTCCGGATGTTCTTTTTGGAATGAATCAGCCAACTTTCTGAATACGGCGCGTTCGCTGTCTGAGGATATGGTGGAATAGACTGTCAATGTTTTCTGCTTTTCTCCGGCGCCGCTCTGTTCTGCCGAGCAGCCGGGAAGTATCATGCAAGTAAAAGAAAGAAACAAAGCCAGTAAGCGTTTCATCTTTTCCTCCTTTAAATATGATATAAACGCTGCGGGACACGTCACCTCCTTTCTTGTGAGCCGCAGCTTTGTCTGACAATCAATGAAGTGGGGAGCGTCACGGCCAGCGGGACGGTTCTGCCGTTTAAACGGTCGAGAAGCAATTTGACACCCGTCCGGCCCATCTCTTCCGTGTATACTTTTACCGTTGATAACGGCGTGCTGGCGTATTCTGCCTCATCAATTCCGTTGAAGCTGACAACCGCCGTATCGCGCGGGACTTGAAGGCCGGCTTCCTGCAAGGCCTTTAAAGCGCCGACAGCCATCGAATCACTTGCGATAAAAAAGGCATCGGGGAGACTTCCGCCTTTGATGGCTTCATTCATCAGCCGGAACCCTTCGTGCATGCTGTATTCGCCGATCAGTACATGCTCCGGCTCGGCGCCGGCCATTTGTAAGAAAGCGGTCAGACGCTTATCCTCAATCGTTTTATTGCTGTTTACACCGTCTATGACGGTATGCTCCCGCTCTCGGCCGCCGATATAACCGAGCCGCTGGTAACCGAGCGACAGAAGATGTTCTATCGCCTTTTGCGCTGCGGCATAAAAATCCACGCTGACGGAATCGTAGCGGGCGGGATCGGGGGTGCCGTTAACAAATACCGCGTGCCTGAAAGCGGCGCTGATATTCGTAAGCGCCTCGTCTTGCAGGCTGCCGATGACGATGACGCCGTCCAGTTCGTGAAACATATGCTCTTGAAAAGAACCGAGATGGATAGAAGATGTGATAAAAATTTTTTGCCGAAAGCATTCTTCCTCAATGCCTTTTCGGATCGCCGAAAAATAAGGATCCTGCCGTTCTTCTTCCGGTGACAGGCAGCTGACAACGCCGATCAGGGGCGCTGAATCGCTGCGGCTGCGGTTCTTCCGTCTTTTTGCCGACGGCTGATAGCCCAGCTCATCGGCGATCCTCAGAACTTTTTCTCTTGTTTCATCAGTCACAGCCAAAGAGTCATCCTTATTCAAAATTCTCGATACTGTCGCGCTGGATACAGATGCCTGTAAGGCAATATCTTTGAGACGGACCATTTCGCATCTCCTTTTTACTAAATATTTACTAAACAGAAATGACCTGGTTATTGTTAAAATGATATTATCATACGAGAGTAAGCGTTTTCAACAACTATTTTTGGATACTTTTAGTAAAAATCAGTAAAAAAGAAAATCTGTTTTTCTCTATCATATTTCAATTGAACCGGAATAAATTGATAGAGAAAGGAGAGGGTGATGTGCTGAAGATAGCTGTTTTTGATGAGGAGCATGAAAAGGATCTGCAGACTGAAGTCAATACATTTTTAAAGGGGATTTCTGATGAACAGCTCGTTGATATTAAATATACGGTAGCGGCGGCCTGTGATCCTGAAGGTGAGCAGCTTTATTGTTTTTCCGCTCTCATTTTATACCGAAAATAAAAAAGCCCGGACGAAATGCCGGGCTTCGTTGTTCATTATGCTTTTTTGACGCGGGGACTTCTTGGTTTTTGGTATTTCTCCGCTTGTTTGATTCCTTTTCTCTCGCTCGCTAATGACTTGTACAGAGACACGATCATCAGAAGGATCACGACTGAAAACGGAACCGCGGCGAGAATGGCCGTGTTTTGCAGTGCGGCCAGACCGCCGGAATATAACAAAACCGCTGCCACGGCGGACTGGATGACGCCCCAGATGATTTTCACCCGGTTTGACGGGTCTAAAGAGCCGTAAGACGTTTGCATTCCAAGCACAAATGTCGCTGAATCCGCTGATGTAATAAAGAATACAGCGATCAGAACAAGCGTTAATACGGATGTCACCATTGTCAGCGGATAGTGGCTGAGTGCGCCGAACAGCATCGTATCCGTTGACATTCCCGCGACATTGAATACGCCTTTCTGCTGAAGATCCATCGCGGATACACCGAAGATCGCAAACCATAAGAAAGCCAATATACAAGGTGTCACCAATACCCCGATTAAAAATTCCCGGATCGTCCGGCCCCTTGATACACGGGCGATAAAAATGCCGACAAACGGCGACCAGGATATCCACCAGGCCCAATAGAAAATGGTCCAGCTGTTAATCCATTCGCGCTTTTGGGGATCATTCGGAGACAAGCGAAAGCTCATCTGCACGATATTTTGTATGTATTGGCCGATAGAATCGGTAAATGAGTTCATAATCAGCACCGTCGGGCCTGCAATGAGCATAAAGATCATTAAAATAGCCGCGAGCGCCATGTTGGTATTGCTTAAGTATTTAATCCCTTTGCCGATTCCGCTCCACGCAGAAATCAAAAATAACACGGTCACGACAGCGATCAGGATCAGCTGAATGGAAAATGTTTTCGGAATGCCGAATAAATAATGCAGACCGCCGTTGATCTGAGTCGCTCCGAGCCCTAAGCTTGTCGCCACACCGACAACGGTCGCAAACACGGCGATACAGTCAATCGCTTTGCCGATCGGCCCGTTTACTTTATCGCCCAAAAGCGGTGTCAGTGTGCTGCTGATTAAACCGGGCGCGTCTTTTCTGAATTGAAAATATGCAATACATAAAGCGACGACCGCATAGATGGCCCAAGCGTGCAGCCCCCAGTGGAAAAATGTGTACCGGAGCGCATCACGAAATGCTTGGGGCGTTTCTGTTTCACCTGAGGGAGAGCTGATGGCGTAATGGCTGATCGGTTCCGCAGCCCCGTAAAATACCAAACCGATTCCCATGCCCGCGCTGAAAAGCATGGCAAACCATGATAATAAGCCGAATTCCGGTTTTTCCCCGGGTTTTCCGAGTTTTATTGTGCCGATCGGGCTCACAATGAGAAAGAGACAGAAACCGACAAATATAGAAACGACCAGCAGATAATACCAGCCGAAAGAATCCGTAATAAATTTTTGTGCCGTATCAGTGACTTGCTGCAGGCTGTCAGGAGAAATGGCCCCCCATAAAACCGCAGCGGCTGTGATGACAATCACAATCCAAAAAACACTGGAGATGTTCTTCTTCAAACGTTCTCACCCTCTGACTATTTTTTTCAATACGCCATTTTGTTTTAGTATGGTCGTACGATTGCAGATCATTCCTTTCTTCCTATTCCCTCTATCAGGTGAAACAAAACGCAGAAAACTCTATCATGTTTTTGGTCAATTATCAACGGGGACGCTCAGGTAAATGCGCTTTAAACCATTTAGAGCGAGCGTGAGAAACGTCCTGCATTCAAACCGGCGAGACGCCCTGTGACAAAGGCTGAAGTGATATTGTAGCCCCCGGTATAGCCGTGAATGTCGAGTATTTCTCCGCAAAAATATAAGCCTTCCATTTTTTTAGACGCCATTTGTTTCGGCTCAATCTCTTTTACGGAAACACCTCCGCCTGTGACAAACGCTTTGTCCAAAGAAAGCGTTCCGTCAGCGGCAACCGTAAATTGTTTGCAGTCTTTGACAAAAGCCCTGAATTGATCCTTCGGCAGTTCCGTAAAGCTTGTCTGCGGATCAAGACCGTTCCGTTCCAGAAGAAAAAGCAGGTACCGTTCCTGCATCCACGGCTTCAGCGCGTTTTTGAGCGCTTTTTTCGGTGCGTCTTTCAGTTCCTTGTGCATCTTTTGAAATAACTCTTCCTCGTTGATGCCGGGAAACAGATCGATGCGGAGTTTGACCTCTGGCTGCTTTTTCAGTTCTTTGACGACAAACTGGCTGCAGCGGAGAATGGCGGGGCCTGACAAGCCGAAATGGGTAAACAGCATGTCCATCACGTGTGTGACGATTGGTTTGCCTTTTTTATTCAGGACGCTGACGGCCGCGTTTCTAAGAGACAGCCCCTGAAGTGTTTTTTGTTTAATAAACGGTTCTGACGACGTAACCGGCACTTCCGTCGGAAAGAGTTCGGTCACGGTATGACCGGCCGCTTCCGCCCATGCATAGCCGTCTCCGGTGCTGCCGGTATGCGGGACTGATTTTCCGCCGACCGCGATAATGACGGCGTCTGCGTTAATGTGTTCGTCATTGTTTGTCGTAATGCCCGCTGTCCTGCCGTTCTCGTACCGCACTTCTTTGATTTTTTCATTTGTGCGGATGGTGACATTCAGTTGTTTTAATCGGTTCAAAAGCGCATCGACAACGCTTTGCGCTTTGTCCGTCACCGGGAACATGCGTCCGTGGTCTTCTTCTTTCAGCTGAATGCCGAGTTTTTCAAAAAGGGCGATGATATCTTCATTATTAAATTCGGAAAACGCGCTGTATAAAAAGCGGCCGTTGCCGGGGATGTGTTTGATGATTTCTTCAACGGGGAGGCGGTTGGTCACGTTGCAGCGCCCGCCGCCGGAAATCGCCAGCTTCCGTCCCAGCTTGTTTCCTTTATCGATTAATAATACGTCCGCGCCTTCTTCACCTGCCGCAATCGCAGCCATTAAACCGGACGGGCCGCCGCCGATCACAATCACGTCATAATGTTTCATCTTTCATCAACAACTTTCTTTTTCACGTATAATAGGCGGAAATGTCCGCTTTCTGCTATTATAGCGAAAGAAAGGGAATCCTTAAACGTATTTTGTTTTTTAAAGAGTTTTCCCAAAAAGTTTCCCGCTGTAATTATTACCGTCTAATTGCCCAGTTGTGTTAAAATAGAAAAGTTGAATCTTCGTAGAAAATGGTGATGAGGAAACATGTCAAGCAAATTGTTAAGGGGCACGTTCGTGCTGACGCTCGGCACCTATATATCGCGGATTTTAGGGATGATTTATCTGATCCCGTTCGGAGCGATGGTCGGAGCGACGGGCGGAGCTTTGTTTCAATACGGATATAATCAATATACACTGTTTTTAAACATTGCCACGATGGGATTTCCCGCCGCGGTTTCAAAATTTGTCTCGAAATATAACTCCAAAGGAGACTATGAGACGAGCAGGCGGATGCTGAGAGCGGGAATGTCGGTTATGCTCGTAACCGGGATGATCGCTTTTTCAATTCTTTATATTTCGGCGCCGTTTTTTGCGGAAACATCTCTCGGCGGCACGAGTAACAACGGACTTACGATTGACCACGTCGTTTATGTCATCCGGATGGTCAGTCTGGCACTTTTGGTCGTGCCGATTATGAGTCTTGTGCGCGGTTTTTTCCAAGGTCATCAGATGATGGGGCCGACAGCCGTTTCACAGGTTGTGGAGCAGCTTGCCCGGATCATCTTTTTATTGGGCGCAACGTATTTGATTTTAAGAGTGATCAACGGCGGCCTTGTCATCGCGGTCGGATACGCGACTTTCGCGGCGCTGATCGGATCATTCGGAGGGCTTGTCGTCCTTTATATTTACTGGAATAAGCGGAAGGGCGATCTCCTGGCGATGAAGCCGAATCTCGTCCCGTCTGCGAACTTAAGTTATAAAAAAATGTTCATTGAGCTTTTCAGTTATGCCGCTCCTTACGTATTTGTCGGACTGGCGATTCCTTTGTATTCATATATCGATACGAATACGTTTAATAAAGCGATGATTGCGGCGGGCCATAAGGATATCAGCCAGGACATGCTTGCGATTGTCACCCTTTATGTGCCGAAGCTTGTTATGATCCCGGTTTCTCTGGCGACCGCTTTCGGTCTGACGCTGATTCCGACGATTACTGAATCGTTTACGAGCAGGAATTATAAGCTTTTGAACCAGCAGATTAACCAGACGATGCAAATCATTCTGTTTTTGGTTATTCCCGCCGTTGTCGGGATGTCCGTGTTATCGGGTCCGGCCTATACGTTCTTCTACGGCTCTGAAAGTCTTCGTCCGGATATCGGACAGGATATATTGTTCTGGTACGCGCCTGTCGCGATACTGTTTTCTCTGTTTACCGTAAACGCCGCGATCCTGCAAGGGATTAATAAGCAGAAATTTGCTGTCGTGAGCCTTTTCATCGGCGTCATTATAAAAGTGGTGCTGAACGTGCCGCTGATCAAGCTGTTTCAGGGAGACGGGGCCATCTTGGCAACGGCGCTCGGTTATATCGCTTCTCTTCTGTACGGTTTTATTATGATTAAGCGCCATGCGGGCTATTCGTATACGGTACTTATAAAACGGGTCATTTTAATCGCAGTCCTGTCCGTCCTGATGGGAGTCGCGGTCAAGCTGACTCAATGGCTGCTCAGCTTCTTTGTAACATACCAAAGCGGCCAGGTGCATGCGGCGATTGTCGTCTTTGTCTGCGCCGCTGTCGGCGGTGCGGTGTACATGTTTGCCGCGTACCGAATCGGATTTTTACAGAAAATGTTTGGAAACCGTCTGCCCCGCGTTTTAAGGAGAGGCAGGCATTCCGCCCATTGAGAAATAATGAATAGTCCGCTTATCGCGGGCTTTTCTTTTTAAAGGAGAGGATCAGGATGAGACTTGATAAGCTGCTTGCCAACAGCGGATTCGGCTCAAGAAAAGATGTGAAAAAAATCGTCAAGGCCGGGGCTGTCATGATTGACGGAGAGCCGGCGAAAGATGTGAAAACCCATGTCGATCCGGAAAAACAGGACATCACGGTATACGGAGAGCCGGCAGACTATCGTGAATTTATTTATGTCATGATGAATAAGCCGCAAGGAGTGCTGTCCGCTACCGAAGACAGCCGCCAGCAGACGGTGGTTGATCTGCTGACGCCTGAAGAACAGCGATTTGAACCGTTTCCGGCAGGACGTCTTGATAAGGATACGGAAGGCTTTTTGCTTCTGACCAATGACGGGCAGCTCGCTCATCGCCTGCTTTCTCCGAAAAAGCATGTGCCTAAAACATATGAGGTCCGGTTAACCTCGCCTCTGTCACCGGAAGACATCGTTCATCTGGAAAGAGGCGTCGTCATTGAAGGAGGCTATAAAACGAAGCCGGCAGCCGTTGAAATCATTACAGAAAGCCCGGATGAAACGGTGATTCATTTGACCATTACAGAAGGCAAATATCATCAGGTGAAGCTGATGGCAAAGGCTGTCGGAAATGAAGTGGCTTATTTGAAGCGGCTTTCGATGGGGGCTGTTTCTCTTGACCCGGATCTTAAACCGGGAGAATTCCGCGAGCTGACTGAAGAAGAGCTCGAAACGCTGAGAGGCGCTGAAGTGTAATCGATATCAGAAAAGCCCAAAACAGATTTGTTTTGGGCTTTTTATATAGAGGAACAAAAAACAAGGCAAAGACGCTGCTTTGCCTTGCAGCATGTCAGGCCGAAAAGGGCCTTATGTAATTGTTCGCTTAAGATGTAATTTTCACTTTTTTTCGTGTTGTCTCCCACTTGCCTCGGCTAGGACTATGAACAAGATCATTGTATGCTAACACATTTAAGTCTCGCTGAATGGTTCTAGGTGTAATGCCGAATTCATCAACCAGTTCCTGTGTTGTCACAAGGCCTTTTTCCTGGATGAACATGTAAACTGATTTAATCCGAGTCAGCATACGATTTGTTGAAGGTTTCAAAAAACCACTCCCTATCATAAGATCGGATGGACTTGATATACCACAACTTTCGACTCTAAAACTTCGTACGAATAAGCAACAAAGGATGACATTCTGTTTTTTCTCTTTTAACTGCCTCCATTATACACGATATGGACAACATGAATCTAGGAATAAGAGCAGATAATTTTTTCCAAATGGGTGCCGCCTTGGTGCATTACTATGCCCGGTCCGCTTTTATTATTATGGAAACTGAAACTTTTTTTATACATGTCCGTATGAAAACGGGGGAGTGAGAAGTTTGGGAGAATTATTGAATGCAAACATTGTCTGCGCCGGTTATGCTGACAGGCCGAAGGTGATTTCTGATGTATCTCTGTCAGTCAATGCGGGTGAAATTGCCGGTTTAATCGGAGCGAACGGCGCGGGGAAAAGTACAGTGATAAAGGCGGTTCTCGGGCTTTCCCGGGATATAGAAGGCGGTATTGAGTGGAATGATTCATCTTATGCTTACATACCGGAGCGTCCGAGTTTTTATGATGAACTGACGCTTTGGGAGCATCTCGAGCTGACCGGGTCATTGCGGGGCATGGAAGGGGAAGAGTGCCGTGAGCGGGCAGGGCGGCTGCTTGAAGAGTTTTCGCTGACGTCTGTAAAACATGATTTGCCTTCCGGTTTTTCAAAAGGGATGCAGCAAAAATTGATGCTCATACAGGCATTTTTGGCGAAGCCGGATATTTACATCATTGATGAGCCTTTTATCGGACTTGATCCGATCTCAACGAAGCTGTTTACCGACATGCTGATTGCTGAGAAAGAAAGGGGCGCGGGGATTTTGATGTGCACTCATGTTCTGGATACGGCGGAAAAAATCTGCGACCGGTTTTATTTGCTGGATCAGGGCGCTCTGCTTCTTCAAGGCACGTTAGAGGAGCTTCAGGAAAAAACGGGGAGCCGTTCACTGCTGGATTGCTTTTATTCAGCGGTTCGGAGCAGTCAGCGATGACCGGGCGGGCTTTGTTTTTTCAAAGGCTGTTTCATTATTGGCGGTATCAATGGAAGGTGTTTCAGACGGTCATTGATTGGACGGTCGCGCTGTATATCGTTCTTCCCGCTGCCGCATTTGCCGTTTATCAATATGCTGAATGGCTGAACGGCAGGGGGCTTCTTAATGGAGCGGCAGGAGTATTAGGATGGGGCTGGCTGTATGTATTCAGTGCCCTGCTGTTGTGCACGGGTTTTATTCATACCTTTTTGCTGGAAGCGGATCACGTATTTTTGGTGCATGCAAAACATCTGATGCAAAAGCTGAAACGGTACGCGCTTTTGTATTCGATGTTCCTTTCCCTTATCAAATGGGGTGCGCTTGCCGTATTGTTATTTCCCTTATGGCGCCAATACGGTGACTGTACCTTACCGGCATATTCGGGTATGTTTTGCTGTCTGTTCGGCTTCCATACCGCAATATTAGCGGTGCACCGGCACAGAAAAAACAGCAGGCGGACATTCGGGAATCAGGCGGCGGGCTGGCTGAAAGTGATGGTTCTGATGGCGGGTGCGTTTTTTATGATCGTCTTTGCCGCCGAATGGTATTGGCTTTGGCCGGCGGGATGTATATTGTTCATCTGTTCCGCTCTTTTGACTTGGAAAGGATCGGAGACATTATCAGCCTTTGAGGAAGAAGTGCTTGAGGAGAACAGGCGCAAGCTTTCATTCGCCGCCTCTGTTTTGATGCTCAGCCATGATGTGCAGCTCCCGAATGGTAAACATAAAGGGCGGAGCAAGCCGTTTTTATATCCCGGCTCAAAGCACATCTTTACAAAACGGTCGGCGTATACGGCGTGGAAAGAATTGTTCTTTAAAGTGCTGATTCGAAACGGCGGGTATCTCCGGCAGCTTTACCTTTTAACCGCGGCTTTTACGGCTCTTATTCTCGTTCTTCCGCTCTTAGTGAAGCCGGCAGTCCTCATTTTGTTTGCGATCGTCAGCCGCTATGCCGCGTCACTTTTATTTGACCGGATCACGGATAAACCGGTTTTAAGCGGTATCAAGAGAGACAGTGATGACTATTTCAGGGCGCGAAACAGCGCATTAACCGTCATTCAAATCATCTGTTCCGCCTGGTGTCTCATTGCCGCGATTCTTTCCGTTCTTTATATGTGAAAATCCCTTTCCGAAAAAGGAAAGGGATTTTTCTTAATGTCCGTTCAAAATAAAAAGCTGAATAAAAAACAGCACGGCGAAGATGATGACTAAAGGATGGATTTCGCGCCATTTTTTCTTAGCTGCTTTAACAAGCGGATATGAAATGAAGCCGAGTGCGATTCCGGTTGAAATACTGGACGTTAGAGGCATCGCCAAAATGACGAGAAAGGCCGGGAACGCTTCATCAAGCTCATTCCAGCGGATATTCGATACCGCACCCATCATCAGGCTGCCGACAATAATCAGAGCCGGTGACGTAATCGCGGACACTTCCGATAAGACGCTGACAAGCGGGCTGAAAAACATGGAAACGGCAAACATAACGGCAATCGTCAGCGCCGTCAGACCCGTTCTTCCGCCGGCCGCCACACCTGCTGAAGATTCAACGAACGCGGTCGTCGGGCTGGTGCCGAAGATGCTTCCCACCGTCGTAGCGGTCGAATCAGCCAAAAGCGCTCTTCTGGCATTCGGCAGCTGATTGTTTTTGATCAGTCCCGCTTGTTCGGCGACACCGATCATGGTGCCGGTCGTGTCAAAAATCGTAACGAGAAGAAAAGAAAACACAACAGCGTACAGACCGTGATGCACGACATCCCCGAGAGCTCCGAACGGATTTGTGATTAAAAGCCCCTCCGGCAGGTGCGGGAAGGACATGAATCCTTTCGCGAAATGAATCTGCCCGGTCAAAAAGGCAATGACGGCGGTCAGCGCCATTCCGATGAACAGAGCCCCGTTAACATTCAGCACCATCAGTACAATACTGATGATAAGTCCGATAAGCGTTAAAATGACGGCGGGCGAATGAAGATCGCCGAGTGCGACCAGATTAGATTTATCAGCCGTGATGATTCCGGATTGGCGTAAGCCGATAAAAGCGATAAATAAGCCGATGCCGGTCGTAATTCCGTATTTTAAATTGTCCGGAATCGCTTCTATAAGTTGTTTTCTTAAAGGCGTTAACGATAAAATAATAAAGATGACTCCCGCGATAAAAACGGCGCTGAAAGCCGTCTGATACGTAATGCCGCTGCCTGTGCCGACAACGTGAAAGGCGAGATACGCGTTTAAGCCCATGCCGGGGGCAATGGCGATCGGAAAATTCGCAGCGAGAGCCATCCATAAAGTTCCGACAATGGAAGCGATAATCGTCGCGGTGAACACCTGGTCAAACGGAATTCCCGCATTGGAAAGGATCACCGGATTGACGACAATGATATACACCATTGTGAAAAAGGTGGTCAATCCCGCGGTAATTTCTCTTTTTATTGTCGTTTGATGCTTGTCGAGATGAAACATAAGTACCTCCAATGACGAACATTTTTTCAAAACATCATCTATATTATTCGTTTTATCGACATTTTGCAAGTCTTTATCAAGAAAGGGGATTTGTGATGAACTGGGAAGTTGAAGTCATCAGAAACAAAGAAGATCTGATCCGTGACACGCAGAAGTTTTTGCAGATCAACAGCGTAATGGACGAATCAACAGCCGGTCCCGGCCGGCCGTTTGGAGAAGGCGTCAATGCCAGCCTGACGTCACTGCTGGAATTCGGTGAAAAAGAAGGCTTCACCGTAAAGAATCTTGATGGCTATGCGGGCCATATTGAATGGGGAACGGGTGACGAAATCGTCGGCGTTCTGTGCCACGTCGATGTCGTTCCGCCCGGAGACGGCTGGACGAGCGATCCGTTTTCAGCCGATATCAGGGACGGCCGGATATATGCCAGAGGCGCCATTGATGATAAAGGGCCGACAATGGCGGCGTTTTATGCGCTGAAAATCGTCAAAGACATGCAGCTTCCTTTATCCAAACGCGTGAGAATCATCATCGGAACGGATGAAGAAAGTGATTGGAGATGCGTGGATCACTACTTCAAACACGAAAAAATGCCTGACATCGGCTTTGCTCCTGACGCGGATTTTCCGATCATTAACGCGGAAAAAGGAATTATAGATGCGTCACTGCGCATTGCAAAAAGCGCTTCTGACAAAGACGCAAAAAACGGGCTTCTGTCATTCCGTTCAGGACTTCGCTTGAACATGGTGCCGGATGTGGCTGAAGCGGTTATTGAAGGGGACGGTCTTGATGCCGTGCACGCATATTTCAGCAAATGGCTTGAGCAGTCAAAAACACAAGGTGAAGCAGTTTCGGAAAATGGAAAACTGACGCTTCGGGTATATGGAAAATCATGCCACGCGATGGAACCGGATAATGGTGTCAATGCCGGCTTAAAGCTTGCTGAATGCCTTAACGGAACGGAGCTGGATGGAGCCGGAAAGCACTTTGTCAAAACCGTCAGTGACTATTTTTTAAATGATACACGAGGCAAAAAGCTGAAAATTGATTGCAGGGATGACATCAGCGGAGAGCTTACATTGAATGTCGGCACCTTTACATACAGAAAGGGTGAGGAAGGAGAACTCGGCATCAACATCCGTTATCCCGTCACTTCAGACAGCAATGTCATCCGTGATGCTTTTACGTCTGCTGAAGAATTCCGGCTTGAAGAATTTAAAGACAGCAAACCGCACCACGTTTCAGCCGATCATCCGCTCGTAAAGACGCTTCAAAAGGTTTACGAAGGACAGACGGGAAAGAAAGCGGATCTGATTTCAATCGGCGGAGGAACGTATGCGAGATCCCTTTCGGCGGGCGTCGCGTTCGGGCCGCTGTTCCCCGGCCGGCCTGACAGCGCGCATCAAAAGGATGAGTACATTGAAATCGATGACCTTCTCCGGTCAACCGCTTTATACGCCGAAGCCATTTATGAGCTTGCCAAGTGATAATAAAAAGGGACGCCGAAAGCGGCATCCCTTTTTATCATTCAAATGACCATAAATCCGTTGATAAATAACGTTCTCCCGTATCGGCCGTCATACAGATGACGATCTGTTCGGAAGGGAGGCGTTTTGCGGTTTCAATGGCGGCGAAGCAGGCGGCGCCTGAAGACGGGCCGACGAGTATACCTTCTTCCCGGGCCAGACGGCGTGTTGTCGTATACGCATCTTCATCAGATATTTTCATGATTTCATCGTAAACGTCCTGATTCAGTATGCCGGGAATAAATCCGGGGCTTGTCCCGACAAGCTTATGAGCGCCGGGTTTTCCGCCAGACAGGACGGGAGATCCCGCAGGCTCGGCGACATGAACAATCATATCCGGGAAAAGCTCCTTCAGCGTTTCTCCGGTTCCGGTAATGGTTCCGCCCGTTCCCGCCGTTGCCACAAAAGCACCGAGCGGTCTGTTGAGCTGCTGAACGGCCTGATAGATTTCAATGGCGGTCGTTTTTCGGTGGGCATCTGGATTTGCGCCGTTATCGAATTGCATCGGGATAAAACTTCCCGGAATCTGTTCGGCGAGTTCTTTCGCTTTTTTGATGCTGCCGGGCATTCTTTCCGCCCCCGGTGTTAACACAACCTCCGCGCCGTACGCTTTCAGGAGGTTGATGCGTTCTTTCGTCATCGTGTCAGGCATGACGAGGATTGCCTTGTAGCCGCGCGCCGCCGCGTTCATCGCCAGGCCGATGCCTGTGTTGCCGCTTGTCGGTTCGATGATGACAGAGCCGGGTTTTAAATGCCCGCTGTTTTCCGCCTCAATGATCATATTGTAAGCCGCTCTGTCTTTGACACTGCCGCTCGGGTTAAACGATTCTAATTTTAAATAGACCTGTGCTGCATGTTCTGGCTGAAGGCGATTGAGCTTTACGATCGGTGTGCTGCCGATCAGCTCCGCCGTGCTGTTTACGATTTTCAAGGCCGGCTCATTCCTTTCTGTATAAAACGTTCGGTACATAATATCCTATCATAATGAGCGGACAGGGTTCTCCTCTCCGCTTATCCGTTTTATAATAACACCATAACCAAAGAGGGGGAGATCCTCGTATGAAAGCTTCATTGCCGCATTATTTTATCGGCATTCCGATTCCGGCTGACATTGCTGAACCGATTTGGGAAGCAGCCAAAAAGGAGCCGGTGTTAACATTTAAAAAATGGGTGCACCCGCATGACTATCATATTACACTCATTTTTCTCGGAGCCGCGGATGAAGAACGGCTTGCGAAATTATCGTCGCTGCTCGCAGATGCTGCGTCGGCAGCGCAGCCGTTTACCGTACAGTTTCAGCATCTGGATATTTTCGGCGACCGCAGACAGCCGAGAGTGCTTCACCTTGAGCCCGAACGGAATGAACAGCTCTTTGATTTGCGGGAAAAAACAAAACAGGCTGTTTTGAAAGCCGGTTTTCAAGTGGAAAAACGCCCGTATCATCCTCATATGACGATGGCGCGGAAGTGGGCGGGAGACCGGCCGTTTCCTGACGATGTGCCGTTTGAAAGCGGCAGGGTGCAAAGTGCCGTCAGCCGGTTTTCCCTGTTTCAGACCCATCTTGACCGGTCGCCTAAATATGAAGAAATCGCACAGTTTCAATTGACATAAACAAATATTCGGAGTGGAGAAATCACATGGCACAGATCATCAAAATTCACGACTGCATATCCAGATATGAACTTGATCCATATCATTATATGAACCAGTTTATCCGGCTGAAGAAAGAACGCTGGGAGACGCTTCTTGAAGCGTTTGACCGGAAGACGGAAGAAAAAGAAACGAAAACGGCTGCAGGCGGGGAAACCGATCAAGCGCCGGCCAGGAAAAAATTTTCCTTAAAAAAGAGAAAAGAAGAAAATATGGCCGATATAAATGAAAAGAGGCACCAATGGTTTGATGAGCCGGAGGGAGAAGAGGCGCTGTTCGGGAATCTCCCGTCTCGAAAGTCTGAGCTCGCGTCTTTTTTCAAAGATCAGCTGTATGACTTTCAATTAAAATGGGCGAGCTCCACGCTTTCTCAAAAGTCTGAGCTTTCACAGGCGGTCAAAAGGGACGGGATGTTAAAAATGCTGGCTCAAAAGCTGCCCGATTCCTATTTTGTGATGTATCATCCGGTTCTGCAAATTCAGCAGGCGTCCGTCGAACTGAGCATGATCATCATCTCGCCGCTGGAGATTTTCTGCGCTGTTTTTATGGAAGCGGAAGAGGACAGCGTATATATCGGATCAAAACACCGTTTTTGGGAAGAAAGAGGCTCCGGCAGCACGCGCCAAGTATTGAATCCGTCTCTCAGCCTGCACCGGACGGGCTCGGTCGTTTCGCAAATCGTAAAAGAAAAGCAGGCCGACATTCCCGTGCGGAAGCTTTTGCTCAGCAGAACGTCTTATATTGATTATCCGGAGCCGCCGTACGGGCTGGAAATAGCTGATAAACGGACTGCCGCAGAGTGGCTGGAAAAGCAGCAGAAAAATACGGCGCCGATCAAGCACCACCAGCTGAAGGCGGCGAAGGCTCTTTTGTCTTACGGCTTGAGCGATTCAAGCCGGAGACAGGAATGGCTTGATTAAAACGGACGTTTGCCGGCTGTCTCTTCATCTATGAAGCAGGTGAAAACAAACGATGAGTCAATGGTTTTTTATTATTAATCCGGTCTCAGGAGGGGGGCGGGGCCGGCGTGTCTGGAAATCAGTTCAAAAAGAGCTGAACAGGCGCGGGGTCAGCCACCGTTCTTTTTTGACCGGGCATCCCGGACATGCGGAAGTGCTGGCGAGACAGATTTCAATGATGCAGGATCATAAGCTTAAGCGGCTGTTCGTCATCGGCGGTGACGGGACGATGCATGAAGTCATTAACGGACTGAAAGGAACGGATCAGATTGAGCTGACCTTTGTGCCTGCCGGTTCGTACAATGACTTTTCCAAAGGGCTCGGTATTAAGAAGTCGGCGCTCCTCCAAGAAATCAAAAGTCTGCACCGCCCGCTCACACGGAAATTTTTTGCGGGAAGCATCAACTTTTTTCATGACAAAGCGCAATCACTTTATTTTATTAACCACCTGTCTGTCGGCTTCGATGCCTCAGTTTTGAAGGCAACGGCGAATTTTCCGTTATCACGCGTTCTTCGGTTTTTTCGTCTCGGCTTTGTGATTTACCCGCTCGCGCATTTACATACGGCCTCGGGGTTTCAGCCGTTCAGATTTGTTTGCACGGCAGACGGCCAGAGGCGTGAATTCCGCAATGTCTGGTTTGTCATTGCGGCTAATCACCCTTATTACGGAGGCGGCATGAAAGCGGCGCCTTCAGCAAATCCCCGTCAAAACCATTTTGATATTGTCATCGCAGAAAACCTGTCTTTTTTCTCGCTGTATCGTTTTTTATGGGCGATGAGCTTCGGCCGGCATATCAAAATGGACGGAGTGACGATGATAAAGGGGAAGGAATTCGTTTTTGAAACAGATGGGAAAATTCCGTTTCACGCTGACGGCGAGCTGATCGGAACGACGCCGTTTCGGCTTATGCCGGGCGGTACGCCGTTGAAAATAAAAACATAATAAACAAATGAAACCCGTCAAATGTTTCACGGCAAAGAGCGGTTCGCGGCATAAATCTTCAGAATTCACAGGTGTTCTTGCTAGTTTTGCTTGACGAAGTTTGTGCTGTAGCGCTAAAATTTATAGGACGGCTATTGATTAGCATATGAGACTCTCAATAGCTGTCTTTTTTATTCTCATGAAATTGTTTATGACAGGCCGCTCCGCCAATAGAGAAAGGCTGGAGGCCTATTCTAAAATATTTTAAGAAATGATGGGTTGAACATTGATATGAACTGGTTGGGACAATTACTAGGTAGCGATTGGGAGATCTTCCCCGCCGGAGGAGCTACAGGAGATGCATATTATGCGAAACATAACGGCCAACAGCTTTTTTTAAAACGTAATAGCTCGCCCTTTTTAGCCGTGTTATCCGCCGAAGGCATTGTTCCGAAGCTGGTTTGGACGAAACGGATGGAAAACGGAGACGTCATTACGGCTCAGCATTGGATGGCGGGCAGGGAGCTGAAGGCAAAGGATATGAGCGGACGCCCGGTGGCTGAGCTGCTCCGCAAAATCCACACATCAAAAGCTTTGCTCGACATGCTGAAAAGATTGGGAAAAGAACCGCTTGATCCGGGCGCCCTTTTGTCGCAGCTGAAGCAGGCCGTCTTTGCCGTGCGGCAATTTTCGCCGCTTATTCAGGAAGGCCTTGCTTATTTGGAAGCTCATGTGGATCAGGTGCAATTCGGTGAAAAAGTCGTTTGCCATTGTGATGTGAATCATAATAACTGGCTTCTGTCTGAAGACAACCAGCTGTATTTAATAGATTGGGACGGCGCCATGATAGCTGATCCGGCCATGGATCTCGGCCCTTTATTGTATCATTACGTCGAAGAGCCAGCGTGGGACAGCTGGCTTGGGATGTACGGCATGAAGCTCACGGAAGGGCTTCGGCTGAGGATGGCGTGGTACATGTTATCGGAGACCATCACCTTCATCGCCTGGCACAAATCAAAAGGAAACGACAAAGCGTATCATGATGCCATGGAAGAGCTTCATGCCCTGATGAAGCGGATTGTCAAGTAGTCAGGAGTACGAATCCATCTGCTCCACCCATTGGGACAAATGGTTTTGGTGCTCCTGAATATGCGTGTCGATGGAATCGGCCGTGATGCCGGACTGGCTGTAGCGGTAGACATCCTCGAGCACGTTTTTTATATTTGAATCAAGCCCGGTGTTGGCCATCAGTGATTTGATGACGCGCTCCAGCTGTTCATACTCGGCAACCGTGCCGCAGCAATCCAATTGATGGTCGGCCAGTATGTCCTTTAATAACCGGACCTGATGTTCGCTTGTTAAGCCCATGATTCATATACACATCCTTTCTGTGTCATACATTGTGCAAAGCGGTGCGGTTTTATGCATCACATGAGTGTTCCGGACCGGGGAGCCTCTTTTTTTATGCAGCCGGCGCCTTTAAAAGGCGCTTGCGGCTCTTTATGTTTCATGGTATGTTGTTACTCGAAATTATAGATAGAGGTGTCAATCATATGAGAATGCGCCATAAACCTTGGGCGAATGATTTTCTGGCAGAAAACGCTGACATCGCCATCAGTGATCCGGCCCAGTATAAAGGGCGGTGGAACACGGTCTTTGGCAATGACAACCCGATCCATATTGAAGTCGGTACGGGAAAAGGGCAGTTCATTTCAGGAATGGCCAAGCAGAATCCGGATATCAACTATATCGGGATTGAGCTGTTTAAAAGCGTCATCGTCACTGCCGTCCAAAAAGTAAAGGACAGCGGGGCTCACAATGTCCGTTTGTTAAATATAGACGCGGAAACACTGAATGACGTATTTGAACGGGGAGAAATCAAGCGCGTATATCTAAACTTTTCTGACCCGTGGCCGAAAAACCGCCACGAAAAGCGCCGTTTAACATTTAAAACGTTCTTGAAAAAATACGAAGAAGTGATGGGCGAAACAGGTGAGATTCATTTTAAAACCGATAACCGCGGTTTATTCGAATACTCTCTGAAAAGCTTTTCCGAATACGGCCTGCTTCTGACGGAAGTCAGCCTTGATCTGCACAACAGCGATCCGAAGGGCAATATTATGACAGAATACGAAGAAAAATTCTCCGCGCTCGGCCAGCCGATTTACCGGGCCGAAGTTGAATGGAGAACAAAAGACAGACTCTGATGCGGGAGTCTGTTTTTTTATGCCGCCATTTGCTACCATTACATCAGGAGGGATCAAGATGGAGACATTGAATATTGGGAATATTTCATTAACATGGCTGGACGGCGGTGTAACGCATATGGACGGCGGAGCGATGTTCGGCGTTGTTCCGAAACCTTTATGGTCGAGAAAATACCCCGTAAATGACAAAAACCAGATTGAATTAAGAACAGACCCGATTCTGATCAGAAAAAACGGCCTGAATATATTGGTTGACGCGGGTATCGGCCGAGGGAAGTTCTCTGATAAACAAAAAAGGAATTACGGCGTAACACAGGAATCCAATCTGAAACAATCTCTTCGTGACCTCGGGCTTTCCTGTGAGGACATTCATATTGCCGCGATGACCCATCTTCATTTTGACCATGCATGCGGCCTGACGGAGTACAGCGGAGAGGAGCTTGTCTCTGTTTTCCCGAATGCCCGCATTATCACTTCTGCAACTGAGTGGCGCGAAATGAGAAACCCTAATATCAGATCGAAAAATACATATTGGAGAGAAAATTGGGAGGCGGTACAAAATCAGGTCGAAACCTTTGAAAACGAGTATCAGTTGACAGAAGGCATTACGATGCACCACACCGGCGGCCACAGCGACGGCCACAGCGTCATCGTCTTAGAAGACGGTGGGGAGGCGGCTGTGCATTTTGCCGACCTGATGCCGACGAATGCGCATAAAAATCCGTTATGGGTGCTGGCCTACGATGATTATCCGATGACCTCTATTCCAGAAAAGCAGAAATGGCAGACGTTCGCGGCAGAAAAAGACGCCTGGCTCATTTTCTATCACGATGCGATTTACAGAGCGGTAAAATGGGGAGAAGACGGCGAAGTGGCTGCATCTGTCAAACGGGAGAAAAAATAAGCGGATCGATGATTTGCCTGTATGAATTTCGGGAATAAAAGCAAACCTAAGACAAATTGCTTTGAAAGGAAGAGACAGGTGAATCAATTTCAAGTGACGAAAGATGGAGAAATCAAAACAACTCTGCGCGGATTAGAAGTGCTTTCTACGCCTTTTTTAAATAAAGGGGTGGCCTTTACACAGGAGGAAAGAAAGGAACTCGGGCTCGAGGGGTTTCTGCCGCCGAAAGTATTGACAATCGAAGAGCAGGCGAGGCGGGCCTACGAACAATTCAGTTCGCAGCCTGATGAGCTGAGCAAAAATGTCTACTTGACCGCTCTCCATGATCGGAATGAAACGTTATTTTACAGGCTGTTAAATGATCATTTAGGCGAAATGCTGCCGATCGTATATACGCCGACCGTCGGCACCGCGATCCAGCGTTACAGCCATGAGTACAGAAAACCCCGCGGTCTGTATTTGTCAATAGATGATCCTGAGGGAATGCGCGCCGCATTTCAGCAGTTCGGAAAAAATGAAAACATTGACTTAATCGTTGCCACAGATGCGGAGGGCATTCTGGGAATCGGTGACTGGGGCGTCGGCGGCATCGCCATTTCTGTCGGAAAACTCGCGGTTTATACGGCGGCGGCCGGAATTGATCCGTCACGAGTGCTTGCGGTCGTTTTGGACGCCGGAACAAATCAGGAAAGCCTCTTAAATGACCCGCTGTATGTCGGAAACCAGCATTCAAGAGTGCGCGGCGAGAAATATGACCGCTTTATTGATGAGTATGTCTCGCTTGCCCGGGAAACATTCCCGAATGCGCTGCTTCATTGGGAGGATTTCGGTACGGCTAACGCCCGCGGCATATTAAAACGGTATAAAGATAAAGTCTGTACGTTTAACGATGACATTCAAGGAACGGGCGCGGTATCGCTTGCAGCTGTTTTAGCGTGTGCAAAAGCATCAAAAGTGCCTTTAAAAGAGCATAAAGTCGTCGTCTTCGGCGCGGGAACGGCCGGTATCGGAATTGCTGAGCAGCTGCGCGAAGCCATGGTGCATGACGGATTAAGCGAAGAAGAATCCTACAGCCATTTTTGGTGTATCGACAGAAACGGATTGTTAACGGATGATATGAAGGACTTGCGTGATTTTCAGGTTCCGTACGCGCGCCCTGCTGATGAAGTGAAAGAGTACGGCCGCAGCGGTGAAGGCGGATCAATTGATCTGGCGGAGACTGTGCGTCAGGCCAAGCCGACGATTCTGATCGGCACATCCACCGTATCAGGCGCATTTACGGAAGAAATCGTCAAAGAAATGGCCTCGCATGTCAAACGGCCCGCTATTTTGCCGATGTCAAACCCGACGACATTATCAGAAGCAAAACCTGAAGATTTGATTAAATGGACGGAAGGCCGCGCGCTTGTCACTACGGGTAGTCCGTTTCCGCCTGTTGCGTATAACGGCGTTACCTACCATATCGGACAGGCGAACAACGCGCTCGTATTCCCGGGACTCGGACTCGGCACGATTGTGACAAAAGCAAGGCTCATTACGGACAATATGTTCGTTGCCTGCGCGAATGCCATCGCCGGTATGGTGGACGTCGGCAAGCCGGGGGCGCCGATGCTTCCAAAAGTGGAGGATCTCAGGACGGTATCGGCAACTGTGGCGGTAGCTGTAGCAAAAGCTGCGATTCAGGACGGTGTAGCGGAAACGGAACCCGAGGATCTGATCCAAGCGGTGCAGGACGCGATGTGGCACCCCGTATATAAACGAATTCGGCCGATGTAACCGAATAAAGCCCAAAACGCTGATGGTTTTGGGCTTTATTTTTTGCTTGTCCGAATTATGAGGCGACAGAATCAATGACATCGACAATCTGGCCTGTTTTTGCATTGACCATAACTTCATATTGCTCCAGTTCGCCGAATGCCGAACGTGTCACGCCGGTCTTGTATACCTGGATGGTTTCTCCGTTTACCTGGTAGGGCTCTGGCTCTGTGTAAATCCATGATCCGTCTATCGGCCCGCGCTGTTTAAAAGCCGCTTTCACGATACGGAGCGCTTTTTCTGAAGAGATATAAGGTTTCATCGCATACTTTTTCACTGCGATGGCAGCGCATAATCCGACTCCTGCACCTAAGAGAAAATGACGTAATTTCAATATGAAGCACCTCCAATTATGTCGTAGTTTTTATTATACAGAAGATGCCAGACGGTGTTAAGTAAAGCGGCGGTTTTACAGCCCATTCAATCTGAGCGCTTGGAAAACGGTTGTTTTTCTAATAAAATAAAAGCATTACATAGAAATGAGGGGAAAATATGAATGAGGAAACGAAAACGCTTTTCCGGACGCTGACGCAGCTTCCCGGTGCACCGGGAAATGAACATCAGGTCCGCTCCTTTATGAAACGGGAGCTTGCGAAATATGCGGATGACATCGTGCAGGACAGACTCGGAAGTGTTTTCGGAGTAAGGCGCGGCGCTGAAGATGCGCCGACCGTTATGGTAGCCGGCCATATGGACGAAGTCGGGTTTATGGTAACGCAGATTACGGATAACGGCATGCTGAGATTTCAGACGCTCGGCGGCTGGTGGAGTCAGGTGCTGCTTGCCCAGCGCGTCGAGGTGCAGACGGATAACGGACCGATTATCGGCGTCATCTCAAGCATCCCGCCCCACATTTTAACGGATGCCCAGCGCGCAAAGCCGATGGAGATCAAAAATATGATGATTGATATCGGTGCCGATGACAGAGAGGACGCGGTCAAAATGGGGATCAGACCGGGACAGCAGGTCGTGCCTGTCTGCCCGTTCACCCCGATGGCCAACGAGAAGAAAATATTGTCCAAAGCGTGGGATAACCGCTACGGCTGCGGGTTAAGCATTGAACTATTAAAAGAGCTGCACGGAAAAGACCTGCCGAACAATCTGTACGCCGGGGCCACCGTTCAGGAGGAAGTCGGCTTGAGAGGGGCGCAGACAGCGGCCAACATGATTCAGCCTGATCTCTTTTTCGCGCTTGATGCCAGCCCGGCAAATGATATGAGCGGCGATAAGGAGCTGTTCGGCCGTCTCGGCGAGGGGGTGCTGCTCCGCATTCTCGACAGAACGACGGTCATGCACCGCGGGATGAGAGAGTTCGTCCTTGATATGGCGGAAACGCACAATATCCCTTATCAATATTTCGCTTCAGGCGGGGGAACGGATGCCGGACGGGTCCACATATCAAACAGCGGGGTTCCGTCTGCCGTCATCGGCATTTGTTCAAGATACATTCATACAAATGCCGCCATCATCCATGTCGATGATTATGCCGCGGCGAAAGAAATGCTCATTAAGCTGGTCATGGCGAGTGACAAACAGACGGTCGAAACGATCAGAGAAAATGTGTAAAAAAATAAGCAGGACCGCATAAAGGCGGCCTGCTTATTCTGTTTCAAATAAATAAGAGAGTGCTTTCATCGCTTGATTGACGGTTTCGACCGTGATATTCGCTTTTCCGGAAAGCTCTTTCAGCGGATGATGAAGTTCTTTCGGACGGATGAGAATGAGCGGCTTTCCTTTTGCGATGGCATAAGAAGCATCCATCGCGGTATTCCACTGCTTATATTTCTCGCCAAACAAGGCGATTACAAAATCGGCTTTTTCCATCAGCACCTCTGTACGGAAATTGTTGATATCAGAAGCTCTGGCGTCTTTTAAAACAGAATCGGGCTGCACGCCCATAATCTCTTCTCCGATATTGTCTGAGCGTTCATGGTTTTCCATCGGGCCGACAAACGTAATCGGCAGGTCCAGCGCTGTTGCTTTTTGTTTGATCTCGTCCCGCCAATCACTGTGGATTTCACCCGCTAAATACACGACAAACTGCATCTTTCGCCCCTCCTTATGTACATATTCATATTTTCGTACGGCTACAAGCAAAATGGTAAACGAAACTTGCTTGATAATGCAAATGAAATATGATAATGATATTGCATATAGTTGGTCTTGCCGTAAACAGTCTGGTATGATCCAATTGGACAAACATCAGCATATAAAAAACTCATAATCCAGATGGAGGAATGACAATGAAAAAGATTGAAAGCACGGAAGAATTGCAAAAAGCGGTACAAGACGATTGGGCGGTATTTATGTTTTCAGCGGATTGGTGCCCGGACTGCCGCTTTGTGGAGCCGTTTCTCCCTGAGCTGGAAGCGGACTTTCCTGAATTCACTTATTACTACGTAGACCGCGATCAATTTATTGATACATGCGCAGAATGGGAAATTTACGGCATTCCGAGCTTTGTTGTGTTTAACGGAGGAAAAGAAGTGAACCGCTTCGTCAGCAAAGACCGTAAAACAAAAGAAGAAATTGAGCAATTTTTAACCGATTCCCTTGCTAAAGCATAAAGGAGGCCACGGGCTTTGAAAATGACGTCAAGGAAGCTGGCGGATTTATTAAAACAGCGCCTGCAGCACGAGAACCGATCCTTCTTTTTTGACAGAGAAAAAGACACCCTCCGTGTTGAGGATCAAACGACCAAAAAAGGCATCACATTGGAGCTCCCGCCGATCATTGCGAAGTGGGAGACGAAAAAAGAAGAAGCGATCGACGAAATCGTCTACTATGTGTCAGAAGCAATGGAGGCGATGGAAGGCAGCGGACAGGAGATGTCCGGAAAGGAAGCCGGTATCTATCCGGTCATCCGCTCCACATCATTTCCCGATCAAACGAGCGACGGCATTCCCCTCGTGTATGATGACCATACGGCCGAAACGAGAATCTACTACGCGCTTGACCTCGGCAAGACGTACCGCTTAATTGACAGCCGTATGCTCGAGAAAGAAAACTGGACAAAAGAACGGATCAGGGAGACGGCGTCATTCAATCTCCGCTCTCTTCCTTCAGTTGTGAAACAGGATACGGTTGCGGACAATTATTTTTATTTTTTCAGGGCGAATGACGGCTATGACGCCAGCCGGATTCTCAATGATTCGATTCTTCATGAATACAAGCAGGCCGCTGAAGGCGAATTGGCGATTTCCGTCCCGCATCAGGATGTATTAATACTTGCTGACATTCGAAATGAATCGGGTTATGATATTTTAGGGCAAATGTCCATGAGCTTCTTTGCAAGCGGCACGGTGCCGATTACGGCCCTTTCATTTCTGTATAATGAAGGCAGACTGGAACCTGTGTTTATCATGGCGAAAAGCCGGCCGAAAAAGGATTAGAAAGGATTTTTCTTATGAACGCTTTTTACAATAAAGAAGGTGTGGGAGATACGCTTCTGATCTCTCTTAAAGATGCGGCACGCGAAGAAATTGCCTATGAAAGAGAAGGCGATGTCATCAGAATCTTTAACAAAGAAACAAAAGAAACGACGGGCTTTAACATTTTTAATGTGTCTTCTTATCTACAGATTGAGGACAACGGCCCCGTCGCTTTGTCTGAGACATTCGTTCAGGATGTGAATGAAATACTGAACAGAAACGGCGTTTCAGAAACGCTGACGGTTGACCTTTCTCCGAAATTTGTTGTCGGTCACATTGAATCGAAAGAAAAACATCCGAATGCGGATAAACTGAATATCTGCCAAGTGAATGTGGGAGAGGAAACCCTTCAAATCGTTTGCGGCGCGCCGAACGTGGACAAAGGGCAAAAAGTCGTCGTCGCTAAAGTCGGCGCGGTGATGCCAAGCGGGCTTGTGATTAAAGACGCTGAATTAAGAGGCGTTCCGTCAAGCGGCATGATCTGCTCCGCGAAAGAACTCGCTTTGCCGGATGCGCCGGCGGAAAAAGGGATTCTTGTTCTTGAAGACAGCCGCGAGGCCGGCGAAGCATTTCAATTCTAACTCCCATAAATAAGCGCACAGAATCGAATGATGTGAGAGAAAGCCGTTAAGCATGCCTGCTTAACGGCTTTCTTCAGTTGGGAGCTTAATCTTTTCTGAGCCGCCCGGCAATGGTATACTAAATATCGTCCCAGACTACTAAAAAGGGAGTTAGAGAGTGATTAAACATGAGTTGGCTGAATAAATTTTTTGACTTATTTTTAGGTGAAAAAGAAGAAGAGCATGAACGTGAACCAAACACGCATGCCCAAATCCCGAAACAGCAGATACCGGATCAGCCAGAAGGCAAATTCACGCGCATGGAAGATCCTAAAATATATTACGAATATCCGAAAGGGAATTTCCGCTTCCCTGTCGTTCCGGACGGCTATAAGCGAACGGAGCAAAACCAAAGACAGCGGGAAAGGCACGAACGCCGCCAGCCGTCCCGGGATTATGCCGCCGGGAAGGAGCAAACCGAGCGGAAACAGCATACACATAAAGAGCCTGATACGGTGAAAAAGCCGTTTAAACCGTCATCCATTCCTTCACCGGTTTACGGCTTTCAATCTCAGCACAGCATAAAAAAAGCGCCTATATCCGAAAAGCGGCGTGAAGAGAACGTAACATTGCTGTCAGAGGAGGAATTTGTTCCGCCAAAAGCCGGTCAGGAAACGGAAAAAGAGCCCGTCTTCACAACATCCGGCATAACAAAACAGACGAATGACCGGCCAGAACAGTTTGCGAAACAAGAAACGGAAGAAATCCCGGCCGTTAAAAAAGAGGAGCTTCACACCGAGGCTGAGAATGCAAAAGAGCAAGTGTTTGCAGCAGCAGAACCGCAGCAGACTGAAGAGCGGGAGCACACGGAAAGCGCGGAGTCTGCCGGCTTTACAGAAGAACAAGAGCATGAACAAACCCGCCCGCAGCCTATTAAAGAGCCTGAGTATGAAGCATCCCGAACGGCTGAAAACACAGAGGAACAAGCGGCGCCGCAGGAGGAACATCAGGAGCCTGAGCCGGAAAAAGCACCGCCTTATGAAACCGCAGAAGAAACGGCGTATACATACAAAGAACCCGGATACGATGAGGAAGTTCAGCCGCAGTCTGAAGACAAGCCCGAATCAGCTGAAACCGACGCGGAACAGGAAGCAGACTCTCAGCCTGAGTACAATGAAGTCACGCGGCATTCAGACCCCGAGCCTGAACCTGCAAGCATCGAGACGGCCGATGCCCCGTCCCGGCCTGCCGAAGAAAAAACGGAGCACCAAGGACAGCCTCAGACTGTGAAAAAAGCGGAGCGGCCGAAAGAGCGCAATGTACCGTTTAACGTCATGATGCTTAAAAGCGATAAACACAAGCAGGCGAAGACGCCGGAGGGCGGAGCGAGCTATGTCTTTCCGAATCTGTCGCTTCTGGACGTACCGCCGGCGCAAAGACATGACGACCAATCGTGGATTGAAGAACAGCGCGAGCTTTTAAACGTTACGCTGAAAAACTTTAATGTGCGCGCCCAAGTCGTTCATGTCACACAAGGCCCGTCCGTCACACGTTTTGAAGTGCATCCTGAGCCCGGAGTTAAAGTAAACAAAATTACAAACTTAGCAGATGATATTAAACTGAGCCTGTCTGCCAAGGATATTCGGATTGAGGCGCCGATCCCCGGTAAAAACACGATCGGCATTGAAGTTCCGAACCGCGTAAGCAAAGTCGTTGATTTAAGGCAGATGATCAGAAGCGCCGCTTTCAGGACGAATCCGTCTCCGCTTACAGCCGCGCTCGGTGTCGATATTTCCGGAAACCCGGTCGTCATTGATTTGAAAAAGATGCCGCACGGGTTGATAGCGGGTGCGACAGGATCGGGAAAAAGCGTTTGCATCAATACCATTTTGGTCAGTCTGCTTTATAAGGCGGATCCGAGTGATGTCAAAATGCTTCTGATTGATCCGAAAATGGTCGAGCTTGCGCCTTATAACCAAATTCCGCATTTGGTCAGCCCCGTCATCACGGACGCCAAAGCCGCGACCGCCGCGTTAAAATGGGTTGTGGAAGAGATGGAACGGCGATATGAACTGTTTGCCCATTCGGGTGTGAGAGATATCGGCCGCTTTAATGAATTAACCGCCGATCATAAGACAGGCGAAAAGCTTCCGTACCTCGTAGTGGTCATTGATGAGCTTGCCGATTTAATGATGGTCGCGCCGAACGATGTGGAAGAAAGCATTGCCAGAATCGCGCAGAAAGCGAGAGCCTGCGGCATTCATCTGCTTGTCGCGACACAGCGTCCGTCTGTCGATGTCATTACCGGAATGATCAAGGCAAACATACCGACGAGGATTGCATTCTCCGTCTCAAGCCAGGTAGATTCGAGAACAATCATCGACATGGCGGGAGCGGAAAAGCTGCTCGGAAAAGGCGACATGCTGTACTGGGAAAACGGTACCGGAAAACCGGTGCGCCTGCAGGGAAACTTTGTATCCGACAGAGAAATTGACCGCGTCGTCTCTCATGTCAGAAAGCAGCTGCCGCCTTCTTATTTGTTTGAACAGGAAGAACTGATCAGGCAGGGAACCGCCCTCAAGGAAGAAGACGAACTGTTTCCTGAGGCGTGCCAATTCGTCGTGGAGCAAAACAGCGCCAGCACCTCAAGCCTTCAAAGAAGGTTCAGAATCGGTTATAACCGCGCCGCGAGGCTGATTGACATGATGGAAGCCGAAGGCATGATCTCAGAAGCGAAGGGCAGCAAACCCCGTGAAGTGCTGATTACGGCCGCTGACATTGCTCAAGAATAAGAATATCGTTCATTTTTCTCACAAACATGGTATGATAGTGGATGGACCATCAAAACTGCATCACTGTCACGCGCTGAAATATCATGCGGCAGGTTTAATCAAAAAGAAAGTTACAGATACTGACGATAACGTAAAAATAAATGGAAGCGCCGCTGTGCGGGCTTTTTGCCCGCGGCGGTCGCAAAATGAAATGAGCGTCATATACTGGGGAACAGATAGACGTTTGTTGGAGGTACGATTATGACTGTTTATCATTTTGTTGGAATAAAAGGGACAGGTATGAGCCCGCTTGCTCAAATCCTGCATGATACAGGGTATCAGGTGCAGGGATCGGATATCGAGAAGCAGATTTTCACTCAGGCTGCCCTTGAAAAAAGAAATATCCCGATCTATCCGTTCAGCGCCGATAACATCAAACCCGGCTTAACGGTAATCGCCGGAAACGCATTCCCTGATTCTCATCCGGAAATCGCAAAGGCGCTCGCTGAAGGGATTCCTGTCATCAGATATCATAAATTTTTAGCTGAATATATGAAAAAATACACAAGTGTCGCGGTAACGGGCGCACACGGCAAGACGTCCACAACGGGCCTCTTGGCACACGTGATGCAGCAGGCGAAGCCGACTTCGTTTCTTATCGGGGACGGAACGGGCAGAGGAAATGAAAGCAGCGAATACTTTGTATTTGAAGCCTGCGAGTACCGCCGTCATTTCTTAAGCTATCAGCCTGATTATGCGATTATGACGAATATTGATTTTGACCACCCTGATTATTTCGCCAACATTGACGATGTGTTTGATGCTTTCCAAAACATGGCGCTTCAAGTCAACAAAGGCATCATTGCCTGCGGTGATGACGAGTACCTGCCGAAAATTCACGCCAATGTGCCTGTCGTTTATTACGGCACGGGAGAAGAAAATGATTTTCAAGCGAGAAACATCGTAAAAAATACGGAAGGCACGACATTTGACGTCTTTGTCCGCAATACGTTTTACGATACGTTCTACATCCCGGCATACGGGCATCACAATGTCCTCAATTCCTTAGCGGTCATTGCGCTCTGCCACTATGAAGAGATAGACGTGAACATGATTAAGCTCGGGCTTGAATCATTCGGCGGCGTCAAACGCAGATTCAATGAAAAAGTGATCGGCAGCCAGGTATTGATCGACGACTACGCCCACCATCCGACTGAAATCAAAGTCACGATTGAGGCGGCGCGCCAAAAATATCCCGAACGTGAAATTATCGCGGTATTTCAGCCGCATACGTTTACACGGACGCAATCATTCCTTGATGAATTCGCAGAAAGTTTAAGCGCGGCCGATCGCGTGTATCTGTGCGACATTTTCGGCTCTGCCCGCGAGAACGTCGGCAAGCTCACGATCACGGATCTTCAGGAAAAAATCGATAACGCAGAACTCATTGAAGAAAATGACACATCCGTGTTAAAAGCGCATGAAGGCGCAGTGCTGATCTTCATGGGCGCCGGAGACATTCAAAAATATATGAGAGCCTATGAAAACGTCATAGCGTAACGAAAAAGCAGTGGGGCTCTCACTGCTTTTTTGCGCGTGCTGCAAAGGGATTTACCGAGAAACGGAGAAATAGTATACATACAGATCTTTCATATATGTTTATCATTTTAAGAATTGGGTATATACCACTATATCCTGCATTAAGGAGGTATTAGATGATCATCATTCTTTACTTAAGCGTCGCACTCATTGCCGTTGCATTTCTCATCCTCGTCATCTATCTGTCCAAAACATTAAAGTCCGTGCAGATGACTTTAACAAACGTTGCCTCGACTTTAGACGGCCTTGAAGGGCAGATGAAAGGCATTACCGCAGAGACAACCGAGCTGTTACATAAGACAAACCGTCTCGCGGAAGACATTCAGGAAAAGTCAGAGAAATTAAATACGGTTGTCCATGCTGTCCAGGAAGTGGGAACTTCCGTCCAGCAGTTTAATACATCCATAAAGCAGGCAGCAGGTTCCGTTACGGCCTCTGTAAGAGAGAATCAGGATAAGATCAGTCAGGTTGTCACCTGGAGCCAGGCCGCTATGGAAATATGGGACAAGTGGAAGCAAAAGAAAAAAACATCGCTTTAATCATAAGAAAAATCCACTAAGGAGGAATCATAATGAGCAAAGATGGAATCAATAGTAAGGATTTTTTAATCGGAACGCTGATCGGGGGAATTATCGGCGCGACAACGGCGTTGTTTCTGGCGCCTAAATCAGGTAAGGAGCTGCGCGACGATCTCGGCAGTCAGGCTTCTGCGTTAAAGGATAAGACGGACAGAATGACGGCCGACGCGAAAGAAAAAGGCTCTCAATATGTCAGCATCGCCAAGGACAAAACATCTAATATCACCCAGCTGGTAGCTGATCAGTCAGGCCAGATTATGAATAAAGTGAAGGATTTAAAAGACCGTTCTAAGAGCACACTAACCGAGAAAGCCGAAGAGACGAGAAGCGAAATGCAGGACACGGCCCAAAGCATCAAGGCCGAAGCGGAAGACGCCGGGGAAAAAGCCGGTCAGGCAAATCGCTGATCTTCAATAAGGAGAGATAACCGACATGACAAAACAGCTGATATCGTCTGAAGAAGAGTTCAAAAATGCCGCTGAGAAAGAAAACAAGCTGGTGTTTTTGAAACACAGCACAACCTGCCCGATCAGCCAAGCCGCGTTTCAGGAGTTTGACGCCTTTGCATCGGAGCATTCGGAAGTGCCTTCTTATTACCTGCAGGTGCAGGACAGCCGGCCGCTTTCAAACTATATCGCCGAGACATACGGCGTGAAACATGAAAGCCCGCAAGTATTCGTCATTGCAAACGGCGAAGTGAAATGGCACGCGTCTCATTCACAAATCACAAAAAACGCAATAGAGCAGCACCTTTCATAATGCTGGCCGCCGGTTGATACCGGCGGTTTTTTTTTTGAAAAAAACTATTGATCATTTCAGCCGGATCATGTAGGATATCAATATATACCGCTTCAACGCATAAAAGCTTAAAAGCGTTTTTGTGATAAAGCCGAATGTGAAAAAATTTATTATTTCATATTCCTATTTTCGCATAACTGTAGTAAGATGCATGTTAACCATTAAAATAAAACATAGCATAGAAGGGATGAAAAAGATGAGCAACAAGGAATTAGAGAGCCTAAGACAGCAGGCAGACGCACTAAACTTAGAAATCCTTAAATTAATCAATGAACGCGGAGCCGTTGTAAAAGAAATCGGTAAAGCAAAGGAAGCACAGGGTGTCAACCGATTTGACCCTGTCAGAGAGCGTACAATGCTTAACCGCATAATTGAAAGCAATGACGGCCCATTTGAAAACTCAACGATCCAGCATATTTTCAAAGAAATTTTCAAAGCCGGACTTGAACTTCAAGAAGAGGATCACAGCAAAGCGTTGCTCGTCTCCCGGAAGAAAAAAGCAGAAGATACGATCGTTGATATTAAAGGTGAAAAAATCGGTGACGGCGATCAGAGATTCATCGTCGGACCTTGTGCCGTCGAAAGCTATGAGCAGGTTGCCGAAGTCGCGGCCGCAGCGAAAAAACAAGGCATTAAAATCCTGCGCGGGGGCGCGTTTAAACCCCGCACAAGTCCGTATGATTTCCAAGGTCTCGGCGTAGAAGGCCTGCAAATTCTTAAACGTGTCGCTGATGAATATGACCTCGCGGTGATCAGTGAAATCGTAACGCCCGCCCACATTGAGCAAGCGATTGATTACATTGACGTCATTCAGATCGGCGCGCGGAACATGCAAAACTTTGAATTGCTGAAAGCCGCCGGTTCCGTTAAAAAGCCGGTATTGTTAAAACGCGGTCTTGCTGCAACAATTTCAGAGTTCATCAATGCAGCTGAATACATCATGTCACAAGGAAACGACCAAATCATTCTTTGTGAGCGCGGTATCAGAACGTACGAAACGGCAACGAGAAACACACTCGACATTTCTGCCGTGCCGATTTTGAAACAGGAAACTCACTTGCCGGTGTTTGTTGACGTCACACATTCAACAGGCCGCCGCGATCTCCTGCTTCCGACAGCAAAAGCGGCGCTTGCGATCGGCGCTGACGGCGTGATGGCCGAAGTTCACCCTGATCCTTCCGTTGCCCTTTCAGACTCTGCGCAGCAGATGGATATACCTGAATTCGAGAAATGGCTGAACGAATTAAAGCCAATGCTGAAAGTAAAAGCATAATACAACGTTCCGCTCTTTAAAGGCCGCCACGCGCGGCTTTTTTTTCGTATCTTCATTTTATTTAATTATAAAATGAAAGTGAACGTTTTCATCACTGGGAAAAACGTGTATAATTTCATGAGAGATATTTAAATTTGATGAATAATGAAAAATAATGTACACTACTGACTTACGCTTACAATCATAAACGACAGAATGCGAAATCGTACGACATTTCTTTACATAAAGTGTTTATGCTATAGATAAGGATAAGTGTATCCAGTAAAAGGAGTGGTTTCAGTGAGCAACATTACGATATACGATGTGGCCAGAGAAGCAAATGTCAGTATGGCGACTGTTTCCCGCGTCGTGAACGGCAACCCGAATGTAAAACCGACGACCAGAAAAAAAGTATTGGAAGCCATTGACCGGCTCGGCTATCGCCCGAATGCGGTGGCAAGAGGGCTTGCAAGCAAAAAAACGACTACGGTCGGCGTCATCATCCCTGATATCTCAAGCATTTTCTACTCTGAACTTGCGCGTGGAATTGAAGATATCGCGACGATGTACAAATATAATATTATTTTAAGCAACTCGGACCAAAATCTTGAGAAAGAACTGCATCTGTTAAATACGATGCTCGGCAAACAAGTGGACGGTATCGTATTTATGGGCGGCAACATTACGGACGAGCATGTCGAAGAATTTAAGCGCTCTCCTGTGCCGATCGTCTTGGCGGCATCAGTGGAAGAACAGGGCGAGACGCCTTCTGTCGCCATTGATTATGAACAGGCGATTTATGATGCCGTTAAGCTTTTCATTGATAAAGGGCATCGCGATATTGCACTCGTCTCCGGACCGATGCAAGAGCCGATCAACCGTTCGAAAAAACTGCAAGGGTACAAACGGGCGCTTGAAGAAGCGGCGATTCCGTTTAACGAGCAATTCGTAGCGGAAGGCGATTACACCTATGATTCCGGTATGGAGGCGCTTCAAAGCTTGATGGGCCTTGACCGGAAACCGACGGCGATTCTTTCTGCGACGGATGAAATGGCCCTCGGCATTATCCATGCGGCCCAAGATCAAGGTCTTTCGATTCCTGATGATCTTGATATTATCGGTTTTGACAATACGAGATTGAGCCTGATGGTCCGCCCTCAGCTTTCAACAGTCGTGCAGCCTACGTACGATATCGGCGCCGTGGCGATGAGACTTTTGACAAAACTGATGAACAAAGAGCCGGTTGAAGAGCAGATCGTCGAATTGCCTCACCGCATCGAATTAAGACAATCAACCAAGTCATAAAAAAACGGAAAAGCAAGCTTCACTCTGAGGGGTGGAATCTTGCTTTTTTACTTGAGTAAGGAGAAGATATGAAACGTTTTGATTATCTGACGCCCGTTGGCTTTATGTTAGGCTGTATTATTGTCGCAATCGGTATTCTGTCAGGGACGGGACTGGCGGGAATCAGTTCATTTTTAGATCTGACTTCTTTTTTAATCGTCACAGGCGGCCTTGCTGCGGCGATCTTTATCAGCTTTCCGCCGAGGGATTTAAAGAAAACCCCTTCTGTACTGAAACAGGTATTCTCCCGTCAGGATGACAATGTGAAAGAGCTTGTCAGAGTATTTGTCAGCCTTTCGGAGCAGGCGCGCAGGCAGGGGCTTCTGTCTCTGGATGACCAGGCGCGTGAGATCAAGGATCCGTTTTTAAAAAAAGGGCTTTTGCTTGCGATTGACGGCTGGGACGAGGAAACGATCCGGCTGGTGATGGATTCTGAGATCGCCGCGATGGAAGAAAGACACAGAAAAGGAAGACGCGTTTTTGAAAAAGCCGGTGATTTCGCACCCGCCTGGGGAATGATCGGGACGCTCGTCGGACTCGTTCTCATGCTCAAAAACTTAAATGACCCGCATACCCTCGGACCGAACATGGCCGTTTCGCTATTGACGACGCTGTACGGAGCGCTGCTTGCCAACTTGGTATTTATCCCAATCGCGGCAAAGCTTGAAGAAAAAACGGAAAGTGAAATTTTCATCAAACAGGTCATGATCGAAGGGGTTGTCGGCATCCAATCGGGCAAAAATCCCCGCAACCTCGAAAGTCAGCTCGTCGTCTTCAGCTCAAGAGAAGACTGGCGTAAAGGACAGCCTGCGAACAAGAAAAAGGGCGCTGTCCATGAAGCTTAGAAAAGAGCGTTTTGAAAGAAGAAACAAACCGGAACATTCCGGCGGTTCACCGAGATGGATGGTGACGTTCGCTGACTTGATCACGCTCATTCTCGTGTTCTTTATATTGCTTTTTTCGATGTCGCAAATAGACGCGGAAAAATTTCAATCTGCCGTTTCATCGATTCATACAAAAGGCAGCGGGGGTGAACCGGCGTCATCAGACAAAGCAAACGAAAATAAAGAACAGGATTTGCTGTTACAAAACGTGAAGACATACATAAAAGCGCATCATTTGAGTTCGAAATTGACGGCGAAGCGCGATGAGCGCGGAGTGGTTCTGGTGCTGCAGGAGGCCGTTCTGTTTCAGACGGGAAAAGCGGATGTGCTGAAAAACGCCGAGCCGGTTCTGCATCAGATCGCGGTGCTTTTAAAAACAATTCCGAATGACATACAGGTAGAAGGCCATACGGACAGCCGCCGGATTTCCACCTATCAATTTCCGTCAAATTGGGAGCTGTCGTCTGCAAGAGCGGCGAGTGTGATCCGGTATTTTACCGCGAATGAAGACTTTTCCGCCAAACGGTTTATCTCTGCCGGGTATGCGGATACGAAACCTGTGAAGGACAACAAAAGTCCCGGACATATGAAAGAAAACCGCCGTGTAGAAATTGTGATCAAAAAAACGACCTCCTCATAAGGTCGTTTTTTATTTAGTTTTATACCGCTGCTCAGACCGGATGGCAAAAAGTGCTTTTTCCACGGTTTGGGCATTTTTTTCTGAAATTTCTTCTTTGCGGGGAATCGGAGGATATAATTGTTCAGGATCACTCCAAAAAGCGGGCAACGTGCAGGGGGAGTGCTTCTGCCATTTATCAATCCATTTCTGCGGTATGCGCTCCCCGGGATCAATCCCTTTCATCTCAAGCCAAATGCGGCTCCACGCTCTCGGGACGACTCTCCAAATATCGTATCCGCCGCCGCCGACCGCGATCCATCTGCCGCTGCAATATTGATGGGCTAATGAATGAGCAAGCCGCGGGATCTCCTGATAAATGGAGATTGTATTGGACAGGTGTGTCAATGGGTCGTAATAATGGGCGTCCGCACCGTTTTGGGTAAGAATCACATCCGGCTTGAAAAAAGCCGCGATTTCTGAGGCGGCCGTATTGTAAGCGTGAAGAAAGGAATCGTCCTCTGTGAAAGCGTCCAGCGGAATGTTAAAAGAATAGCCGTAGCCCTGCCCGCTTCCTTTTTCCAGTACCTGTCCCGTCCCGGGAAATAAATAACGCCCGGTCTCGTGAAAAGAAACAGTGCAGACATCAGACCTGTCGTAAAACGTAAATTGAACGCCGTCGCCGTGATGAGCGTCTGTATCAATGTATAACACTTTTGCCCCGTAGTTCTTCTGGATGTATTGGATGGCCACGGCGCTGTCATTATAGATACAAAAGCCTGAGGCCCTGCCGCGGAAGCCGTGGTGAAGGCCGCCTCCTAAATTGCAGGCGTGGCTAGCTTGTCCCGTCATGACATAATCAGCCGCCGTTAAGGTGCCGCCCACCAGAAGTGACGCGGCTTCATGCATGCCGGCAAAAACGGGGGTGTCTTCCGTTCCGAGACCGTAGCTTTCTCCTTCTGCGGCAGGGAGCCGGCCCGCACCCGCTAGTTCCACCGCCTGTATATAATCCTCCGTATGAACGAGAGCCAGCTCTTCTTTAGCGGCCGTGCGCGGTGTGACGATATCTCCTTCGTCAAACGCATCCGCCGCCTGAAGCAGATCGTATGTTAAAAGCACACGACGCTGATTGAACGGATGTTCCTGATGAAATTGATACGTCTGATAAGAAGGCGAGTAAACAAAAACGCTGTCTCTCATGGCTGATCCCTCAAATGTTTCGGCCATAAGACATTGTATCCGGCTTCTTGAACGGCACGGATAAAAGGGAGCGGATTCATCGTCTTCACCCGGAAGACGAGAATGTTCGACCCGGCGGACTCATGGGGATAGACGAGCACACTCAGGATTTGCAGCTGAAGATCACGGCACATGCAGCTGAGATCAGCAAGGCTTTTTGTCATATCCGTCACCAGGATTTCCACCTGTGATCCCGGCTGGGCCGCGCCTGTCAGGCTGACGAAAGTCCGGAGCACGTCGGTTTTCGTTAAAATGCCCGTCAGCTTATGGTTTACCGTAATCGGCAGACAGCCGATGCCGTGCTCATAAAAGGAAGCGGATATTTCTTCCACAAAGTCAAGCGGATGGGCGCAGATGACATTGCGCTTCATAATGGTCTCCACTTTGTTTGTCAGAAACGCGCCGCGTTCCTTTTGTTCAAAGCTGCCGGGGCCGGCCTGTTTAATGTCTCTGTCTGTGACAATACCGATGACGTGCAGCTCGTCGTCGATGACAGGGAGATGGCGGATATGATATATCTTCATTTTACGGACGGCTGTTTCAATGGAGTCGTGTTTTGAGACGGTGATGACGTCCCGTTTCATGATTTGTTCTGCAATCATCTTTTTATCCCCTTTGTATGTCAGTCAATACATAAATCGCTGATAAAAACGAAGCCTGTCGAACTGTTCAATTGACTCCTGACTGACGTGCCTGCCGATGCGGGCCATCAGACAATTGGCCGGATGAGAGCTGATTTCCGGTTCATCCGTTGCGAACCAGACAAGACCCCCGGCATTCATCATCTTTTCCATGATCTTTCTGTATTCCCACACATCTTTTTTCATTCCTTTTAAATCCCAATGCCAGTAATATTCCGTCGTCATGATGATGTACCGTTCCATCTGTTCATCCATCATGCTGACTGTCAGCAAAGTTTTTCCGACAGAACAGCCCCTGTAGCCGGGAGCGACCTCGATCGCCCCGAGTTCAAGGAGGTCTTCCATATTTCCGTCAGACCACCGTTCAAGCGGATCAGGATATAAATACGTCACATAGCCGATAATCGTCTGTCCGTCCCTGGCAATAATGATCCGACCTTCAGGAAGCCCGGCGATCTCGATTAACGCTTTGTGCTGTTCATGAGGAAGGCGAAAGGCTGTCAGGCCTTCATGAAACTCATACTGTGCTAGGTCCTCTGGAGGAACGGGCCCTTCTACCAAAAGAGGGCCGGCTGCTGTCTGAATTGTTGAAGAATGGTACGTTTTATGATGTTTCACTGATTCACCGCCTGTCGGTTCTTAATAAAAACACATCTCTTTTAAGCATAACAAAATATAAAGCGTTTTCAATAGTGTTGTAATTTATATTTTAAAAATTGAGAAAACTGTGAACATCTACTATAATTAGTCTATAGATAAGCAAAGGGGGATGTTGCATGAATTTGAAAGCGTTGCCGGCGGAAAAGGGGAATTATCATCTGCGAAATTATGAGGAAACGTACCGCAGCTTCGATTGGAAAGAGGTCGAAGCTGCATTTTCCTGGCATCAGACGGGGAAGCTGAATGCGGCGTACGAAGCGATTGACCGTCATGCCGAATCATTTCGAAAAAACAAAGTAGCGCTATATTACAAGGACGCAAACCGGGATGAAAAATACACATTTAAAGAAATGATGGAGGAATCGAACCGGGCGGGAAATGTACTGAGACGGTATGGAAACGTGGAAAAAGGGGACCGCGTTTTTATTTTCATGCCGCGTTCGCCGGAGCTTTACTTTATCATGCTCGGCGCAATTAAAATCGGTGCGATCGCCGGTCCTTTATTTGAAGCATTTATGGAAGGCGCCGTCAAAGACCGCCTCTTGAACAGCCAGGCAAAGGTTGTCGTGACAACACCTGAACTGGCCGAACGGATTCCGGCGGACAGCCTGCCCGACCTCGAGCATATTTTCATTGTCGGCGGCAGCAAAGAAGCGGGAGATAAAATCATTCATTATGATAAAGCGGCTGAGGGAGAAAGCACGAGACTTGATATTGAATGGATGGACAGAAGAGACGGCTACCTGCTTCACTACACATCAGGATCTACCGGAACGCCTAAAGGTGTGCTCCACGTTCATGAAGCCATGATTCAGCAATACCAGACCGGCAAGTGGGTGCTTGATCTTAAAGAAGACGATATTTACTGGTGCACTGCGGACCCGGGCTGGGTGACCGGGACGGTGTACGGGATATTTGCGCCGTGGCTGAACGGAGCGGCGAATGTAATCGTCGGCGGCAGATTCAGTCCGGAAAACTGGTACGGCACGATCGAGAAGCTCGGTGTCAGCGTCTGGTACAGCGCTCCGACGGCTTTCAGAATGCTTATGGGCGCCGGAGATGAAATGGCATCCAAATTTGACCTTACTTCACTTCGTCACGTCCTGAGTGTCGGAGAACCTTTGAACCCCGAGGTCATCAAGTGGGGACATAAAGTATTCGGCAAGCGCATCCACGACACGTGGTGGATGACAGAAACGGGCGGACAGCTCATTTGCAATTATCCTTGCATGGAGATCAAGCCGGGTTCAATGGGGAAACCGATTCCGGGAGTGGAAGCGGCGATCGTTGACAATCAGGGAAATGAGCTTCCGCCGTACCGAATGGGAAATCTCGCCATTAAAAAGGGCTGGCCGTCGATGATGGATTCCATTTGGAACAACAAAGAGAAATATGATTCTTATTTCATGCCGGGCGGCTGGTATGTTTCCGGAGATTCTGCTTATATGGATGAAGACGGTTATTTCTGGTTCCAAGGCAGAGTCGATGATGTCATCATGACATCCGGCGAGCGCGTCGGCCCGTTTGAAGTCGAAAGCAAACTTGTTGAACATCCGGCGATTGCCGAAGCCGGCGTCATCGGAAAGCCGGACCCTGTCCGGGGAGAAATTATTAAAGCATTTATCGCGCTCAGAGAAGGGCATGAGCCATCCGATCAGCTGAAGGAGGACATTCGCCTCTTTGTAAAACAGGGGCTTGCCGCGCATGCCGCACCGCGGGAAATTGAATTCAAAGATAAACTTCCGAAAACACGGAGCGGAAAAATCATGAGACGTGTGCTGAAGGCGTGGGAGCTGAACCTGCCGGCAGGCGACTTGTCCACAATGGAAGATTAAAGACGGCGTTGACATCGTATCTTATTTATGTTAAAAATGAGTAAGCTTCATACGAAAAGGTTTTGATTGAGACAAGTAGGGTATCTGATTGTTCAAGAGAGCTGATGGCCGGTGAAAATCAGCACATAAGATATGCCGAATACACTCATGAACCGCTTTTGCGAACAAAGCCATTCCAAGGCTTTCAGTAGTGAAAGAACGGACACGGTCCGTTATCAAAAAGAGTGATAAAAGCTTTTTTATGCTTTTATTAGTAGGGTGGTACCGCGATTATATCGTCCCTTCGTTTTAAACGAAGGGGCGTTTTTTATTTTCATAAACAAAGGAGCAGACAAAATGACTAACTTATTAGAGGATTTATCATTCCGCGGCTTAATCCAGCAAATGACGGATGAAGAAGGACTGAATAAACAGCTGAACGAGGAAAAAATCCGTTTATACTCAGGGTTTGACCCGACGGCTGACAGCCTGCACATCGGACACCTTCTGCCGATATTGACACTGCGCCGTTTCCAGCTTGCAGGCCACCATCCGATTGCGCTTGTAGGCGGTGCGACGGGACTGATCGGCGATCCGAGCGGCAAAAAAGCGGAACGTACGTTAAATACTCAGGATATCGTTGTCGAATGGTCGCAAAAAATTAAAAATCAGCTTTCACGATTTTTAGATTTCGAGGCCGGAGAAAACCCCGCTGTCATAGCGAACAACTTTGACTGGATCGGAAAGCTGAGCATTATTGAATTTCTCCGTGACGTCGGAAAGAACTTCGGAATTAACTACATGCTTGCGAAAGATACTGTAAGCTCAAGAATTGAAACCGGAATTTCTTACACGGAATTCAGCTACATGATCCTGCAATCCTACGATTTTCTGAATCTGTACAGAGAAAAGAACTGCAAACTCCAAATCGGAGGCAGTGACCAGTGGGGCAACATCACGGCCGGTCTTGAACTGATCAGAAAATCAGAAGAAGAAGGGGCGAAAGCTTTCGGTCTTACCATTCCGCTCGTCACAAAAGCTGACGGCACGAAATTCGGCAAAACGGAAGGCGGCGCCATTTGGCTTGATAAAGAAAAAACATCGCCGTACGAATTCTACCAGTTCTGGATCAATACAGATGACCGCGACGTCGTCAAATACTTAAAATACTTTACTTTCTTATCAAAAGAGGAAATTGAAGCTTATGCTGAAAAAACGGAGACTGCTCCTGAGAAAAGAGAAGCGCAGAAACGTCTCGCTGAAGAGGTGACTGTTCTTGTACACGGCCGCGAAGCGCTTGAGCAGGCCGTTCATATCTCCCAGGCGCTGTTCAGCGGCAATATTAAAGAGCTTTCCGCTCAAGACGTCAAGGTAGGATTTAAAGATGTACCTTCGTTTGAAAAAGACCGCTCTGAAGAACTGTCTTTAGTAGACGTGCTTGTGGAATCTAAATTGTCGCCTTCAAAACGGCAGGCCCGCGAAGACATTCAAAACGGAGCTGTTTACATTAACGGCGAGCGCCAGACGGACATCGGGCATCTTCTGACTGCGGAAGACCGCATTGAAGATCAATTTACCGTACTGCGCCGCGGAAAGAAAAAATACTTCCTGATCACGTACTGAAAATAAAAAGCAGTCCGGCCGCTCAATGCGGCAGGCTGCTTTTTTATGTTTTGTGAATACTGCACGGGGAAATGAGTACAGTACATAGTATAAGCAAAACAGGGAAGGGGTGCTGCGCCGTGAATTTCATGTTTACCATCGCAAAAGAAAGATTGCAGCGGGATCATTGGGAACAGCAGCAAAGCATAAACGCCGAAGCCAAAGCCGAGGAATCAGAGACGGAAGAAGAAAATCCGACATCATAAAGGTAAAGCCTCCATTCTGCGGAATGGAGGCTTTTGATTGTCACCATATCAGCCTGACGGCGGCCATCAGCACGACTCCTGTGATGACCGTGATGGATAAGCTTTTTGTCCGCATCGCGCAAAGCAATGTCGGGATGAGAACGATCATTGCTTTCCAATCAAAGGTCAAAGCGCTGTTTGTTTTCACAATCATGCTTTCCGTTACCAGAGCCGTCAAAATACAAAGCGGAATAAAGGAGAGCCATTTTAAAGCCAACTCAGGCATCTGAATGTTCCGGACAAATATAAACGGAACAATGCGCGGCACAAGTGTAACAATCATGCAGCCGAGTATAATCCAGATCATTTGTGTGCTGATGCTCATTTGTCCGTCACCACCCCGATCGTTGCCACAATCACGGTTGAGACGATGACCGCGATGTGTGACGGGACGAAATACGATAACAAGACCATAAAAATGATCATATAGAGAATTAAGGAGAGGCTGTGCTTCAGCTTTTCCGAAGCGGACGATTGCAATTGCAGCACAAGCAGCGCCGCAAACATAGCGGGCAAAGCAAAGTCCAGGCCGAGCGCGTAAGGATCAGATATCCATTGTCCGAGAAGCCCGCCCATCACGCAGGAAATAACCCAGCACATGTAAGCGGTTATATTGAGGCCGTTCATCCATTTATCGTATAACCTGCCGTTCTGAGCCGCTTTGTTCACCGCTACCCCGAAAGATTCGTCAGTAAGCAAAGCCCCGAAACCGATATTTTTCGCCAAAGAGTATTTCGTGAAATACGGCGCGATGGTCAGGCTCAGCAGAAGGTGCCGCAGATTGACGATAAACGTCGTTAAAATAATGGCGGAAATCGGACTCCCGGAAACAAGGAGCGAGCAAATAATAAATTGGGCGGCGCCGGCATAGACACACAAAGATAACAAACAAATTTCAAGAATGCTTAGATGAGAGGCAACGCCAACGATGCCGAAAGCAAAACCGATGCTCATATAGCCCAGCAGCGTAGGCACACAATCCCGCACCCCCTGTAAAAACGTATCGTTCATTTCCCGGGAAACGGCGGTTTTTTGGACTTCTGTGTTAATCATTTTTTATACTCCTTTCATAGAGATTATAATGATAACGACTAATGAAAAAATCAAAGAAAATACGGTTCATATTTATATGAACCGATTTCCGGTGACGACATGAAATAACGAATGGTTTTGTTTCATCAGGCCTTCAACTTTCTCAGCCCCGACTTCTTTCACAAGCTCCGCGAACATCAGATCGTGCCTCATATATTCCATAGCCACGAGAACGAGAGCGGGATCTTCTGATTTAATGGCCCAGGCATTCGTCTGCGGAGAAAAATTGGCGATTAAGACTTCTTTATTATCGCGGGCAGCTATCGTTAATCTTCCGCCCATCCGTTTCTCCGCCACTTCAGGAGACATATTATGATTTGTCGTATTTCCGAGCTTCACTTCCGGAGGGCCGAACACAATCGAAAAGACGGGCAATTGTTCGGCGGCGCGTTTGTTAGCGGCTTCTTGAATAAAGGGAATCTGCTGTTCCCAAACAGACAGCCACAACTCTTCCTCGGCTTTTTCAATCATATCCTTCATCTCATTGATGACATGATCATTCGTGCTGATGCGGCGGATGACATTCATCTCCTGCTCGCTTTCCAGCGCCAATAACTTTTCCTCAAGGTAGCCGAATGAACTCTCGAAATCATGCCGGAGCCGGTCGATTAATTCCTTTCCGGCAAGCGGAGCATATGTAACCGGATCAGACGGCACAATATGGACAGCGCCTTTATCAACTAATTTCCCCAATACCTCATAGATCATTGAGCGGGGAACGCCTGACCTTTTGCTGATTTCATATCCGGTAACAGGCGAGTGTTTCAACAAGCCGATATATGCTTTACATTCATATTGAGAAAATCCAAATTTCTGTAATTCTTTCAGAACATCCTCCATAAACATCCTCCGTAGTGGTTATTCATGAAACTACTATAATGTAAGCGGTTATATCTTGTCAATGGGACTTGAGTGCTGAAAGAAAGAAACGCCTGTTTTGTCGCTTTCCAACTTAGTTTATGGTGAGTTACATGTATGGCTTTTGTGAAAAACGTTGCCGTAGACCCACACGAATGCCGTTTGATACGATAAATTCAAGAAGTTAAAAAGAGGAGGATCACGGTGGAAAACACCTCTAAAATCGCTTTTTTATCGGTTATAAGCAATTCCCTGGTCGTCATGCTCAAAATAGTGGTGGGGATCATAACCGGATCTGTCGCGATACTTTCTGAAGCCATTCATTCTTTTTTAGATTTGATCGCCGCCTTCATCGCCTTTATCTCCGTCAGGATTTCAAAAAAGCCGGCTGATACAGGGCATCCGTACGGTCATGGAAAAGTCGAGAATCTGTCGGGGACTATCGAGACGATTCTGATTTTTGCGGCAGGGATTTGGATGATATATGAATGCGTTCAAAAACTGGTCAACCCGGCGCCGGTTCATCTGCCTGTATTGGGAATTGTTGTGATGCTTGCGGGGGCTCTCATTAATTTGATCGTTTCGAAGTTCGTAAAAAGAGAAGCCGAAAAGGTTAATTCCGTGGCAATGAAATCAAATGCCCTGCATTTACTGACTGACGTGTACACATCATTAGGCGTAGCGGCAAGCCTTTTGGTCGTTACCGTAACGGAGTGGTACATACTTGATCCCATTATAGGTATGGTGCTGGCGGTGTATATCATATATGAAGCGTTTAAGTTAATGAAAGAAGCATTCCCGCCGCTGATTGATACCCGTTTGTCGGAAGAGGAAGAAAAAACAATTTTAAAGATTATTGAAACATTTCAACAGGAATTTATTGAAATTCACGATTTTCGTACAAGACGCTCCGGCCCGCAGGAGTATATTGATTTTCACCTGGTCGTAGCCTCTCACGTGACGATTAAAGACGTGCATGACCTGTGTGACCGCATTGAAAGAGATATTACGAATGAATTCAAACAAGCACAGGTAATGATTCACCCCGAGCCGGAGAGCGAGAGGAAGAAATAAATCGATCTTAAGTTTGCGTTTGTTCCCGGCAAAATGCCTGCAAAAGGCCCGTTCCCACGGGTCTTTTTGTTGTATAAATGACTATTTCTCGCTCATATGAGAGAGAAGCTTATACACGTGAGGGGTTCATTTCATACGTTATGTTGTAAAGAAAAAGGGAGGTGAACAGAATTGAACGCTATTTCTGTTAAAGAAATTGAACATGGAGTTGCCGTTGCGGAAAGAGAAGGTTTAGGGGAGTATTTATACCAAGAACCGGTTTCTAAAAAATGTTCGCGCCGTTCCCGCAGCAGAAAACGGACACACCGTTCTCGCAGCAGAAGACGGACGCATCACCGGACACACCGTTCCCGCAGCAGAAGACGGACGCATCACCGGACACACCGTTCCCGCAGCAGAAGACGGACGCATCACCGGACACACCGTTCCCGCAGCAGAAGACGGACGCATCGCCGGACACACCGTTCCCGCAGCAGACGGTCTCATCAAAAACGTAGCCGCAAACGCTGTTTTAAATGCTGACTGCAGACTCTATTACAAGTAACGGGGATCTGCTATAATGGCAAGAGAACTGCATAAAAGATCCGGTATCATCATCTGCGGACACTGAACTGACAACATGGCGCTGTTTGTTCGTGTCCGTTTTTCATGCCAAAAAAGATGCCGGAGGATAAAAAGGAAGGGATGACGCCGAATGAAGCTGAATGAGGATTTTTATAACTCTGAAGGAAAGACAGTCTCTTTGCCAAACATAAGCAGCAAGCTTTTGCATATCACGGACAGCGGGCATATCAGCGTTGACTTCATCAGCATAAGCAGGCTGCGGAAGGCTTCAAAAATCGCGATCTTAGGTGACAGCGTCGCCCGGGGGCTGCGTGCGGAATACGGCTTTGGTGACATTCTGAAAGACCGGACAAACGCTGAAATAACCAATCTGTCTGTCAGCGGCGTTAATATGAGCAACAACGGAAGCGATAACATTTATCAGCAGGCGCTTAAAACAAAGGGACATGATGTCATCATTGTCCAGGGAACTGATGATGATTGGTGCAACCACATTCCCATCGGCACAGATGAAAAGGATATCACCACATTTTACGGAGGCTTCTGCCAAGTGATCCAGCAGCTGCGGAGCGGAAATAAAGGCGCGAGCATCATTGTGGTGACCCCAACGAGACAAGCAAAAATATCAAAAGGAAAAATCGTCCGCCGTGATACTGATAAAAATAAACTGGGCCTGAAGCTGGCTGACTATGTGAAAGCCCAAAAAGAAGCCTGCACACTCCTCTCTGTACCATATGCCGATCTGTTTGATACTGATCTCATCGACCCGTATAATCCCGCTTTCCGCAGCATGTGCATGTCAGAAGGTCTTCATCCGAACGAGAAAGGGCATCAAATCATATTTCAGGAAATCTGCCGGAATTATTATTACTATTATGGGTAACACAGCGCTAACAGATTATTTTCGGCTTTGCTTTTCTAAAAGCTCAATTATTCTTTGAGATGCGTGTTTTTGCGCTCTCAAAAGCGAGACGATATTACCGGTAAAACCGATTAAAATGATAAGCAGCAAAATGATCATCCACATAGCGAACCTCCTGTCGGGTTTTAAAACATCCTCTCTTTATTTTACTTATTATGGATGGGTCGGAGAATAGGTCTAAACGAACGGTGTTTCTTTAAGAGTCCATAAAAAAAGCACAGACTGAACGGGTCTGTGCTTTTCTCTTATTTCAGCAGGTTCAATGATTCACGATTAAAGGCTTCCAAATCGTCAGGTGTTCTGCTTGTTACGATGCTATGGCTCACGACGACTTCTTCATCTTTATAATGTGCGCCGGCATTGATTAAGTCTTTGCGGATGCTGCGGAATCCCGTGATATCTTTTCCTTTAAGAAGGTCGGTATCAATCAGCAGCTGCGGGCCGTGGCAGATCGCGAAAACGGGTTTCTGATTTTCCATGAATGCTTTAGTGAATTCACCCGGGCGGTCATCTCCGCGCAGAAGATCCGGTGAAAAGCCTCCGGGAATCAATAACGCATCGAATTCCTTGGGGTCTGCGTCTGAGATCGCTTGATCGATCTTTACTTTCTCACCGTGCTTGCCCGTCACTTCTTTCCCTGCTTCCAAATCTATTGTCACCACACTGTGGCCCGCTTCTTTAAATGCTTCCGCCGGGCTTGTATATTCAATATCCTCAAATTGATCTGTCATCAGAACTGCGATTTTTTTGCTCATACATCATGCCTCCTGTGAATTTGTATATGACAAGAATATCAGGCAGATTCCCGCCTCACAACGTATTTGCTTATGAAAAAAGACCCCTCTGAAAAAGAGGAGCCAAAAGGTACGGAGGTCTGCTGAAACTTACGTGTTTAACCTGAGATAAGGCAAGAAATCGAACCAATTACTTTTTGCGTCTTTTTTTCTGCTTTTTACACCCGCATTTCCCCGGATCGCCCGGATCAATGACTTCGTGAATTGTTTCTTCCTTATAAACGTGGCGGGGAACATAACGGATATGCTCTCTGTTAATGTGTTTGATGGGATGGACGTAAACCACTTCTTTGTCAGTATACTTGTCAGTCACAATATACTTAGGGTCACAGTAATACACTTTCGATTTTTTACCCATTCATCTCACCTCCCGTACTTTATTAAATGCTGACAAGGAGGGTTTTGCATCGGACAAGTACACCATGGCAAGTCCACAATTTTTCAGCTGCAATTTCGTTTTTCTGATTTTTCCTGAATCCGCCTCAAATTGGAATGGCTAACCCTTTTTGAGCGGGGAAATCTATAAAAAAGAATTCAAAAACGATTCTTTTCTCAGGTCAATCGAGATGCATACATCTTTAGGGGGATTTTTAGAATGCTCGATGAAAAAACGATTGAAATCATTAAAAGCACAGTGCCGGTCTTAGAAGAGCATGGTGAAGAAATCACAGGCCGATTTTATGACTTGCTGTTTCAGCATCACCCTGAGCTGCTGAATATCTTTAATCAGACAAATCAAAAGAAAAAAACACAGCGTACGGCCTTGTCGAATGCTGTGATTGCAGCCGCAGCCAATATTGACCGGCTGGAAAACATCGTTCCCGTCGTCAAACAAATCAGCCATAAACACCGGAGTATCGGTGTTAAGCCCGAGCATTACCCAATCGTTGGAAAGTACTTGTTAATCGCGATAAAGGATGTGCTAAAAGACGGGGCTGCTCCTGAGGTCATTCAGGCATGGGAAAAAGCATACGGCGTCATTGCAGACGCTTTTATCGGAATTGAGAAGGACATGTATGAACAAGCGGAAACGCAAAAAGGCGGCTGGAAAGACTATAAGGCGTTTAACATTGATAAAAAGGTAAAAGAAAGCAAAGAGATAACGTCGTTTTATTTAAAACCGGAAGACGGACAAGTTCTCCCCGAATTCAAAGCGGGACAGTATATCAGTGTAAAAGTATACATTCCGGACACGGGCTATACGCATATCCGCCAGTACAGCTTATCCGACGTGTCCGGTAAGGATAATTACCGGATTTCCGTGAAAAAAGACGGGGTTGTTTCCTCATATCTGCATGACCAATTACACGAAAAGGATTCAATTGAGATCAGCGCTCCGGCCGGGGATTTCGTATTAGATCCTGATTCCAAAAAGAATCTGGTTCTCATCAGTGCCGGTGTCGGAATTACCCCGATGATCAGCATGTTAAAGACGGTTGCCAAAACCCAGCCGCGGCGAAACGTTCTCTTTATCCATGCGGCAAGGAGCGGAGAGTATCATGCGTTGCGGCATGAAGCTGAAGAAGCCGCGGAACACTCATCCGTTGACACCCTCTTTATTTACAGCGAGCCGTCCGAACAAGACCGTTCAGAAAACATTCGTTTTCGGGAAGGCCGGATTGACAAACAGCTGTTAGAAGAAGTGATGACAGATAAAGATGCTGATTTTTACCTGTGCGGATCACCGTCATTCATTAAAGAAATGAAAAAGCTGATTTCTGAATTCAATACACCGCCGGAATCCATTCACTATGAATTATTTGAACCGCAGCTGAGTATGGTGTGATTGAAGAAGGAAGGACGATGATTTTAATGTATGAAGCATCCGGACTGGGTGCTTTTTTTATTCTCTTGCAAGGAAGGGTTGCTGAGGAATCACTCTGTAGAGGAAAACCACTTTTTGTCTCAACTCGCTTAATTATCGAATGAAATAAGTGCCGCATGTTAAAAACACATGGCCCGCGAGTTTATTGCTCACTTATCCTGCTGCTCGGATTTTTGGTGTGTGAGAAAAAAACGGTACGGTTGCATAATCCGGAAGAGACGCTGACCTTTTACTTGTAAAAGAAGTTTAAAGACAGGATGAACGCTTATTTGCTAGTGTACGAGCGGCAAAAGCAAAAAGAGGAATCGGTATTTTAAAATTAAAAATAACAACTGATAGAAATGAAAGTTTCAGGATACAATGGGATTTATATATTCGGGTTTTGTGATAGCAGTATAGGGAGGGGAATAATAGAGTGAGTAACTTTTTTGAGGAATCGGTACAGGGAGGGGTTGTATCTATGCTTACTGATATTAAACAAAAGGTTTGGGGATGCTCTTTTATCTGAGAATCGATTTGAGATGAAGCGGGGATGCCGAGGGGATCAGAGGGCGAACGTCAGGCAGAATTACGCCAAGTGGACCGCCGAGAAAAATGGCTCTGGAAATGTGAATCTATTGTTGATTTTCTTGATTGAGCTACTGAAGAAATAGTTGACGAGAAACACCGGACTGTCTTTGTAGTAGACGGGGTGAAATATCGTGAAATCGCTCTGCATTCTGGCGTTTCCCGCGAAACGGTCAGACGCATCAAAGAGAAGATTTTTTGTCAAATATGTAATTTTTATTGTTGAAACAGATAAAATCCGCAGTGTAGACTGGAAGGCAAAATATTTCTGCGTCCCCATCGATTCAAATAGGGATTACAATAATGTGAAGAGTTATTTATAAACAGAAATTGATAAATAATATAAGATCAGCTGACAAACTTAATGAGGATCAAACTAGTGCTCACTTATTTATAAATTAAACATATTATAATGATATATTAATCATTAAGGGAGATGAGCAGCTGATGGGTTATGATCAGCATAGAAGATGCCCTAAATGTAAACAAAAACTACCGAAACCAAACTGCTGTATGTGCTGTCCCATCTGTTATACAAAAGTTATTGTAGGACAACGAGGATTACGAGGGGTGCGAGGGATTCCAGGGGTTACAGGACCAGCCGGACCAGTCGGAGCCACGGGACCAGCCGGACCAGCCGGAGCGACCGGGGCCACAGGAGCTATCGGTCCAGCCGGAGCCACCGGAGCAACCGGGGTAACTGGGGCGGCGGGAGTCACAGGAGCGACCGGGGTAACTGGAGCGGCGGGAGCCACCGGAGCGACCGGGGTAACTGGAGCGGCGGGAGTCACTGGAGTGACCGGGGCCACAGGAGATATCGGTCCAACCGGACCAGCCGGAGCCACAGGAGTGACCGGGGCCACCGGAGATATCGGTCCAACCGGAGTCACAGGAGCCACGGGAGCAGCCGGAGCCACCGGAGCCACGGGAGCAGCCGGAGCTACCGGAGCTACCGGAGCCACCGGAGCCACGGGAGCGACCGGGGTAACTGGAGCGACGGGAGTCACTGGAGTGACCGGAGCCACAGGAGATATCGGTCCAACCGGACCAGCCGGAGCCACCGGACCAGTCGGAGCCACGGGAGCAGCCGGAGCTACCGGAGCGACCGGGGTAACTGGAGCGACGGGAGTCACTGGAGTGACCGGAGCCACAGGAGATATCGGTCCAACCGGACCAGCCGGAGCCACCGGAGCAGCCGGAGCTACCGGAGCTACCGGAGCCACTGGAGCGACCGGGGTAACTGGAGCGACGGGAGTCACTGGAGTGACCGGAGCCACAGGAGATATCGGTCCAACCGGACCAGCCGGAGCCACAGGAGCCACGGGAGCAGCCGGAGCTACCGGAGCCACCGGAGCCACTGGAGCGACCGGGGTAACTGGAGCGACGGGAGTCACTGGAGTGACCGGAGCCACAGGAGATATCGGTCCAACCGGAGCCACCGGAGCCACCGGAGCGACCGGGGTAACTGGAGCGGCGGGAGTCACTGGAGCCACCGGAGCCACAGGATCTGGGCTATCAGAATATGCTTATGTGTACAATCTAAGTGCAGAAACGGTAGCTATAGAGGCTCCGGTAATTTTTGACTCAACTGGAATCACTACTGCTGGCATTACACATGCCCCTGGAACAGCTCAAATTATAGTAACCACTCCAGGAGATTACGAGGTCACTTTTTCAGTCTCGGGTGTAGAGCCTAACCAATTCACTTTATTTGTAAATGGAGGGCCGGTGACGAACACAGTTTACGGTTCAGGAGCTGGTACTCAACAGAACAATGGTCAGGCCATAATTACTCTAGCAGCAGGTGACATTCTTACTCTTGTAAATCATACTTCTGCAGCAGCAGTTACTCTTCAAACTTTAGCAGGGGGAACGCAAACAAACGTAAACGCTTCTATTGTTCTCAAAAAATTAAATTAGATAAGTGGTTTAAATCTCCATATTAAACAAGAAATGAGAATGACTTAAAAAAGCTTATAGAGCTTAATATACAGCTTTAGAAGGATGAAGAAATTTAAAATATAAGCAAACTCATCTAATTTTTTTATATAAGGTATTATGGTAATAGGTAATAAACAGGCAGGCACTTTCCCGCAAGGGAGGGTGCTTTAAATTTAAGGACAAAAGCCTCCAACTGTTAAGCGAGTCAACACAGTAGGAGGCTTTTCTCTTATGGGTGGTACAGCAGCAGTATTCTCTTACAAATCAAATATTCCCAGAAAGTTATGGCAGTATTCGTCTCTCGAGTAATGAAAAAAGTTTTATGTTCTCTGTAAACTGCGTCCGGTAAATCTCGGGATAAACGATTGGCGGTTAACGACTGAGTACGGGGGCAGTTTAGAAAGAATATGATTGGAGGGATTACATAAAATAATTAGTCAAGCCTTAGAGGAATTAGGAAAGAATGTGAGGTGTGCGGCTGAAAGGGTGCCAAATCTCAACCCTGTTATTATCCATAAAAAAGACATGGCAGCGCAACTACAGGAATTCAGTTCGGATTTAGGCTTGTCAGCAGATCTCCATCATTGCCTAGATAAAAAGGTAAAGAACTTATTAACGGCGTATATGGCTCACAAACGGCATATGCAATCCATGATTCCTGACGGCATTTAGGATTAAAACAAAAGCAAAGCGCGAATCTCTACTAAACAGTTACTTTAGGACTTCTCAAAAAGGAACTCCTATTAAAGGGAGCAGGGTTAATTTTCAAATTGTTTAAATAAAAGTAAAAATATAGCATGATAGACCAGAAAACAAATGAAGGAGGATTTGTATGAGGTTGTTAAAAAACTCAATCTGTTTACTTGTCGCAACTCTATTGATTGCTATTGGATTTTCGCCGCAAACGAAAGCAACACAAGAGGACTCGTTTGGATTAGCAAAACCAGTAACCTTTGAAGAAAAAGAAACTTTAACAGTAGATAAGAATGGAGTGGCTAAGAGCAATAATGATGGCCAGGCTTCCATCATTAAGGAGGCACGACAACTTGCCAAACAGGATAGCCACAATGAAATTACCTATAAGAACCCCTTAGCTAAAGAAGAAAACAACATTGTTAATGTGCCAGTCGTTGAGAAAAAAGAAGAGAAAGCGCACACTAAAGCAGCTAGCTTAGTTACGATGTCCTACACAACAATATATGACCCCAACAAAAAATCCACACAACCACAATTAAAATAGCAAGCATAGTTGGCGAAAAGCCGATAGTTATCGAAGCAAGAAACGATTTATATGAAAGTAACACTTATAGCGGAAAATACGGAAGGGTTTTTCTCCATAACAGAGAATTTTTAGGTAAAAATATTAAAGCAGGTAAATCATACTCAAAGTCATATTATCCTAAACAGACAAAGTTGATCCAAAGTGGAATTGGAGTTCATTCGATATTCACCATGTGCTTCCGCTAAAGTATGGGGGAAAGAATAATTTTAATAATTTGTACCCTCTCCCCCGTGATATGCACCAAAACCTATTAAATCCTTGGTGGGATAAATATTAATAAGTAAGAGGTGGCTCAATGGCAGTTTTTGTTGAAAAAACGCTCCAAGGTCTAAAAGAATTAATTGATGAAAAAGGCCGCTTGAAAATTTTAGGGAATGAAGGAGCGCTTTTAGAAACAGAATGTACTTTCTCTAAAGGTGCAACAGATCTGGAGATTGAGAGTTTTGAGAAGAAAATAAAAGTCTCACTTCCTGAAGATTATAAAACCTTTTTAAAATTGCATAACGGAGCCAGAATATTTGATTTGTTGATTTACGGTGAGAATGTGGGTGGGGGTTTGCATATTCTTAATGTAGAAGAGATTGAAAAGTATATGCAAAATGGTTTTTTAGAGCCTCAGTTTATTCCCGTCGCACATCTGTTAGACGGATGTTATTTGTTAATTGACAAAACCAAAATGTCCACAGATCCAAACTATTTATGGTTCCGCGGATTTATTGAGTATGAACCAATGCAACTTAATTTTGAGATATTCTTAGATAGGTATATCATGTCTCAAGGAGCAAATTTTTGGGAGTGGAATATCTATACTGCTGAGAATTATTATAGGACTCACCAGGGTGATGAGGATTAACCTTTCCTACAGTTGGGTTGGTCCATTTTTACTATTAGACTTCGATTTGAACTTTTAAAAATAGGTTTAATTTGGAAGGCGAACCGATTAATTGGTGTATAGAGGATTTATAAAAAGCGCAGATACTCTGCGCTTTTTTATTTAAGTATTTTCCGAATCATTCGCAGCCCGTTTTTGGAAGAAGGATAACGGAAAGCAAAGTCGAAGCGGTTCGTTTGTTTGACGACGCTTTTTTTGTGCGTAAACGTGTTAAAGCTGTCAAATCCGTGATAGCTCCCGATGCCGCTTTCCCCGACGCCGCCGAATGGCAAATACGGCGTCGCAACATGCATTAACGTATCATTGATGCAGCCTCCGCCAAACGACAGATTCTCTAAAACAGCGCGCTCAGTTTCTTTGTTTGTGGTGAAGACATACAGAGCGAGCGGCTTTGGGCGTGATTGGACTTTCTCGATGACTTCATTGATATCGCCGTATGTAAACAGCGGAAGAATCGGCCCGAAAATCTCCTCCTGCATCACTGGAGAGTCATCCTTCACTTGATCTAGAATCGTCGGCGCTATTTTGTGGTGATCAGGATTAAATTGTCCGCCTGTGAGCGGGATGCCATCATTCAAAAAGCTGAGCAGCCGCTGATAGTGGCGTTCACTGACGATTTTGCCGTACTGCGGATTTTGTTCAGGGTGAGGACCGTAAAATACGCTGATCGCACGCTTCATTTCTTCTGTGAGCTTCATTTTGATATCTTGGTGGACAAATAAATAATCCGGTGCGATGCAGGTTTGCCCTGCATTTGTAAATTTCCCGAAGACGATGCGTTTGGCGGCAAGCTGTATATCAGCATCCTTATGGACAATGCAGGGACTTTTGCCGCCGAGCTCCAAGGTAACGGGAATTAATTGTTTGGCGGCGGCCTCCATGACGATTTTTCCCACGGCAACGCTTCCAGTGAAGAAAATATAGTCAAAGGGCTGCTGTAATAACACAGTGCTGACGTCGGGTCCGCCCTCTGCCATAGCGACATAGTCACTCGGAAAAACGCTGCTGATGAGTTTGGAAAGAACAGCGGAAACCGCCGGCGTATATTCTGACGGTTTGAGAACGACCGTGTTTCCCGCTGCAATGGCTCCAATCAACGGAGAAAGCGCCAGCTGCAAGGGATAGTTCCAAGGCGCAATCACCAAAACGGTTCCATATGGCTCAGGGATAATGATGCTTTTCGAGCCTAGGTGAGTCAGAGGCGTTTTGACTCGTTTCGGTTTGATCCATTTTCCCAGCCGCTTCATCACAAAACTGATTTCCTCCAGTACAATTCCGATTTCTGTTGTGTACGACTCCTGTTCGGATTTGTGGAGATCCTGATAGAGAGCGGCTGTTATATCGGCTTCTTGTGTTTTGATGGCTTGTTTCAGCTTTTGCAGCATGTTCAGTCTCGTTTCTAGCTGTCTCGTATGCCCCGCCGCAAAATAGGCTTTGTGCTTGCTGACGATAGAGGGGATGCTGTTCATTTCGTCTCTCCTTTTTGTAAGGTATGGTGATTTATTATGTGGAAAGTTTCTTCTGCTTGTCAAATGGGGGTTTCTAATGTGCATGTAGCTGAAAAGCCAGTAGGCACATAAAAAAAGCCCCGGACAGGGGCTTTTTTAATAAAGAGAGGAGCATCTGCCCATTATTCTGACAGCCCAAAAGAAAAACCCCGGAAACATTGTCATTACAACATGTCCGGGGTTTAATCCAATGCTCTTTAAAGAGCGTTTTACTTAACGGGAGTAGAACTCAACGATAAGCGCTTCGTTAATTTCCGGAGCAAGCTCAGAGCGCTCTGGAAGACGAGTGAATGTACCTTCAAGCTTTTCAGCGTCGAAAGTAAGGTACTCAGGAACGAAGTTGTTTACTTCTACAGATTCTTTGATGATAGAAAGGTTTCTTGATTTTTCGCGAACACCGATTGTTTGACCAGGTTTTACTTGGTAAGACGGAATGTCAACGCGGCTTCCGTCAACAAGGATGTGACCGTGGTTAACTAATTGGCGTGCTTGACGGCGAGTGCGTGCAAGACCGAGCTTGTACACAACGTTATCAAGACGTGCATCTAAAAGAATCATGAAGTTTTCGCCGTGTTTACCAGTCATTTTTGCAGCTTTGTCAAACAATGTGCGGAATTGACGTTCGTTTACACCGTACATGTGACGAAGTTTTTGCTTTTCTTGCAATTGCAAACCGTATTCTGATAGTTTTTTACGCTGTCCCGGACCGTGGGGACCTGGTGCGTAAGGGCGTTTTTCTAATTCTTTACCTGTACCGCTAAGAGAGATTCCTAAACGGCGAGACAGTTTCCAAGATGGACCTGTATAGCGAGCCATAATGTGACTCCTCCTTTGGTTTTATTTTGTGGAAAATAAAAACCGTCTGTTCGATCCGACCGTGCACATTTTGTTTTCATGTATCCTCGCTCCAGCAGCAGAGAGTTACACGATACACCTTACAGCTAAGGAACAAAATGCAAACACAGAAGCTGAACAAAAAGGCTGCAATATTTCACACAAAGAACATTATATGATTTTTCCCCGCCGCCGTCAACCATTTCTCCATGAAGAGTGCCGGTTTATGATATAATGTACAAAAATGAGTAGTACATGTTTAGGTGATAAAAATGAAAAAACAAACAATTGATGAAGTGACGGCCTTTCATCAGAAAATGCTTTCTTTTTTCTTAACGAAATCTGAATCCGTCTCATTATCCGACTCGCTGTTATGGCTGGCCTCAGCTCTAGAATCCTGCTTTACATCTCTTTCATTGACCCTTTCACCGGCAGAATCAACACGTTTCACCATAAAAACAGAAGATGAACCGCATTATGCTCCGCTGAAAGAGAGTGACGGCCGTTTTATGATCAGGAATCAGACCTCCGGCAGATCCTTTTATCTGTGCTCGGAAGGCGGGCTGCCGATCCCGGAATCATTGCCTGAGATCGTTACTCAGTTTATTAATCAATCTGTGAGACAAAGCGGGCTGTTTGACAAAACGAAGCATCAGCGGAAAATTCACAGAATGACAGAAATGTTCCATTCGCTTTTGGACCAAAATGAGGTTTTGGAAAAACTGCAGGCAAGTTTGAGTACGGCTTTCCGGTCTTTCCGTTTTTCACTGTTTATCACGCAGGATCAGGATACGGACAGACAGCTTCCCGCAAAAGAATTACATATGGACGGAAAAGATGCCGATCCGTCTGCCCTGAAGGTTTATTTATCGGGGAGACTGCTCAGAAAAGGCAGGTCATCTGCTTATCTGCCGATCAAAGGCCAGCAGGGGACTTACGGGGTTCTGAAGACGGAGGGGCTGCAGGATGCCGTTCTTTCGTGCAGTACTCTCAGTGAAATGCTGCTGCTTGCGGGCGCAGCGGGAAAAGCATTTGAAAATGCGCAGCTCTATGAGCAATCGAAAAAAAGCATTGCGAATCTGGAGCTCATTAATGAAACATCGCGCCAGCTGAATCAGCGCCTCAGACTCACTGATACGATGCGGGAGCTCGCCGCCATTATGACCCAATCGTTTCATGCGGAAGAAGTGGCTTTTTTTCATATTGATCATTTTGAGACGCAAAATCTGCTTCCGGGACATACCGCTTTTTTTAAGACAGAACGTGCGAACCCCTATATCAGCATTGTGAAAGAAAAGCTGTTCGAGGGAGAAAAGGGCGTGTTTATCGGCAGCGGAAAGACTGTATTCGGCGAAAACGGTTTCGGCTCGCTGATGGCGGTGCCGATGATCGAAAATGACACCGTCTTCGGGTTCGCGATTTTATTGAAAAAGGATTTGTATGCTTTTACGTTTGAAATGTATAAGCTTTTTCAAGCGCTCATTCACCATGCGACATTGGCGGTCACGAACTCCATGCTGCGCGACAGGCTTGAGCATCTTGTTCAGACAGACCAGCTGACGGAGCTGTATTCAAGAACCTATTTGGATGAGAAAATTCAATACAGCATGAAAATTCATAAACGGGGTGTATTCATCCTCGTTGATATCGATAATTTCAAAAATATTAATGATACATACGGTCATCAAACGGGAGATTCGATCCTGATTCAGGTGGCCTCCGTTATGAAGAACCATATTCGTGAGCATGATGTCGCTGCGAGGTGGGGGGGCGAGGAGCTGGCTGTCTATCTGCCGAATATCAACGTGTCATCCGGAGAACGCATCGCTAAAAGGCTGGTTCGCGCCATCCGGGAAAATACCGAGCCGCGCGTGACGATTTCCTGCGGCGTTTCCTGCTGGTCAAAGACCGGCCCGATGCCGTTGAAATTGCTCGTTCAGCAAGCGGATGAGGCGCTTTATATCGCCAAACGGAACGGCAAAAACCGGCTGATCATCCATCAAAACAGCACGACGACATAAAAAAGGAGCCGGCCTGCCGGCCGGGCTCCTTTTTTTATCCTAATCGTTTTTCAAGCGTTTCAACAAACTTTGCTAAATAGGTTTCGTCCGTTTCATCAAAACGGTTTTTCACGGGGCTGTCAATGTCCAGCACACCGATCACTTCACCGTTTACGCGGATCGGGAGAACGATTTCTGACTGGGAAGCCGCGTCACAGGCGATATGTCCCGGGAACGCATTCACATCGGCAATCCGCTGCACGTCGCCATTAGAGTAGGCAGTGCCGCATACGCCTCTGCCGAACGGAATGCGCACACAGGCAGGAAGTCCTTGAAACGGTCCGAGCACGAGCTCGCCCTCTTTAGCGAAGTAAAACCCCGCCCAGTTGACTTCATGTAATGAATGGTATAAAAGCGCTGACGCATTCGCGTAATTTGCGATCGCATCCGTTTCATCTTCTGTCATGGCTTCGAGCTGTTTAAGCAGAAGCTGATAACTTTTTTCTTTATCTCCGGATTGTTTTTCGACATGAAACATGGAAAACCCTCACTTTTTCTATAATATCAAACAAAGTTCCGGCCGTTCTGCCGGCATTTGTCGAGAAGTTCTTACAGGAACGGCGCCTTTCTGCTTGAATTGTTACACATAAAGGGGTGAGCCGTATGAAAGTAAGCACCAAAGACAAAATTATTAACGCCGCTGTCCAGCTGTTTAACCAAAAAGGTTATTCCGGCACGTCCGTCCGTGAAATCGCAAAGTCAGCTGATGTAAATGTTGCGCACATCTCCTACTATTTTAAAGGGAAAGGCGGATTAATGGAACATTTAGTTTCCGAGTTTTACGAAGGCTATACTGAAGCGCTGGAAAAAGCCGCCGTCAGTATGAAGGGTGAAGACGCGCAGGAACGCATCCTGCGGGTGATTTTCGATATTTTATCCTATCAGCACGATAACCGTCAATTAACGCGGTTTGTATACCGGGAAGTGACGATTGATTCCGTGCTTATCAGGGAAATTATGTCTACTTACTTAATGAAAGAAAAATATATTTTCCAGCTGGTGATTGAAGAAGGGCAGTCACGCCACAGGCGGCTGACGCTGCCCGTGCCGCATTTTATTCTGCAATTGAAATCCCTCTTGATGATGCCGTATCTCCAGCCTCAATATATTACGGAGGTGCTCTATATGCAGCCTCATGAGCCGTACTTTTATAAAAGGTATTTTGAAGAGGTGAAGATCTGGATCGAAAGCGTGTTCCGACGGCCTGATGCGGCGCTTATGAAGTAATGATGTTTTTGTACGTTTCGTAGGAACTGCCGACATCTTCCGCTTGATGGGCGTCCGACCCGAATATGAGCGGGATTTTTTTTTGCTTCGCCGTCTCAGCCATCCAATCCTCCATGTATACTTCCCCGGCAAACTTCTTTCTGAGCCCGGATGTATTCACATCCAGCTCCATTCCGTGTTCTTTCACGGCGTCAAGACAGCGGGCCGCAAGCTCTCTTATTTGAGGTGACATGCTGTAAGGGAAAAGGCGCGCGAATTTTTTGACGAGCGTGATATGGCCGACCCGTTTTGGCTTAAAGGGGCCGAGCGGTGTTACAATGGAAGAATACACGGTTTCATAGTATTGTTCATATACGGCTTCAACGCTTCCGAAGCGGTCGGCAAGCTGCTGAAAGGCGTGCTCGTCAAAATCGAGGCATATATAAGACGGACCGGTTTTCAAAAAATGAACGGATAAAATGCCGTCATCCAGTGAGGGGCCGTACGTGTTCAGAAACGCCGCGGTTTCCTCTTCATACCCTGTGATAAAATCGGTTTCAAGTCCAGTCAGAATGCTGATTTGTCCATCGTATTCCTTTTTCAGCTGTGACAGCCGCTCCAAATAAACCTCCATCTGTCTGAGATCCATCGCGCTGTCCTGAAGCGGTACGGGATCTTGAAATGACGGAGGAAGGGGGGCGTGCTCTGTAAATGTGATCGAGTCAAAGCCTCTTTCCAGGGCCTTTTCGACATATTGTTTCAGCGCATCCTTCGAGCCGTGAGGGCAAAAAGGCGTGTGGATATGAGCGTCTCGTTTTTCCATTTGTGTCACTCCATTAAAAAATTGCAGAATCCTGCCGAAATTATGCAAAAAGTTTTTGATTTCTGGTCAAAAAATGTTGGTTACATGGTATCATAATAACAATGAAAACGACAGATTTTCTCAATACATATATTGAAATCTTTCTGAATACATAAAACACCCTGACAGATTAAGAGAACAACAAGGGGGCTCATTATGGAGTTAGTCATCGGATTATTGGTTATACTGCTCGCGCTCTTTGCGGCGGGCTACTTTTTCAGGAAAAAAATTTATACGGAAATTGACCGGCTGGAATCATGGAAGATTGAAATTTTAAACCGTTCGATAGTGGAAGAAATGTCCAAGATCAAACATCTGAAAATGACCGGAGAGACGGAAGAGTTCTTTGAAAGATGGCGCGAGGAGTGGGATGAAATTGTCACAGCCCATCTGCCGAAAGTAGAAGAGCTCCTTTATGATGCCGAAGAGAACGCCGACAAATACCGGTTTAAAAAAGCGAATCAGGTGCTTGTCCACATCGACGACCTCCTCACTGCAGCCGAATCAAATATAGAAGGCATACTGCGTGAGATCAGCGACCTTGTGACGAGCGAGGAAAAAAGCCGCGGAGAGATTGAACAGGTGCGTGAGCGGTATTCAAAAGCGCGGAAAAACCTTCTGGCGTACAGCCATCTCTACGGAGAGCTTTATAACAGCCTGGAGACGGATCTCGACGAAATCTGGAGCGGCATAAAAGAGTTCGAAGAAGAGACGGAAAGCGGCAATTACATCAAAGCGAGAAAAGTGCTGCTTGAACAGGACCGCAGACTGGATCAGCTTCAGACATACATAGATGACGTTCCGAAACTGCTTGCGGACTGTAAACAGACCGTGCCGAACCAAATTGCCAAGCTGAAAGACGGCTACCGGGAAATGACGGAAAAAGGCTACAAATTGGAGCATATTCAAATCGAAAAAGAGCTGGATACACTCACAAATCAAGTGAAACGGGCCGAAAACGCGCTTTTAGAAGAATTGGATGTCGACGAAGCGTCCGCCATCCTTCAGCTGATTGATGAAACCATTCAATCGATGTATGAACAGCTGGAAGGCGAAGTGGAAGCCGGACAGTCCGTATTAAGCAAAATGCCTGAGCTGATCATCGCGTATGAGAAGCTTGAGGAAGAAAAAGACCGCACAAAAACCGAAACGGAGCTCGTCAAGGAAAGCTATCAGCTGACGGCGGGAGAAATCAGCAGGCAGCATGCCTTCGAAAAACAGCTGGAAACGATCGGCCGGCTCCTTGAGCAGGCGAGAGAAAAGCTTGACGGCGAGCATGTCGCTTACTCGTTGCTGATTGAAGAAGTCGAGGCCATCGAAAAGCAGCTGGAAGAGGCTCAGAAAGAACATGCCGAATACCGTGAAAATCTGCAGGCGCTCAGAAAAGAAGAACTGCAGGCGCGGGAAACGCTGATGCATCTTCGGAAAACCATTTCTGACACGGCCCGAATGCTGCAAAAAAGCAACGTGCCGGGAATTCCTGAACAAGTCAAGGACAAGCTCGAGACGGCAAATCATCATATAGAAGAAACCGTCAGCCAATTGGAAGAGCTGCCGCTGAACATGGAGGAAGCCGCCAAACATCTGGCTGAAGCCGAAAAGGTGGTTGAGGAAGTCAGCGAAGAGGCGGAAGATCTTGTGATTCAGGTGAAGCTGATTGAGCGGATCATCCAATACGGCAACCGCTTCCGAAGCCAGAATCATATTTTATCCGAACAGCTGAAAGAAGCGGAACGGCTGTTTTATGCTTACAGCTATAATGAAGCTTATGAGATGGCGGCAGATGCTGTTGAAAAAGCAGCTCCCGGCGCCGTGAAAAAAATTAAAGCTGATCAATCTGCTTCATAGACGCATAAGCAAAAACTGCACCCTGATGGAAATCAGAGGTGCAGTTTTTTAGTTTCTCACGGAATATAAAAAGCGCCTGCGGCTGATATACATCAAACCGCAGGCGCTGAATGTTACGATTTTGCTTTATTTAATTCGATGGGCGGGCTGATAAAAAACGTGATAATGCAGCCGATGATCGCTCCGGCAATGCCCGGAAGCACCCAGCCGATTCCCATGCTGTAAAGCGGAAGATTTGCGTTTAAGAATGAATCTAATGATCCGAGCGGAATGCCTGCTGCCTTCAAACCGTCCAAGATACTGAACAGCCCTGTTCCGATCAGGCAGGCGATATAGACTTCGCGTCTTTCCTTAAAGATTTTATCAATAAAGGAAAGGACGATAATGACAATCGCCAGCGGGTAAATGGCTGATAAAATAGGAACTGAAAATGCAATAATCTCAGCAAGTCCGAAATTTGAAATCGCCAGACTGAACAGCGTGACAATCGTAACCACCATTTTGTATGATAAAGCGGGAATCAATTTTGAAAAATATTCGCCGCAAGATGTGACAAGCCCGATGCTTGTCGTTAAACACGCAACGGTGATGGCGGCGCCGAGAACGATGTTTCCCAGTGAACCGAACAGGTAATCAGATGAAGCTGATAAAATCTTTGCGCCTTCGCCGAGCGGCCCCACAGCGTCCGTGCTTGTCGCTCCCAAATAGGCCAAAGATAAATAAATGAATGTCAAACCTGCCGCTGCAATCAGACCCGCTTTAATACAAGCGGCGGCGAGCGCTTTACGCTGGGTGACGCCCCTGCTTTTAACAGCGTTGACGACAACGACGCCGAAGACGATCGAGGCGAGCGCGTCCATTGTTTTATAGCCTTCCAAAAATCCTTTGAACACCGGCGTTCCGGAATATGCCTGATGTACGGCGCCCAGTCCGCCCATCGGAGTGACAATGGCTTTTACGACGATGATTAAAATAATACCGAATTTAATAGGAGTCAAAATCTTTCCGACTCTGTCAACGATTTTGGAAGGATTAAGAGCTAAATAATACGTAATAGAAAAAAAGATCAACGTGAAAACAAATAAAGATAATCTTTCCGGAATGCCGCTTAAAAACGGAACTGCACCGATTTCATATGAAACGGTTCCGGTTCTCGGAATCGCGAAAAGCGGCCCGATTGATAAATAAAGCACAACGGTGAAAATAGTCCCGAATACCGGATGAGCTTTATCGGCAAGCCCTTTTGCGTCTTTGCCCGTTAATGCGATGGCGATAATACCCAAAAGCGGCAGACCTACGCCGGTCAGTAAGAAACCGCCCATCGCTTTCCAGACATTATGCCCCGCCGCTTGCCCGAGCTCCGGCGGATATATCATATTTCCTGCCCCGAAAAAAAGTGCGAAAAGCATGAAACCGATAATAACGGTATCTTTGACAGGTAGTGAGTGTTTCATAAAAATCCTCCTAAATACTATGTTGAAATATTCTGTCAATTAATTGTCAGATAATATAACAAAACGAACATTACTTATTATATGGCAATGTACAGAGAAGTCAATACTCGATTTATTGCGAATTTATATTTACTTTTGTTATGGTAGCATAAATATCATACGATGTACCGTTTTCATTAAAGGAGTAAAAAAAATGATATATTTAGACAACAGCTCAACGACCGAGCCGTATGAAGAGGTTTTGGAAGTGTATAAACAGACGAGCAGCCGGTATTTCGGCAATCCTTCGTCTCTGCACCGGTTAGGAACTGAGACGGAACAGCTCCTTGAAGCGGCCGCTCAGCAAATAAAAAAAACCTTGCGTTTAAAAAATTATGATATTGTATTTACATCAGGCGCGACTGAAGCGAATAACGCTGCGTTAAAGGGAGCGGCCTGGGCAAACATGAGTAAAGGAAGGCATATCATTGCTTCGGCGATTGAGCATCCTTCTGTGACGGAGACACTTGATCAGCTGACAGAGCTGTTCGGCTTTGAAGTCACATATCTTCCGGCCGATCAAAACGGCTTCGTTTCTTTGAAAGACGTCAAATCGGCTATCAGGCCGGATACGATAATCGTCAGCGTCATGCATGTCAATAACGAAGTCGGCTCCATTCAGCCCGTAAAGGAAATCGGCGGGTTTTTGAAGCAGCACCGGAATATTCTGTTTCATGTTGATCATGTGCAGGGCATTCATAAAGTTCCGCTGTCTATAGAAGAAGCGGGCATTGACCTTTGCACCGTTTCAGGGCATAAGTTTCACGGCTTAAAAGGGACAGGAGCGCTTATCGTCAAAAAAGGAACGCGGCTCATTCCGCTTATCACGGGCGGCTCGCAGCAAAAAGGCGTCCGCGCCGGAACGGAACACACGGCAGGCGCCGTTTCCCTTGCGAAAGCGATCAATCTTTCCGCGCGTGACATGAACGAGCGGCTTTCTTCCGTGGAGGCTGCCAAGAATGCGCTCATGGAAAGGCTGAGCGGGACGGATGGGGTCGTTATCAACACCCCCGCTGAAAACAGCGCGCCGCATATCATTAATTTTTCCGTTCCGGGCGTGAAGGCGGAAGTGCTGCTGCACATGCTTGAGGAAAAAGGAATATATGTTTCCACAACCGCGGCATGTTCGGCAAGAGAGCACAAACCGAGCCATGTTCTTCTGCAAATGAATAAAGGCGAACAGATTGCATCAAGCAGCATCAGAGTCAGCCTGAACTTCAGCCATACGGCTGACATCACGGAGCCGTTTATGGCCGCGCTGGTGCCGGCTGTTCAAAAACTAAAAAAAATGATGAGGTAGCATATGAATTACGATCATATTTTAATCCGTTTTGGTGAAATATCCACAAAAGGAAAAAACAGACGCAGTTTTATTGAAAGATTAAAACAGAATATCCGCCTGGTATTAAAGGATTATAAAAAAGTAAAATACTTTTCAAACCGGGACCGGATGTCAATTACACTTAATGGAGAAAACCCGGAGGAAATTTGTTCCTTATTAAAGAATATATTCGGCATTCAAAGCTTTAGTCTCGCAATTAAATGCGAAAGCAAGCTGGAAGACATTAAAAAAACGGCTTTAGCCGCGATAGAAGGCGAATATAAACCGGGGAATACGTTTAAGGTCGAGACCAAACGGGCTTACAAACAGTTTGAATTAGATACGAATGCGATGAACGCTGAAATCGGCGGCCATATTTTGAAAAACACGGATGGATTAACCGTCGATGTGAGAAATCCCGATATTCCGCTTCGGATTGAAATCAGGGAGGAAGCGACGTTCCTGACCATTCGTAACGAAAAAGGCGCCGGAGGCCTTCCTGTCGGTTCCGCGGGTAAAGCGATGCTGATGCTTTCCGGCGGTTTTGACAGTCCGGTCGCCGGTTTTTACGCGATGAAACGGGGATTATCAGTTGAAGCGGTACATTTCTTCAGTCCGCCGTATACGAGTGAACGGGCAAAGCAGAAAGTCATGGATCTCGCGGGATGCCTCGCGAAGTTCGGCGGCAGTATGACACTTCATATCGTGCCGTTTACAAAGACGCAGGAACTCATCCAAAAACAAATCCCGGAGAACTATACGATGACGGCGACGCGGCGTCTTATGCTGCAAATCGCGGACAGAATCAGAGAAGAACGGAAAGCGCTCGCGATCATTACGGGAGAAAGCCTCGGGCAGGTAGCGAGCCAGACGCTTGAAAGCATGTATGCGATCAATGCGGTGACGGCAACGCCGATTTTGCGCCCTTTAATCGGAATGGACAAAACAGAAATCATCGAGAAATCAAAAGAAATCGGCACTTATGAAACAAGCATTCAGCCGTTTGAGGACTGCTGCACCATCTTTACGCCGCCAAGTCCGAAAACACGCCCGAAAAAAGAAAAAATCGAGCACTTCGAAAGCTTCGTTGATTTTGAACCGCTGATTGCAGAGGCCGCTGCCGGCATCGAAACCATCACTGTTTACTCGGAGCAGGAAGCTCACGATAAGTTTGCCGGCCTGTTTTAAAACTGTATACAATTACCAAAGTTTTTTTGAATGAAGATATGTGTTTTATCACATTCTATACTCACAAGGAGGTGATACACATGTCACAACAATCAAACAGCGGAAACAGCAACCAGCTTTTAGTGCCAGGCGCTGCTCAAGCTATCGACCAAATGAAGTATGAAATCGCTTCTGAATTCGGTGTAAACCTTGGACCGGAAACAACTTCTCGCGCCAACGGTTCTGTCGGTGGAGAAATCACAAAACGTCTTGTCTCTTTTGCTCAGCAAAGCATGGGCGGAAGCAGCCAGCAGCAGTTTTAATCACAACTTCACATAATGGCTAAGAGAGCGGGGAATTCCCCGCTCTTTTTTCATGAGTATAGATAGAAGGCGGGAAGCAATTTATGCATATTTTTATTGTAATGGCCTATGTTTATGTATAATGGGGAAAGAAAGTGAGGAGTTGTTCGTGTTAAAACGAGAAGATTTAATCGCCCCAAAGAACTATAACCTTGTAAATGAAATCGAAAAGTTCAGCCGTTCCAAAGAGAAGAACGCGCTTATTTGGGAAGATCAAACAGGCGGCAAGAAAGTCTGGACGTATGAAAAATTGATGGAAGAAACGAATAAAATCGGAGCCCGCCTGAAAGGTCTCGGATTTGAAAAAGGCGATAAGCTGATTGTCATGGTTCCGAGAGTGCTTGAAGCGTATGCCGTTTATTTAGCGATCTTAAAAGCGGGGATGGTCGTCATTCCTTGCTCGGAAATGCTGCGCGCCAAAGACCTTGAATACCGGATCAAACACGCCGAAGTGAAAGGCGCTATCGTTTATCCTTCATTTATAAACGCGTTTGACGAGGTGAATACCGAGCAGCTGGTGACATTGTCAATCGGTGAAAATAATGCCGGCTGGAAAAACCTCCTAACGATTGAAGCGGACGGAGACAGTTTTCAAACAGCTGATACAACAAGAGAAGACATGGCGTTTTTGTCCTATACTTCAGGCACGACCGGCCAGCCTAAAGGCGTTGTACATACACACGGCTGGGCCTTTGCCCATTTAAAAACATCAGCGGGTGCATGGCTGGATATTTCTGAAGACGATACAGTGTGGGCCACCGCGGCGCCCGGCTGGCAGAAATGGGTGTGGAGCCCGCTGCTCGCAATTCTGGGAAGCGGCGCGACAGGAGTCATTTATCACGGCAGATTCAACGCCAAGACGTATTTAGAGCTGCTGGAGCGCCATCAAGTAAATGTCTTCTGCTGTACCCCGACGGAATACCGCCTGATGGCAAAAGTGGAGGAGTTGGACAAATATGATCTTTCTGCCCTTCACAGCGCAGTTTCTGCGGGTGAGCCATTAAACCGGGAAGTCATTGACGTATTCCGGAAGCATTTCGGCATTAAAGTGAGGGACGGATACGGCCAAACGGAGAGCACCCTGTTAGTCGGCGTCCTGAAGGACATGGATATTAAGCCGGGAAGCATGGGCAAACCGACCCCTGGAAATCAAGTGGAGATTATAAACGATAAAGGCGAAATATGCGAAACAGGCGAAACGGGCGATATCGCCGTGCATTTGAGCACACCGGCCTTATTCAAGGAATATTATAAAGATCCCGAAAGAACGAAAAAGCAGATTCGCGGAGATTATTTTCTTACAGGAGACCGCGCGAAAAAAGACGAAGACGGCTACTTTTGGTTTGAGAGCCGCAATGATGACATTATCGTCAGCTCCGGATATACAATCGGGCCTTTTGAAGTAGAGGACGCGCTCGTGAAGCATCCGGAAGTGAAAGAATGTGCCGTCGTGGCGAGCCCGGATGAAATCAGAGGTTCAATCGTAAAAGCTTATGTCGTTTTACAAGACGATGAAAAGCGCAGTGACGAACTTGTCAAAGAACTGCAAAACCACGTAAAAACGATTACGGCGCCTTACAAATATCCGAGAGAAATTGAGTTTGTCGAAAGCCTGCCGAAAACGGCGTCCGCAAAAATCAGACGTGTGGAGCTGAGACAGCGTGAAGAACGGCTGAAGGCTGATAAAAAAGCATAATACAGGATAAAGGGTGAGCGGGGATGAAAGCGATTTGGCACGGCGGCACCATCTATACAATGCTGGACAAGAATCATGTCACTGAAGCCGTTTATACCGAAGAAGGCGTCGTCAGGCAGACGGGCAGCTTCCGGGAGCTCCAAGGAACATACGGTGCGCCTGATACGGAGGAAATCGATTTACATGGAGCTGTGATGTTCCCGGGGTTTACGGACAGTCATATGCATTTAATCGGACACGGGGAAAAACAGCTTCGCCTCGATTTGTCGCAGCTGACGTCAAAAGAAGCGATACTGCGGGCCGCAAAAGAAGCAGAGTGTGAATTGGAAGATGGCGAATGGCTGATCGGCGAAGGTTGGGATGAAAATCTGTTTGAGCGGCCGGTTTACGTCACGAAGCATGACCTTGACCCGCTCTTTCCCGACCGCCCCGTCCTGCTGAAGCGGGTATGCCGGCACGCCGCCGCGGTTAATTCAGCCGCATTGCGCGCGGCGGGAATTACAAACGAAACACCTGATCCAAACGGCGGGATTATCGTCCGGGACGGCACCGGTCCGACAGGCCTCCTGCTGGATAAAGCCCAAGAGCTTGTGACACAGGCCCTGCCGCCCGTCTCACTTCACTATGTCAAACGCGCGCTTCAAACGGCGATTACGGACTGCTGGTCAAAAGGCCTGACCGGCGGGCATTCAGAAGATCTGGCATACTACGGAGACGCGTCCGTTCCCGTTGCCGCGTACGAGTCATTAACCGGCAGCGGCCTTTATCCTTTTCGCGCCCATCTGCTCGTACATCACGAAGCCGTCGACAGCTGGAGCGCTCTGGATAAATCGACCGGACCTTATCTGGAATACGGAGCGATGAAAATTTTTGCTGACGGCGCGCTCGGAGGTAGAACCGCTCTATTGAAAAAGGCTTACCATGATGATCCGTCTGTTTCCGGCGTTCAGGTGCATGATGACGAAACCCTTGCCGCTCTTGTTTATAAAGCGAGAGAGAAAGGGATGGAGATCGCCGTGCACGCGATTGGCGACCTTGCATTTGAAAAGGTGCTGGATGTTATCGAAAGATACCCGGCAAAGCCCGGACAGCTTGACCGGCTCATTCATGCGCAAGTATTAGATGACGGATTGATTGAAAGAGCCGCCCGGCTGCCGATCGGACTTGATCTTCAGCCGCATTTTGTGGCCAGTGATTTTCCGTGGGTGATTGACAGGCTCGGAGAAGAGCGGATGAAAACGGCTTTCGCCTGGAAAACACTGCTGTCAAAAGGGCTGCTGTGCGCCGGAGGTTCAGATGCCCCGATTGAGCCGGCCGATCCGCTTCTGGGCATTCAATCGGCTGTGCTCCGTACGAGCAAGCAGCACCCGGAAGGTCCGGCCTATTATGAAAAAGAGTGTCTGACCGTGTACGAAGCCATTCAGCTTTACACGGAGGGAAGCGCGGCCATCATCCATAAAGAACATAGCCGCGGACGGATCGCCCCCGGCTATGATGCCGACTTTACCGTACTCAGCGGTGATCCGTTCAGGACGGACCCGAAAAAGCTTCATGAATTGGAAGCGGTCAAAACCGTCGTCGTCGGCCGTATCGTATATGAAAAAGAGGACAGGCAGTGATGCCCGTCCTCTTTTTTTATGATAAAAATGATCGTTTTACTTTTTCCCAGAAAGAGTTGTCTTTCAGTTTCACCGTTTTGATTTTTTTATCGGATAGTCTAATCTCAACCTTTTTGACATTCCGCGTGCTGAGCGCTTCATTATCAAGCCCGATAATCGGATGCTCATTGCCGTCTTGCACCACCTGCAGTGTCAGCTTCCGGTCTGAGCTTAAAATAAACGAAGATCCGAGTGTACGGTATGTGTTGTTGTTCAACGATGCCAGTTCGGATACCTGCATGCAGGAAATCAAAGGATCAACAACGGCGCCTGAAACAGATTTATTGTAGGCGGTGCTGCCCGTCGGGGTGGAAATGATCATCCCGTCTCCTCTGAACGTCTCAAAATGAAGATCATCAATTAACACATCCATCACAAACGTTTTAATAATGCTTGAACGGATGGAAACCTCGTTTAAACAGTGAAAATGATTGCTGCCGTCCACCGTTACGTGAATGAGCGGGTATTTTCTGACCTCAAGCTGTTCCGCGGTCATGCTGGCCGCCATTTTTTCAGGCTCATCGCTGTGAAAATCACAGTACAAATGGGCTTTCCCTTTTTTAGCGATGCCGACATACAGGCAGTCATCACGGAATCCGGTTTTTCTGACGGCTTGCAGAAATGAGCCGTCGCTGCCGATGCTGGCGATAATTCCGGCATCCTCCGGTTGAGCCGCAACTGTAAAACCGTGCGATTCAGCAAGCTGCTTCAAAGAGCTGACTTGTTCTTTTGTTTCGTTGTTTTGTTTGTGAAAAAAATAAACATTGCGGCGAAGATCGGTCATATCCCCATTCCCCTTTGCTGTCATATTTACGTTTTTCTCCCAGCAGGTATTGTGTTAAAATACCTGTGGCAATAGTGTAACATGTTTCCTGTTTATCCGTTAAGGGAAAGCGCTTCATGAAAAAAATGAATCTTTTTTTACGGGGGAACGTACGAATATTGACAGAAAAGGAGGAGAACAAATGAATGCAAAAAGATGGATTGCGCTCGTCATCGCGCTCGGCATTTTCGGCGTATCAGTCATTGCAAGTGTGACCGTCGGGGTGCTGAAGAATATCGGAGATACAGGGTCTGACTTTGCATCACTGACAGATGACACAGAGGAAGTGACGCTGGATAAGGGCAGCCCCGGCAGTAAAATCGCCGTGCTTGAAGTGGACGGCACGATTGAGGATAACGGCGGGTCCGCTGGTCTGCTCAGCTCAGGCGGGTATGATCACAGATCATTTTTAAAACAGGTTGAGCGTGCGAAAGAAGACAAAAGCGTCAAAGGAATTGTGCTGAAAATCAATTCTCCTGGCGGAGGCGTGTACGAAAGCGCGGAAATACATAAAAAACTGGAAGAACTAAAGAAAGAAACGAAGAAACCGATTTATGTATCCATGGGTTCCATGGCGGCATCGGGAGGCTACTATATTTCAACGGCCGCCGATAAAATCTATGCTTCACCGGAAACGCTCACGGGTTCACTGGGCGTCATCATGGAAAGCGTCAATTATTCCAAGCTCGCCGATGAACTCGGCATCAAGTTTGAAACCATTAAAAGCGGCGCGCATAAAGACATCATGTCCCCGACCCGCGACATGACGAAGGAAGAAAGAAAGATCATGCAGACAATGGTCAACGATTCTTATGAAGGATTTGTCAATGTCATTTCAAAAGGCCGGCACATGTCAAAAGCGGATGTGAAAAAAATTGCCGACGGCCGTGTTTACGACGGCAGACAAGCGAAAAAAATCGGCCTCGTTGATGAGCTCGGTTTTTACGATGACACGATCAGCGCGATGAAAAAGGACCATAAAAATATGAAAAACGCTTCAGTCATCACATACGAGGAAGGATTCGGATTAGGCTCGCTCTTTTCCATGAGCGCAGCGAAAATGTTTAAAAGCGAAATTGATTTTCTGAATATGAAAGAACTCATTTCGCAATCCGGTTCGCCGCGGATGATGTATCTCTATGCAAAGTAGGGGGGAAGAAAGAATGGACGCGACTTACGAAGGCTTTCACGGCAAAGAAGAGGAAGCCGAACAACAGAGGGCGCCCGAGCAGGCATATGCGGGCTTTTGGATCAGGTTTTGGGCGTTTCTTCTTGATTGGCTGGTGGTCTGGGGACTTAACCATCTCATCGTTTCACCGATTTTCACGCTGATGAAGCTCCCGGCAACAAGCGGAATGTTTACAATCTCAGCTTATTCCGTCACAACCCTGATCGTCTACCTCGCCTATTTTGTGTTCATGACGAAATGGTTTCATCAGACACTCGGCAAGATGGTCTTCGGGTTAAAGGTCACTTCTTTGACGCCCGGAAAGCCGCTGACTTGGAGCACCGTCATTTTCAGAGAAGCGGTGGGGCGTTATATCGATAAAATCTGGATTCTCTATATCGTCATTGCGTTTACGCCCAAAAAGCAGGGCATTCATGATCTGATCGCCGACACAACGGTGATTCACGAAGCGCTGTACCGCAAATAAAAGCAGTAAACCCGGAATAAACGTCCGGGTTTATTTTTTTTGGTTTTGGCGATAATGCTGCTAAGGAAGTGAAGCTTATGGGATATGCCGCAGCAGCTGTTATTCTCATTCTCATTTTGGCCTGGCTGCTCATGAGGATGAAAATCCACCTGACTTTCGAATATCTTCACGATAAAGATAACGACAAACTGACGTTTAAAATCTCGGCCTTATACGGGCTGATCCGTATTAAAAAAACGCTGCCCGTCATTAAAGTAAACAGCGAAGACGCGTCAATTGATGTCAAACAGGACACAAAATCAGAAATGAAAGGTCAGAAAAAAGAGAAGAAAAAAATCACATATGAAGATGTCAAACAGAGCATTCACAGAATAGAAATGATTCTGCACCAAGTCTTTCAGATGCGCCAAATCGCCGCTTCATTTCTTGCGGGAGTCCGTGTTACGAAGTTCGAATGGGTGACGGTTATCGGAATAAAGGACGCCGCCGTTACGGGAATCGCCGCCGGCGGATTGTGGGCCGTAAAGGGAGGACTTACGGCGATGCTGTATGATCATCTGCGTTTCATACATAAACCGGTGTGCGAAGTCATTCCGTCTTTTCAAGTGCCTGCATCCAAGACGCATTTGCAGTGTATATTCTTTTTTCGTTTTGGACATCTTATAGGTGCAGCTTTCAAATTGCTCAAATACGGGCGGAACGGACTTTCTATCATACGAAAGAAACAGCCGGTTCCGGTTGCTTCAAAGAATGATTCATCAGTTTAAGGAGGAGCGCATATGGCAGACCATCCCATTCAAGGTTTAATGAAAACCGCTATGGAAAATTTAAAAGAAATGATTGACGTGAATACAATCATCGGCGATCCTGTTGAAACGCCTGACGGCAGCGTAATCTTAACGGTTTCAAAGGTCGGCTTCGGATTTGCGGCGGGCGGAAGCGAGTTTGGAGGAAAGCCGGCTGAAAAAAGAACCGATGATGATGAAAGAAAAGAGCAGAAGCTCCCGTTCGGCGGCGGAAGCGGCGGCGGAGTATCCATTACGCCGATTGCGTTTCTGATTGTCGGAACAAACGGCGTGCGCATGCTTCATTTAGACGAAAACACCCATCTGATTGATAAACTGTTAGACTCCGCGCCTCAAACGATTGAACGCATCCAGCATATGTTTAAAAAGAATGAAAAAGGCCGGAACCAAAAAAGAACGGATATCGATTTATAACAGAAAAGTTAACTGCCGCCCGCAGTTAGCTTTTTTTACGATGCGGCATAACCTTTGCAGTTTGCATAAAACTCGACTATGATAGAGCTATACATAGATAAAGGGAGGAATCAGAATGGCTGAAATTACATTTAAAAGCGGAGCCGTGACGCTGATCGGACAAGAAGTGAAACCGGGGGACCAAGCTCCTGACTTCACGGTTCTGACAAACGGATTAGAAGAGAAGACATTAGCAGATATGAAAGGGAAAGTAACGATCATATCCGTCATTCCTTCCATTGACACAGGCGTATGTGACGCGCAGACACGCCGCTTCAACGAAGAAGCCGCAAAACTCGGTGATGTGAACGTTTATACAATCAGCGCCGACCTTCCGTTTGCACAAGCGCGCTGGTGCGGAGCGAACGGAATTGATAAAGTTGAAACATTATCGGATCATAAAGAGATGTCATTTGGTGAAGCATTCGGTGTTCACATCAAAGAACTTCGTCTTTTGGCGCGTTCCGTATTCGTCCTTGATCAGGACGGAAAAGTCGTTTACGCGGAATACGTAAGTGAAGCGACAAACCACCCGAATTATGAAAAGCCTATCGAAGCTGCAAAAGCGTTAATCAAGTAAAGAGAGAAAAAGAGCTCCGGGTGCTGCCGCGGAGCTCTTTTCATGGCAAGGAGGAAACAGCATGCAACACGACCATGTCGGTCAGATTTATGAACTTTTAGATGAAGCCGCCCAAGTGATAGCAGAAGGCCTTCAGATTTCTTATATTGAGGGGCTTGCGGAAGCGGGAGAAATGTATTTTCTTGAAAAGGCCGACCAGCTTCCGCTTCAGGAAAAGCAAACCGGCGAGCTTAACAGCCTGCTTGCGAAAGCAGACTTCAGAAAATGGGAGCATGAATGGATCCGCAAGGCGTTCCAGCTCGCCATTTTAAAAGGGCTGAAAGATAAGTCCCATCCGAACAGACAGATGACGCCTGATACGATCGGCATTTTCATCAGTTACCTCGTGAATAAATTTACGGGCGGCCGAAAAGGCCTGACATTGCTGGACCCCGCCTGCGGCACCGGAAATCTTCTGCTGACCGCGGCAAACCAGCTTTCTGACAAAGCGGCAAAAAGCTTCGGCATTGAAATCGACGATGTCCTTCTGAAGATCGCTTATGCTCAGGCGAATCTGCAGGAAAAAGAAATGGAGCTGTTCTGCCAGGACAGTCTTCAGCCGTTATTTATCGAGCCGGCCGATGCGGTCATCTGCGATTTGCCGGTCGGCTACTATCCGAATGACGAAGGCGCTGAAGCGTTTGAGCTGAAAGCGGATGAAGGCCACTCTTTCGCTCACCACTTATTTATTGAGCAGAGCGTCAAACATACAAAACCGGGCGGATACTTATTTTTTATGATTCCGAACCATCTGTTTGACAGCGCGCAAAGCGATAAACTGAAGCGGTTTTTTGCGGAAAAAGTGTATATCAACGCCCTTCTTCAGCTGCCGGCTACTATGTTTAAAGACGAAGCGCAGGCAAAGAGCATTTTAATCTTGCAGAAAAAAGGCGAAGACGCAAAGCCGCCGAAACAAGCGCTTTTGGCGAATCTTCCTTCTTTTGCGAACCAGCAGGCGATGCGGGAGATGACGGCAAAATTGGATCAATGGATTCAAAAAGAAAAATAATGGCAAAAAAGCAGTGTGAGATGCAAAATCCCGCGCTGCTTTTGCTTTTTAAAATGAATGGAAATCAGGACGATAACACAAATTAAGGAAAGAAAATAACATTCCGTAAGACCGTGCCGTCCATTTGGCACAAATGAAATTTATCAGAAAATATCGACTTCATATTGTAAGCGGTACCAATGTGGATGTTGACTTGAAATGCTGAGTTGACAATGTTTAAATGGAAAAGTCAGATATTTTTTGGACTGCAGTTATGGTCTGGGAAAAAAGAACGAACAAACGAAGAAGAATTTTGATAGGAGCGTCATTTATGTCTAAAATTATTGCAATTAACGCAGGAAGCTCATCTTTAAAATTTCAGTTATTCGAAATGCCTTCAGAAAAGGTGCTAACAAAAGGTTTAGTAGAACGGATCGGTATCGCCGACAGCGTTTTCACAATCTCTGTTAACGGCGAAAAAAATACAGAAGTGACAGATATTCCGGATCATGCGGTTGCGGTGAAGATGCTGCTTCACAAGCTGACTGAATTCGGTATTATAAAGGATCTAAATGAAATTGACGGAATCGGCCACCGTGTGGTTCACGGCGGAGAAAAATTCAGCGATTCTGTTTTGCTTACGGATGAAACAATCCGTGAGATTGAAGAGATTTCAGAACTAGCGCCGCTTCACAACCCGGCTAACATCGTCGGCATTAAAGCCTTTAAAGAAGTGCTTCCGAATGTGCCTGCGGTTGCAGTGTTTGATACGGCGTTCCACCAAACGATGCCTGAACAATCCTACCTGTACAGCCTACCGTACGAATACTACGAGAAATACGGCATTCGCAAATACGGTTTCCACGGCACATCTCATAAATACGTGACACAGCGTGCAGCTGAGCTTCTCGGCCGCCCGCTTGAAGATTTGCGTCTGATTTCCTGTCACCTCGGTAACGGCGCAAGTATCGCGGCGGTAGAAGGCGGAAAATCCATTGATACGTCAATGGGCTTCACACCGCTTGCGGGTGTCGCGATGGGAACACGTTCAGGAAACATCGACCCTGCATTGATTCCGTACATTATGGAAAAAACGGATCAGACGGCAGATGAAGTATTAAATACGTTAAATAAAAAGAGCGGACTGCTTGGCGTATCCGGTTTCTCCAGCGACCTTCGCGATATCGTAGAAGCTTCAAAAGAAGGAAACGAAAGAGCGGAAACGGCTCTTGAAGTGTTTGCAAGCAGAATCCATAAATACATCGGTTCTTACGCTGCGAGAATGAGCGGCGTTGACGCGATTATTTTCACTGCGGGTATCGGTGAAAACAGCGTTGAAGTCAGAGAACGCGTGCTTCGCGGCTTAGAATTCATGGGTGTATATTGGGATCCTGCGCTGAACAACGTGCGCGGCGAGGAAGCGTTTATCAGCTACCCTCACTCTCCTGTCAAAGTCATGATCATTCCGACTGACGAAGAGGTCATGATCGCACGCGACGTTGTCCGCCTTGCACAGTAATGATCGAAAAAAGCACATCCTTTAGGGTGTGCTTTTTTATTGAATGCCCCAGAATCAAACGTTACGATATGTTTAATACATAAACGATGAGGTGAAGCAATGAGTGTGCATGAACATAAACAAGAAGCCCCGTCAGCCGTGCGCTGCAAGGTGATCACAGTCAGCGACACGAGAACGAAAGAAACCGACAAGAGCGGGCGCGTCATGATGGACTTCCTCAGGGAAGCGGGATTTGAAACGGTCGCTTATGACATTGTTAAAGATGAAAAAGATGAATTGCAGAAAGCCGTTTTATCCGGCTGTATGGATGAATATACAGATGCGGTGCTGTTAAACGGAGGGACGGGCATTGCCGAAAGGGATGTCACAATTGAAGCGGTCACGCCGCTGTTTTCAAAAGAACTCCCGGGATTCGGCGAGCTGTTCCGCATGCTGAGCTATACGGAGGACATCGGTTCCGCCGCCATTTTGTCCAGAGCGGCAGCGGGTGTGGTCCAAAATACCGCAGTCTTCTGCACGCCCGGCTCCTCAGGCGCCGTAAAGCTTGCAATGAGTAAACTGATTATTCCTGAACTGCCTCATGTGCTCCGGGAAATCCGAAAAGATTTATAAATGTATAAAAAGGCTCTGCTCCGCTCGAAAAATTGGGTGGGGTTTTTTTTATAAAAGGCTTGAAAAAACAGAATTTACTTGTTACAGTGTATACATACAAAATGCATTTTTATTAATTAAAACTAATTTTTATACAAAAGGGAGCTTTTAACATGGCAAAACAAAAAAAGGTTGTATTGGCATACTCAGGAGGTCTTGATACTTCTGTAGCGATAAAATGGCTGCAAGAACAGGGATACGATGTTGTTGCCTGCTGTTTAGACGTAGGGGAAGGAAAGGATTTGGCATTCGTTCAGCAAAAAGCGCTGGAAGTAGGCGCCGTAAATTCCTATGTGATTGATGCGAAAGAAGAATTCGCCCGGGAGTACGCGCTCATTTCTATGCAGGCCCATACAATGTATGAAGGCAAGTATCCGCTCGTATCTGCACTATCCCGTCCGTTGATCGCGAAAAAACTCGTTGAAGTCGCGGAAAAGGAAAACGCGGTGGCTGTAGCGCACGGCTGCACGGGAAAAGGCAACGATCAGGTGCGTTTCGAAGTATCCATTAAATCATTAAATCCTGATCTGGAGGTCATTGCTCCGGTCCGTGAGTGGCAATGGTCGCGTGAAGAAGAAATTGAATATGCCGCAAGCCGCGGCATACCGATTCCGATCAATCTTGACAGCCCGTATTCCATCGACCAGAACCTATGGGGACGCGCCAATGAATGCGGTATATTAGAAGACCCGTGGGCGGCGCCGCCTGAAGGGGCATATGACCTGACAGCATCTCTTGAAAACACGCCGGACGTTCCGGAAATCATCGAAATCGCATTTGAAGCCGGTGTTCCGGTTTCAATCGACGGCGTAACCTACCCGCTCGCTGATTTAATTCTCAAGCTGAACGAGACTGCCGGAAAACACGGCATCGGCCGGATTGACCATGTGGAAAACCGCCTGGTCGGCATTAAGTCCCGTGAAGTTTATGAGTGCCCGGGCGCCATGACTTTGATTACGGCTCACAAAGAGCTTGAGGATCTGACTTTAGTGAAAGAAGTGGCCCATTTCAAACCGGCAATTGAACAAAAACTGTCTGAAATCATCTATAACGGTTTATGGTTCTCGCCGTTAAAAGACGCGCTGCTTGCATTCCTGAAAGAAACCCAAAAACACGTCACCGGCGTCGTGCGCGTCAAGCTGTTTAAAGGCCATGCCATTGTAGAAGGACGTAAGTCGGAATATTCACTCTACGACGAAAAACTTGCGACATATACAAAAGACGATGCTTTTGACCATCACGCGGCAATCGGTTTCATTGAGCTTTGGGGGCTGCCGACAAAAGTAAACAGCATTGTGAAAAAGAAGGAGCAGATTGAAGCATGAAGAAGCTTTGGGGAGGCCGTTTTCAAAAAACACCGGAAAAGTGGGTCGATGAGTTCGGCGCATCCATCACATTCGACCAAAACTTAGTCAAAGAGGATATTACAGGGTCTCTCGCTCATGCGGCAATGCTGAAAAAATGCGGCATTCTGACGGAAGAAGAAGAAGGCGCCATCCGACAGGGGCTGCAGACCCTCCTGCAAAAAGCAGAGGAAGGAACGCTTGAATTCTCTGTTGATTATGAAGATATCCATTTGAATATTGAAAAAATGCTGATCGAAGAAATCGGACCGCTAGGCGGCAAGCTCCATACCGGCAGAAGCCGGAATGACCAGGTGGCGACCGACATGCATTTGTATTTGAAAGATCATGTCTCACATATCATCGTGCTGATTGAACAGTTCCAAAAAGCGCTGATCGAAAAAGCGGAGGCCAATGTCGAGACCATTCTGCCGGGGTACACCCATTTGCAGCGGGCTCAGCCGATTTCTTTCGCCCACCATCTGCTTGCTTATTTTTGGATGCTTGAACGGGATAAAGAGCGTTTTCGCGATGCTATGAAACGGATTAACATATCGCCGCTCGGATGCGGGGCGCTTGCCGGAACCACGTTTCCGATAGACCGTAACTATTCGGCGGAGCTGCTCGGTTTTGACTCCATTTATGAGAACAGTCTTGACGGAGTCAGTGACAGAGATTTTATTCTCGAGTTTTTAAGCGGCAGCAGCATGCTGATGATGCACCTTTCGCGTTTATCAGAAGAAATCATTCTATGGTGCTCGCAGGAATTCAGATTCATTGAACTGGATGATACGTATGCGACGGGAAGCAGCATGATGCCGCAGAAGAAAAACCCCGACATGGCGGAGCTGATCCGCGGTAAAACCGGACGCGTATACGGTGATATGATGGGGCTTTTCACGATTATGAAAGGGCTCCCGCTCGCTTACAACAAAGACCTGCAGGAAGATAAAGAAGGCATGTTTGACACGGTGAAAACCGTTGAAGGAAGCCTTCAGATTTTCACGGGCATGATTGAAACGATGAAAGTAAACAAGGACATCATGAAACAAGCGACAAAACAAGATTTTTCAAACGCGACGGAACTTGCCGATTATTTAGCTAAAAAAGGCATGCCGTTCAGAGAAGCGCATGAAGTGGTCGGCAAGCTTGTGTACAGCTGCATTGAAAAAGGAATCTATTTAAGTGATATGGCATTTGAAGAATTCCTTCAAGCCAGCAGTCTCTTTGAAGAAGACATCTATACCGTGCTCGATCCGCATCATGCGGTTGAAAAAAGAATGAGCGCCGGCGGAACGGGTTTTCAGCAGGTAGAACAGGCGCTCGTAAAAGCAAAAGCCTGCGCCGGTATTTAATTTGCTGAAATTTCCTTCATATTTTCCCGTCATATCAGACACCCTACATCTATAAAGATGGGAGGTAGAAGGAATGCGCAAAGAACAAGACCGTTACATCTATGATGAAAAAGAAAGTGAAGAAACGGCCAGGCTCATCTCAGAGGCATACGAAAGCGGTTATGTCGGCATGGAGGAAGCCTCTGCTCCTTCAGAAAATTAAGCTGTCTGTAAAGACGGCTTTTTTTTCGTGCGGACGAAGTGCAAAAAAGTGATATTGCCGTTTGTTTATAGTAAAGTAGAGGGAGAAACGTCTTGATTTTATTGAAGCGGCAACGTTGCCTGGGGAGGGTATTCAATGTGCGACATGCTCTAATCACTGCCGGTACAAAGGGATTGGGCCGAAAAGTGACTGAAATGCTTCTGGAAAAAGGCTTTTCTGTCACAGTGAATTACAGACAAGACGAAGAAGCGGTCGCCTGTCTGAAGGCGGATTATCCCGGGTGCCATGACAGATTGCAATTCGTTAAGGGCGATGTAACCCGGAAAGAAGATCTCAAGCGGATCGCCGATGCAGCCCTTCAGCGGTTTGGAAGGATTGACATACTGATTAACAATGCCGGACCGTACATATTTGAGCGCAAAAAGCTTGCCGATTACTCCGATGACGAATGGTATGACATGCTTGAAGGGAATTTAAGCGCCGTTTTCCATCTGTTTAAAGCGGTTATCCCGGTCATGAGACAGCAGCGGTTCGGCCGGATTATTACATACGGTTTTCAAGGAGCGGACCATGCCCCCGGCTGGCTTCACCGTTCCGCTTTCGGAGCGGCTAAAGTCGGGTTGGCTTCGTTAACGAAAACCATTGCGATTGAAGAAGCTGAATCAGGCATTACGGCCAATATGGTCTGCCCGGGTGATATTGTAGGAGATATGAAAGAAGCGTCTATAGAGGAAGCAAGACGGAAAATCGGCAAAGAAAAGACGCCGATCGGCAGGTCCGGAACCGGAGAGGACATTGCGAGAATCATCGCCTTTTTATGTGAAGATGATTCCGATCTTGTAACCGGAACGATCATTGAAGCAACAGGCGGGCTGAATGTGATTAACAGGCATCAATCCCTGTAAGTTTTTTCGTTTGTCAAAAAGGGAACTTGATAAATATTAATTTTTTATGAGGTGAAAACGATGAAAGTGACTTATCACGGACATTCTGTCATTCAAGTGGAAACGAAAACCCATAACATTATTTTTGATCCGTTTCTGACCGGAAACAGTCTGACAAATTTGAAACCGGAAGAAGTGAAAGCGGATGTCATCCTGCTTACTCACGGACACAATGACCATGTCGGAGATACAGAGCAGATCGCTAAACAAAACGATGCGCTCGTCATTGCGCCGAATGAGCTGGCCGTTTATCTCGGCTTTAAAGGTTTAAAGGTCCACCCGATGCATATCGGAGGGGCGCGCCAATTTGATTTCGGTAAAGTGAAACTGACACAGGCATTCCACGGATCGGCGGTCACTGATGAAGAAAACAAAACCATTACGTACACGGGGATGCCGGCCGGGATTTTATTGACGATTGACGGCAAAACGATTTTCCACGCCGGGGACACGGCGCTGTTCTCTGATATGAAACTGATCGGGGAACTGAATCACATTGACCTGGCGTTTCTGCCGATCGGTGATAACTTCACCATGGGCCCTGAAGATGCGAAACTCGCGGCTGAATGGCTGAGAGCGAAACAGGTCGTTCCCGTTCATTACAATACATTTCCTGTCATTGAACAGGACCCTGACGCTTTCGCTGAAAGTCTGCCCGGAGGCGTCGGCAAAGTCATGGCGGTCGGCGAGACCATTGAGCTTGCCTGACATATGTGTCAAAGACCTTCTGAATCAAGCATTCAGAAGGTCTTTTTGTGATGCCGCCTTTTTTCGGGCGTCTCATTGCGAATGAATCCCCCGTACCCTTATAATAAAAGCAGAAGACTGTCCTTAGAGGTGAAACGCTTGGCAACAAAGCATGAACAAATCCTATCATACATAGATTCGCTTCCTGTCGGTGAAAAAATTTCGGTCAGAAGAATTGCGAAAGAAATGAAAGTCAGTGAAGGAACGGCTTACAGAGCCATTAAGGAAGCCGAAAACAAAGGATTCGTTTCCACTATTGAACGTGTGGGGACCATCCGGATTGAACAGAAGAAAAAAGAAAATATTGAAAAGCTGACATACGCCGAGGTCGTCAATGTGATAGACGGCCAGGTGCTCGGCGGAAAAGCCGGTCTGCATAAAACGTTGAATAAGTTTGTGATCGGCGCGATGGAGCTTGACGCGATGATGCGTTATACGGCGGCGGGGAACCTGTTAATCGTCGGGAACCGAATCAACGCCCACCGCCAGGCGCTTGAAGCGGGCGCGGCTGTTTTGGTAACGGGAGGGTTTAATACCGACGACAGCATTATCGAGCTGGCCGATATGCTTGAGCTTCCGATTCTCTCCACGAGCTACGATACCTTTACGGTAGCCGCGATGATCAACCGGGCGATCTATGATCAGCTCATAAAAAAAGAGATTGTGCTCGTGGAAGACATTTTGACGCCCGCAGATCGGACAGTGACGCTGTCCCCTAAGGATAAGCTGGAGAAATGGTACGAAAAAAACTATGAAACCGGACACGGCCGCTTCCCGGTGATCGATCAGCAGATGAAAATCCACGGAATCCTCACATCGAAAGATATCGCGGGGCATGACCGGTCAGTTCCGATTGAAAAAGTAATGACCAAAAACCCTGTCACGGTGATCGGGAAAACATCTGTCGCCTCAGCGGCTCAAATGATGGTTTGGGAAGGAATTGAAGTGCTTCCGGTGACAGACGGGCATCACAAATTGATCGGAATGATCAGCCGCCAGGATGTCTTAAAAGCGCTTCAAATGGTTCAAAAGCAGCCTCAGGTCGGGGAAAAGCTGGATGATATTGTTTCAAGGGGATTTAAAGAAGACGAAGATGACAAAACGCCGGCCGTTTATCAATATGAAGTCACGCCGCAAATGACCAATCAGCTCGGCACGATTTCTTACGGGGTGTTTACGACGATTTTAACCCAGGCCGCCAGCCGATTTTTACGCTCCCGCAAACGCGGCGAGCTGGTCATTGAAAGCATTACGATTTTCTTCCTGAAGCCCGTACAGATGGAGTCGGTCATTGAAGTGAAACCGCGCATTTTAGAGGCGGGCCGGAAATTCGGGAAAATGGAAGTGGAAGTGTCAAGCCAAAGCGGCATCGTTTCAAAAGCGATGCTCATGGTGCAGCTGATGGAGAGAAGTTAAGGGACGCACACGGGTCCCTTGGCATTCATTATGCGTGGTCCCTCTCCGCTTCCTTTGCATGGATGGGCTCATAATGCTTATAGGCTCTATACCCGGCCCATGCGCTGCCTGCTCCGATTAAAATGAAGACGCCGCCGATGACCAGAGTCAGGACGGAGTGAAACAGAATCATTTGGTTTACTCCGTACAAAAACACCAGCGCGCCTAATGCCATACTTGATTTAGCCGAAAAACATTCTTTCTCCAGCGCCCGTTTCGTCTGGATTCCTTTTACTTTGTAATACACGTAAAAGCAGGCAGAAAGCCCGATGAGAAAAACAAAAACCAGCATAAATGAAATCCTCCATTATATGAGTTTGCAAAACCGTTTATACCGTTGCTGAAAGATTTTCCTTTTCCATGGATAAAGAGTATGATTAAATGAATAAAAACGAAAAGGAGAAAGCGATGAAATCCGAACTGATCAGAACCATATCATTATATGACACCATTATCTTACATAGACATGTGAGGCCTGACCCGGACGCCTACGGTTCACAGTGCGGCCTTACGGAAATCCTGCGGGAAACGTATCCCGAAAAAAATATTTTTGCCGTCGGACAGCCTGAGCCGTCCTTGTCTTTTTTATATTCCCTCGATGAGGTGGATGACGAAACCTATAAAGATGCTCTTGTCATCGTGTGCGACACCGCAAACCAAGGCAGGGTCGACGATCAGCGCTACCATTCCGGCGCAAAGCTCATGAAAATAGACCACCATCCAAATGAAGATCCGTATGGCGATCTGTTATGGGTCGATACGAATGCAAGCTCCGTAAGCGAAATGATCTATGAGCTGTACCTGGAAGGAAAGCAGCACGGCTGGAAACTGAATACGAAAGCAGCTGAGCTGATCTACGCGGGTATCGTCGGTGATACGGGGCGCTTCTTATTCCCGAACACCACAAAAAAGACATTAAAATACGCGGGAGAGCTCATTGAGTTCCCATTTTCATCGTCAGAGCTGTTCAATCAATTGTATGAAACAAAATTAAATGTGGTGAAGCTTAACGGCTTTATTTATCAAAATGTGTCACTGTCTGAAAACGGCGTCGCTTCCGTGTTCATTAAAAAAGACATTTTGGAGACATATGGAACCACCGCTTCTGAAGCGTCGCAGCTTGTCGGAACACTCGGAAATATTTCGGGTATCCGCGCTTGGGTGTTTTTCGTAGAAGAAGACGATCAAATCAGAGTCCGGTTCCGTTCAAAAGGTCCGGTCATCAACGGAATTGCCCGGAAATACAATGGCGGCGGACATCCGCTTGCGGCCGGCGCATCCATCTTCAGCTGGGATGAAACCGATCAGATTCTTGCTGATCTGGAAGAGGTATGTAACGAACACAAGTAGAGGGGAGACCCTCTTTCTTAGTGTTCATCTGTCACGGGGATGAACCAGCAGCCGAAATCAGTCAGGTCTTCGTAGACGCGGAGATTACAGATTTGGAGTTCTTTTTTTATGAGGGAAGCGAGTGTGTCTGTTTCTGCATATGCGGAATAGCCTTGTCTGATTCGGGCTGCATGATCTTTTGCCAAGCGTCGTTCACTAAAAACCTCCATTTTCCCTTCCTCCCTTCAGAATCATTGAAAATGTCTCATCTACAGTTTATAAAAAAGCGGAGAAAAAAGCGACAGATCTATGGAAAATTTTTAAAAATGACATAATTACGTCGCAAAAGAAATATGAATTTCGACAGACAATCTCGTATAAATCGTCAGTTCCTTTACTTCAGCTTTAAATTCCTTCTCATTTATGGTGTATATTTTGTTTTCGATCGTCCGTTTTAAAAGCTCCTTTGTTTTATACACGCTTTCAATATCTTTTGTGATGACTTCAGAAATATTATCTTTCACTTGTTCCTCAAATTTCATCTTGTCAGGCTGGGCGATTCTGTATTTTTCCCCATTGATCAGCTTCACATCAACACTTTGGATGAGAAGTCTTTGCTTATTATCCTCATTTAATTTATGAAGATCCTTCTGATAGATGGAGATTTGGTTTTTTAAATCCCGCGCGTGCTCACGCTGCTTTTCAATTAACGTCACTTGTTCTTCCTGAAACGTTCCGTATGTAAACAGAAAGAACAGCCAGCTGACGATGGCTCCGCACATCATTCCCGCGAAAAAACGCTGCCATCCCGGTTTTTTATAATACTCGGGAATTCTCATGATGACATATTCTCCTGGGTCAGCCATGAAATAATCAGCCAGCCGGTCTGCGCGCCGCCCATTGCTGAAATAATTAAAAGAAGCTGTTTGAAAATGTCGCGCGTGTTGCCTTCAAACAGCCCCCGCTCGAAACTGTATACCGCGTCAAATGTTCCCCCGATCGCCGCGACAAGCGCCCAGATCTTCAGCCTGTTCGCCAATTTTGTGATCGCCGTCAGCGGAGGCTCGCCTGATAAATAAGCTCCGAGGCCGCCGATCAGCGCGCCGCCGAGCAACACACCGAGGGCGATAAAATAACTGCTGATGAAATTCGCCATAAATCCGGCTTCCTGATCCATATATACACCACCTCACTTTTCTATCATATTGAGCGAAACGGACAAGTATGATGATGAGTCAAAAAAGAACATTTGTTTCTTAAGAAAACCCGTCTTATAATGTAGAAAGGCAAAATGAACGTATGGGAAAGGAGTGGCGGCATTGTCTTTTGTTCACCTGCAAGTACATAGCGGCTACAGTCTGTTAAACAGCGCCGCTTCTGTAAAAGAGCTTGTTACACAAGCGAAGGAACTCGGATATTCATCATTGGCGCTGACGGACGAAAATGTGATGTACGGCGCCATTGAGTTTTATAAAGCATGCAAATCAAACGGAATTAAGCCGATTATCGGTCTGACGGCTTCTATATACACGGACGATACGGAGCTTGAAGCACATCCGCTCATTCTTTTAGCAGAGACAAACACCGGATATCAGAACCTGGTGAAAATCTCAAGTGCGCTGCAATCCATGGCAAAGGGCGGCATGAAGCGAAAATGGATGAAGAGCTATCATGAGGGGCTGATCGCCATTACGCCCGGTGAAAACGGCTACATTGAAAGCCTGCTTCAAGCCGGGAAGTTTGAAGAAGCGGTCCGGGCTGCCGAAGGATTCCGGGAGCTGTTCGGAGACGGCCGTTTTTATTTAGGGTACCAGCCGTTTAAAGGACATGAGACGTTATCAGAAGAGATTCTCCGCCTGTCAGCCGAGACGGAAATCGCTGTCTGCGCTGCGGGGGATGTCCGTTATATCAAGAAAGAAGATCAAGATGCGTACCGCTGTCTGTGCGCTATTAAAGCCGGAGAGAAGTGGGAGGATCAGAGCGGGAATCTGCCGGACTTATACTTGAGGACGCCTGAAGAAATGGCAGAGCTTTACACGCGGCATCCGGAAGCGATTGAAGCAGCCGCGCGTATCGCCCGGCAATGCCGGGTCGATGTCAGCCTCGGACAGACACAGCTTCCGTCTTTTCCGGCGCCGGACGGCAAATCAGCCGATGACTATTTGGCGGAGATCTGTCATGAGGGGCTGCGCCTCCGTTTCGGCACTCCTGATGAGCGCGCTGTCCGCCGGCTTGAATACGAGCTGGACGTCATCAGGCGCATGAAATTCAGTGATTATTTTCTCATCGTATGGGACTTTATGAAGTACGCGCATGAAAAGGGCATTGTGACAGGCCCGGGAAGGGGGTCCGCGGCAGGCTCGCTTGTCGCTTACTCCCTTTTCATTACCGACGTGGATCCGCTTAAACATTCTCTGCTGTTTGAGAGATTTCTTAATCCCGAGCGGATCAGCATGCCGGATATTGATATCGATTTCCCTGACACGAGAAGGGATGAGGTCATTCAGTATGTACAAAATAAGTACGGGGCCATGCACGTCGCCCAGATTATCACCTTCGGGACATTGGCCGCAAAGGCGGCGTTAAGGGATACCGGGAGAGTGTTCGGAATCAGCCCGAAAGAAGCCGACCAGCTTGCCCGCCTGATTCCGTCAAAACCGGGAATGACGCTTGATGAAGCGAGGCGGCAGTCCGCTCAGCTGAACAGGAGGCTGTCCGAATCCGCCGTTCTTCATAAAGTGTTTCAGATCGCAAGGAAAATTGAAGGTCTTCCGCGGCACACGTCAACACACGCGGCGGGGGTCGTTCTCAGTAAAGAGCCGCTTTCGGAAGTTGTCCCTCTTCAAGAAGGGCATGACGGCGTGTATTTAACGCAGTATGCGATGGATCACTTGGAAGATCTCGGTCTTTTAAAAATGGACTTTTTAGGTTTGCGCAACCTTACGCTTATTGAATCCATTAAAACGATGATTGAAAAAGAGACGAATACGAAAATTGATTTTTCCGAGATTTCTTATCAGGATGAAAAAACGTTCTCGCTATTGTCAAACGGTGATACGACGGGTATTTTCCAGCTGGAATCATCAGGAATGAGAAACGTGCTGAAGCGCCTGAAGCCGTCAAGACTGGAAGACATTGTCGCGGTTAACGCGCTTTACAGGCCGGGACCGATGGAAAATATTCCGTTATTTATCGACCGGAAGCACGGGCGGGCGCGTGTGGAAGTGCCGCACGAGGATGTAAGAAATATTCTCAGTGACACTTACGGCGTCATCGTCTATCAAGAACAGATAATGATGATCGCCTCGCGCATGGCAGGGTTTTCATTAGGTGAAGCGGATCTGCTCAGACGGGCTGTCAGCAAAAAGCAAAAGGACATTCTGGACAGAGAACGAAGCCATTTTGTTGAAGGGTGCTTAAAAAAGGAGTATTCTGTAGTCACTGCAAACGAGGTCTACGATCTGATTGTAAAATTCGCTAACTACGGATTCAACAGAAGCCATGCTGTCGCATACAGCATGATCGGCTATCAGCTCGCCTATTTAAAAGCGCATTATCCGTTATATTTTATGTGCGGGCTGTTGACGAGCGTCATCGGCAATGAGGACAAAATATCGCAATATCTGCATGAAGCGAAGGGGAGCGGGATTCAAGTCCTTCCGCCGTCAATAAACAAAAGCGGTTTTCCGTTTGCGCCGGAAAACGGAGCCGTCAGATACAGTTTGCGGGCCGTTAAAAACGTAGGCGTCTCGGCAGTGAAAGATATTTATAAAGCAAGAACACATAAACCGTTCGAGGATCTTTTCGATTTCTGCTTTCGCGTACCCGCAAAAAGCGTGAATCGGAAAACCATCGAAGCCCTTATATTTTCTGGCGCCATGGACGAATTCAATCAAAATCGCGCCGCCTTGCTGGCCTCCGTTGATGTGGCTTTAGAGCACGCTGAACTTTTTCGTGCAGACGATGACCAAATGGGATTGTTTTTGGAAGAATCGTTCTCCATTAAGCCAAAATATGTAGAGGCTGAGGAATTTCCGCTCGTGGACAAGCTTCGGTTCGAAAAAGAAGCTCTCGGTGTTTATTTCTCAAGCCATCCTTTGTCTGCTTTCAGGGATCTCCTGAAAAAACGGGGGGCGCAAGCGATCACAGCAGCGCGGCAGATGCCGAAGGGGCAGCTGTCAATCGGCGCTTTGCTCGCGGGCATTAAAACGATTCGGACAAAGACAGGTCAGCATATGGCGTTTCTCACATTAAGCGATGAAACGGGAGAAATGGAAGCCGTCGTGTTTCCTGACCAATATAGAAGGCTGTCTCCGCTGTTAGAAGAAGGCGCGCTTTTATTCGCCGCCGGAAAAATGGAAGAGCGTCAGGAGAAGACACAATTCATCATGTCATCCGCCTCTCTTCTTGAGCAGACGGAGGCAGACAGAGCGCCGTCTGTTTACATCAAAATCGAAGGCAGCCGGCACAATCAGGAGTTTTTGGAAAAGATGAAGCGTATTTTACTGGAGCATAAAGGGGAAACCGGCGTTTATCTTTATTATGAAAAAGACAAGCAGACGATCAGGCTGCCGGATACTTTTCATATTCAGGCGGACCATCAGGCGTTATACCGTTTAAAAGAGCTGCTGGGCCGCGAAAACGTCGTGTTAAAATAGTGGTAACAATAATCGTTTTGTTATACAATTGAAACAATTGTGCTATCTTATTTAAAGATTCTGAAATTTTTCACCTCCAGCGATTGTACCAGTCTATGCGGCAGAATATGTAACAAAGTACTTAAAAGGAGTGTTTAGAATGTCATTAAGAGAAGAAGCGTTACATTTACACAAAGTAAATCAAGGAAAGCTGGAATCAAAAGCAAAGGTAGAAGTCAGAAACGCGGACGACTTAAGCCTTGCCTACTCTCCCGGAGTAGCTGAGCCTTGTAAAGAGATTTATGACGATAAAAACAAAGTATATGATTATACAATGAAGGGGAACATGGTAGCAGTCGTAACAGACGGATCAGCCGTTCTCGGTCTCGGTAATATCGGGCCTGAAGCTTCACTTCCGGTCATGGAAGGGAAAGCGGTGCTGTTCAAAAGTTTCGCGGGCGTGGATGCATTCCCGATCGCGCTTGACACAAACGATGTGGACAAAATCATTGACACTGTAAAGCTGCTTGCACCGACATTCGGCGGTGTCAACCTTGAAGATATTGCGGCGCCGAACTGCTTCATTATCGAAGAGCGCCTGAAAAAAGAAACAAACATTCCGGTTTTCCACGATGATCAGCACGGCACTGCCATCGTAACCGTTGCCGGACTTGTAAACGCGCTGAAATTATCAGGTAAATCCATGTCATCCATTAAAGTTGTGGCAAACGGAGCGGGAGCGGCAGGCATCGCGATCATCAAGCTTCTTTACCATTTCGGCGTACGCAACATCGTAATGTGCGACTCTAAAGGGGCGATTTACGAAGGGCGTCCGGCCGGCATGAACGCAGTGAAAAACGAAGTGGCGAAGTTTACAAACCAAGACCGCAACGACGGTTCGCTTCAGGATGTCATTAAAGATGCAGACGTCTTTATCGGCGTATCAGTCGAAGGCGCGCTGACGAAAGAAATGGTGGAGAGCATGGCGAAAGATCCAATTATCTTCGCAATGGCCAACCCGAATCCGGAAATCATGCCTGAAGACGCGCGCGCAGCCGGCGCAAGCGTAATCGGAACAGGCCGTTCTGATTTCCCGAACCAGGTCAACAACGTCCTGGCATTCCCTGGAATTTTCCGCGGAGCGCTTGACGTTCGCGCGACTCACATCAACGAAGAAATGAAAATTGCTGCGGTTGAAGCGATTGCTTCCCTTGTTACAGAGGAAGAATTAAGCGCTGATTATGTCATCCCGGCTCCATTTGACAAACGTGTGGCTCCTGCCGTTGCGAAAGCTGTTGCGAAAGCAGCGATGGAAACGGGCGTCGCCAGAATTACGGTCGATCCTGAGGAAGTGGCTGAAAAAACAAGACAGCTCACGGTCATCGGCGAATAATAACACAAAAATGAAATGGCAGCGCGTTGGAAAAAAACAACGCGCTGCTGTTCAATATACGGACTGCTGGCATTTTTTTAAGGGCAGGTCTTAAAAAAATTTCAGCAGAATCCTTATTTCTTTTGAAAACGCTGACAGATAAGGCTGAACAACGCTTTTTACGGTATGAAATCCGTCCGTTTCCGTCTGTTTTGAAGCAAAAAATGTCGAATGGAGGATGACACCGTTTGACAAAAAAAGTACAATAGTTTCGGTAAAGTTATTATTAAGTCTATCTAATCGGAAGACATGCAGTGAAGAGAACCCTTCACAAAAGGGAGGTAATCATTTGTTAAAGGATATATTCACAAAAAAGAAAAAATATGCTTCCGTGCCGTCTGAGCAGGCAAAACATGATGTTCCGGAAGGCATTATGACAAAGTGCCCCAAATGTAAAAAAATCATGCTCACAAAAGAGTTAGATAAAAACCTGCGCGTCTGCATGAACTGCGGGCACCATTTCCCGATGAATGCAAAGCAGCGCATTGAAAGCCTCCTGGATGAAGATTCATTCGAAGAATTCAACCAGGGAATGATATCTGAAAACCCGCTCGGTTTCCCGGAATACTTAGAAAAAATCGAAAAAGACCGTGAGAAAACATCGCTGAATGAAGCGGTGGTTACCGGAAAAGGAACCATCAGCGGATTCCCGGCCGTGATCGCGATCATGGATTCAACATTCCGAATGGGCAGCATGGGTTCGGTTGTCGGCGAAAAAATCACGCTTGCAATTGAAAAGGCAAAAGAGGAAAAAGCCCCGTTTATCATCTTTACCGCTTCCGGCGGCGCACGTATGCAGGAGGGGGTCTTAAGCCTTATGCAAATGGCAAAGACAAGCTCTGCATTAAAACTGTTCAGTGAGGAGCAGGGACTGATTATTTCTGTCATGACCCACCCGACGACAGGCGGCGTATCGGCCAGTTTCGCGTCTCTCGGTGATTATAATTTCGCTGAACCGGGCGCCTTGATCGGATTTGCCGGAAGACGTATTATTGAACAGACGATCGGGGAAAAACTGCCGGAAGATTTCCAGACGGCGGAATTTTTATTAAAGCACGGCCAGCTTGATGCGGTGATTCACCGAAACGACATGAAAGACAAACTCGCATTTCTGCTGGACATGCACCAAACAGGAGGTGAGCATGAGTGGCTGCAAGATTAGAATTTGAAAAACCAGTGATTGAACTGCAGACGAAAATCGCCGAACTGAAAAAATTCACCCAAGATTCGGAGATGGATTTAAGCGCTGAAATCGCAAGGCTTGAAGACCGGCTCAGCAAGCTTCAGGATGAGATTTATAAAAACCTGAAGCCGTGGGACAGAGTGCAGATCGCACGCCTTCCCGACCGGCCGACGACGCTTGATTACATTCAATACCTGTTTACCGACTTTTTTGAGTGCCACGGAGACAGAACATACGGAGATGATGCGGCGATTGTCGGCGGAGTCGCCAAATATCACGGCATGCCGGTCACCGTCATCGGACATCAGCGCGGAAAAGACACGAAAGAAAACCTTGTCCGCAATTTCGGGATGCCTCACCCTGAGGGCTACCGCAAAGCGCTTCGTCTCATGAAGCAGGCCGATAAGTTCAACCGCCCGATTATCTGCTTCATCGACACGAAGGGAGCGTACCCGGGTAAAGCGGCGGAGGAACGGGGACAAAGTGAAGCCATCGCCAAGAACCTGTTCGAGATGGCCGGCCTGACAGTGCCTGTCGTTTGTATCGTCATCGGGGAAGGCGGCAGCGGAGGCGCGCTTGCATTAGGTGTGGGCAACCGCATGCTGATGCTTGAGAACTCGACGTATTCCGTTATTTCTCCTGAAGGAGCCGCGTCCATTTTGTGGAAGGACTCCAGCCTTGCGAAAAAAGCGGCCGAATCCATGAAGATTACTGCGCCCGATTTATTAGAATTAGGAATTATTGACGATATGATTAAAGAAGTGAAGGGCGGAGCTCACCACGATATCAAGCAGCAGGCGGGCTACATTGACGGTATACTTAAAGAAACGTTAAAATCTCTTCTTCAATTGAACGCCGAAGAATTGATCTCACAGCGCTATGAAAAATATAAAGCAATCGGGAAAGTTTCGGTTGAGGATCAATATATCGGGGTAAACTGAATAGACGTGAAGCCTATGGCTCACGTTTATTTTTTGTGATTTTTGTGATATTCCTTAAATTTTATTTAAAAACAATTTATTTAATTGTATAATAGGTAAGGTTTCATGGGAGCTCAGGCGTCCCTTTTCATTGTTTTAGGGCAATGATCATGATATGTTTAACATATATATGTTGCTGAGGTGAATAGGAAATGAAGCGTATAGGAGTTTTAACGAGCGGCGGGGATTCCCCGGGTATGAACGCTGCGGTGCGCGCGGTTGTGCGGAAAGCTATCTACCACGACGTCGAAGTGTACGGAATTTATAACGGTTATTCAGGATTAATCAGCGGAAAAATAGAGAAACTGGAGCTTGGTTCGGTCGGTGACATCATCCACCGCGGCGGAACAAAGCTGTATACGGCCAGATGTCCTGAATTCAAAACAGTTGAAGGCCGTGAAAAAGGAATCGAAAATTTAAAGAAACTCGGCATTGAAGGTCTTGTCGTCATCGGCGGAGACGGTTCATACATGGGTGCGAAAAAATTAACGGAACACGGGTTTCCGTGTGTAGGTGTACCGGGTACGATAGATAATGACATCCCGGGAACTGATTTTACGATCGGGTTTGATACGGCGTTAAACACCGTAATTGATGCGATTGATAAAATCCGTGACACCGCTACGTCTCATGAGCGTACATACGTTATTGAAGTGATGGGGCGCCATGCGGGCGACATTGCTTTATGGGCAGGTCTTGCAGGCGGAGCGGAATCAATTTTAATTCCTGAAGCGGACTACGATATGCAGGAAATTATCGGCCGTTTGAAGAGAGGGCACGACCGCGGCAAAAAACACAGTATCATCATCGTTGCAGAAGGGGTAGGCAGCGGGGTTGAATTCGGAAAACGCATCGAAGAAGAAACGAACCTTGAAACACGGGTCTCCGTTTTAGGGCACATCCAGCGCGGCGGATCTCCAAGCGCTTCTGACCGGGTTCTTGCAAGCCGCCTCGGCGCTTACGCGGTTGAGCTTCTGCTTAAAGGAAAAGGCGGACGCTGCGTAGGTATACAAAACAACAAGCTTGTAGACCATGATATTATAGAAATTTTAGAATCAAAACATACTGTTGAACCAAACATGTATCAGCTTTCAAAAGAACTGTCTATTTAAGGCGGAAGAAGCTGAAGATTTCAGAAGGAAGTGAACGAGTTGAAAAAAACAAAAATCGTTTGTACAATCGGTCCGGCCAGTGAAAGTGTAGAAATGCTGACAAAATTGATGGAAGCGGGTATGAACGTTGCTCGTCTGAATTTTTCACACGGTGATTTCGAAGAGCACGGCGCAAGAATCAAAAACATCAGAGAAGCAAGCAAAAAGCTCGGCAAAAACGTGGGGATTCTCCTCGATACGAAAGGTCCGGAAATCCGCACGCACGATATGGAAAACGGCGCGCTTGAGCTTCAGGCGGGAAATGAAATTATCGTTTCTACGAAACAGGTGCTGGGAACGCTTGAAAAATTCTCAGTTTCTTATGAAGGCCTGGCAGACGACGTGTCAGCAGGGTCTATCATCCTGTTGGATGACGGTTTAATCGGATTGGAAGTGCTAGAATCAAATCCGGAAAAACACGAAATCAAAACAAAAATCTTAAACAGCGGCACGCTGAAAAATAAAAAAGGCGTAAACGTTCCCGGCGTCAGCGTCAACCTTCCCGGAATTACTGAAAAAGACGCCAAAGACATCGTATTCGGTATCGAGCAAGGCGTTGATTTCATCGCTGCGTCATTTGTACGCCGTTCTACGGATGTCCTGGAAATTCGCGAACTGCTTGAAGAGCATAACGCGTCTGACATTCAAATCATTCCTAAGATCGAGAACCAGGAAGGCGTGGACAACCTGGATGCGATCCTGGAAGTATCTGACGGCTTAATGGTAGCGCGCGGAGACCTCGGCGTAGAGATCCCGGCCGAAGAAGTGCCGCTCGTGCAAAAAGAAATGATCAAAAAATGCAACGCGCTCGGCAAACCGGTTATTACTGCGACTCAAATGCTTGACAGCATGCAGCGCAACCCTCGCCCGACACGCGCTGAAGCAAGTGACGTTGCCAACGCCATTTTCGACGGCACAGATGCTATCATGCTTTCCGGTGAGACGGCTGCGGGACAATATCCTGTCGAGGCGGTTCAAACAATGTTTAACATCGCCACACGCACGGAAGAATCTCTGAACTACAAAGAAATTCTGTCTAAACGCAGAGATCAGGTCGGCATGACGATTACCGATGCGATCGGCCAATCAGTTGCGCACACGGCGATCAATCTGAGTGCGGCAGCTATCGTTACGCCTACAGAAAGCGGCCATACGGCGCGTATGATCGCGAAATACCGTCCGCAGGCTCCGATTGTAGCCGTTACGGTTAATGAGTCTGTATCACGCAAACTCGGCCTTGTATTCGGCGTATTCCCGGCAAGCGGCCAAAACGCGAATTCAACCGATGAAATGCTTGAAGACGCGGTTCAAAAATCACTTGACAGCGGCATCGTGAAACGCGGTGATCTGATTGTCATTACAGCAGGTTCTGTCGGTGAATCAGGCACGACGAATCTGATGAAAGTCCACACTGTCGGCAGCGTTATCGCGAAAGGGCAAGGCATCGGACGCAAATCTGCATTCGGTCCGGTCGTTGTTGCAAAAAATGCGAAAGAAGCTGAACAAAAAATGACAGACGGCGCAGTATTGGTTGCTTCAAGCACTGACCGCGACATGATCGCTTCACTTGAAAAAGCATCAGCGCTTATCACTGAAGAAGGCGGTCTGACAAGCCATGCAGCCGTTGTCGGTTTAAGCTTGGGCATTCCGGTTATCGTCGGTCTGGAGAACGCAACTTCAGTTTTAACAGAAGGACAGGTTATCACAGTTGACGCTGCCCGCGGCGCTGTGTATGAAGGCCGCGCAAGCGTTCTTTAAACAGCTTTAAAAAAGAGAGGGGGGTTCTCCCTTCTCTTTTGTCTTTAGGTTGATTTTCCTATTCCCATGCGGGCGGTGACGCGCTTTTAGAAGGGCAGGAGGGCAGAAAAATGAGAGTGTTATTCTTACTGTTTATCGTGTGTCCGGCAATTGAAATCGGTTTGTTTCTGCTGGCGGGAAAATGGCTCGGTATTTTTCCGACCTTCCTTCTCATCATTTTGACAGGCGTGTTAGGCGCCTTGGTGGCAAAAAGACAGGGAACCGATGTGTATCATCGGGTGATGCGCGACCTGCAGCACGGCAAAATGCCGGGGGAAGCGCTTCTTGACGGAATATGCGTCTTTTTCGGAGGCCTGCTTTTGATGCTTCCGGGTTTTCTGTCCGATATTGCAGGGGCCTGTCTTCTGATTCCGTTCACTCGGAACCGCATGAAGCCGCTTTTGTTCAAATGGCTGAGAGGAATGTCAAAAAACAAGCGGATCATTATCAAATAAAAACGGCAGCCTTCTTACAGGGCTGCTGTTTTTATTTGGACTGAACAGTAATATAGGCCCATATTTCTTTTAAAGCGCCCGTTGTGATAAAGGCCTGAATGAAAACGAGCAGCGCGGGCCCCGCAGCCAGTCCTAAAATTCCGAACAATTTAAAGCCGGCAAACAGAGCGATTAAGGTCGCAAGCGGATCAAGTCCGATTGACTTGCTTAAAATTTTCGGCTCCGTCAGCTGGCGCTGGATAAGAACCACAATATATAAAACACCGAGACCGATCGCTTGAGGAAGCTGACCGGCAATGGCCAAATACATAATCCAGGGAACAAAGACCGACCCGGCGCCGAGATACGGGAGCAGGTCCACCAGGCCGATAAAAAAGGCGATGGTTGCCGCATGCTCAATCCCTAAAAGAAAAAGTCCGATAAAGACAATGATCATCGTGAAAAGTATGAGCACGGCCTGCGCCTTAATGAAACCTGCCATCGCTTTTTTCAGCTCTCCCGATACGGCCTTGGCGTTTGCCGAAACCCGTTCCGGAAGAATGGAATAAAGCAGCGCCTTCAGCTTATGCCAGTCCTTTGTCATAAAAAAAGTCGCCAGCATTGCGAAAATGAAGACGGCAGCTGTATTGGGAAGGAAGGCAATCCATTTCGGCACCAGCTCTAAAAGATGTGAAAGCATCAGCCCCGCATTTTTAGCGGCTGTATCACCGAGGGTCTGAATATGCGTCACGATGGATGCCTGCTGATTGGTTTCCAGTCCGTTAAATAGGACGGTCAGCTCGTGGTACAATGGCTGAATGCGGGAAGTGAACAGCTCTTCGCAATACGTCATAAAGGCGCTGATATGGGGAGGGAGCGTTTTGGCCAGATAGGCGGTTCCCGAAATGATTTCCGCAACGAGAAATGTCGCCGCGCCAAGAAGAATAAGCAAAAAGAAGACCAGGACAATGACAGTATTGACTGACCGGGGCAGCCCCGTCAGTTTGTCCAGCCAGTCAACTACGGGAATGATCGCTGATGACAGAATAAGGGCGATCAGAAACGGATAAGTTAACGGAAATGAGGCGTAACCGGCCGCTAAAGCGCCGCCGGCCGCAGCGAGTACAAACAGCGCGCGGAAAAAAACAGTTGCATAGTGCGGATTCACATCGATCCTCCTCTCGATGGCACGTCCTATTACATTAGTTTATTCGTCAAAAAAAAGGATATGAATACAGATATGATGAAAGAGGGTGCTTTCAGGATGTTTACACAGGCGAATTTATTTTTACTATTATTGCTGGCCATCGCATTGGTAGCCAAAAATCAGTCATTGCTTTTTGCCGTCGGCTTTCTCATTGTGATAAAAGCTGTCGGTCTTGATCAGAAACTATTTCCGGTTATTCAGTCAAAAGGCATCAACTGGGGGGTCACCGTCATTACAATCGCCGTTTTAGTGCCGATTGCCACAGGTGATATCGGTTTTAAACAGCTCGGAGAAGCGATGAAATCATATTATGCGTGGATCGCTCTCGGTGCCGGGATCGCGGTTGCCTTAATCGCCAAAAACGGTCTCACCTTATTGGAAAACGACCCTCATATTACAACGGCGCTGGTCATCGGCACGATACTTGCCGTCGCGCTTTTCGGAGGCGTCGCCGTCGGCCCGTTAATCGGCGCCGGAATCGCCTACTTGGCCATGCAAATCGTTAAAATATTCACTTCGTAAAGTAAAAAAGCGGCGTAAAGCTGCTTTTTTTGTGGAGAAAATAAGAGTTTGCACTTGCGCATTTTGTAGTTCAGACAAATGCCATTTACATTATTCCGATGAATGAAGCGGCTTATCATGTAACAAAGAACTTCGGATTGACGGCGCACATGGAGCGAAAACAGCGATAGTAGATTAAAAGCTGATGGGATTTATGGGCCTGCCTGATACCAAAGCAAAACTTGAAGTGTTGTTAAAATAAGCGGAGACCCTTTCCTTCAATTTGAAAGTTTGTTAAATTTATAATGAGAATGAAAAAACACAATTCGGTTGGTAGTCCGGATGCATGATTTAAAATGTCAGTAACCTTCCCCTCCTCGGGATGTCCATCATTCTTCAGTAAATTTAGGAGGAGGGAATCGTTATGAAATTAACGGTTTACTACGATGGTCAGTTTTGGGTAGGAGTCATTGAAGTTGTGAATGACGGGAAATTAAGAGCAATTCGTCATTTGTTTGGACAAGAGCCAAAGGATTCAGAAATAATGCATTTTGTTAATAATCAACTTTTACAGACTCTCTCCCACACTGAACAAGAAGGGGTTTGTGTTAAAGCAAAATCTAAGAAATTAAACCCAAAAAGATTGCAGCGACAAGCTTCTAAAGAAATGAAAAATATCGGGATATCAACTAAGGCACAAAAAGCGATAAAACAGGAGCTTGAAGCAAGAAAAGAAAAGAAAAAACAACTGAATAGAAAACAAAGAGAAAAAATAAAGGAACAAAAATATTTAATCAGAAAACAAAAAGCAAAAGAAAAGCATAGGGGCAAATAGTTGGAGAACCCTATAAAGCCCTCCGATTGAAAAGTTGAGCGGCATCAGTTTGTTTCTTCGGAATGATTTAGAGAAAAAGAAGTATAAGTCAGAGCCCTTCTCGAGATGAGGAGGGTTTTTCTTCCATTTATTTAAAATCACTTACATCAGTAAATGAGTCAGTTTCAATTGATGAACGGTTTGATGAGGATATTTACAGCTGAGTACAAAAGCGAAAATCTTGTCTTAGCTGAAGTAATAATAACCTCTCTCTTTTATGAAGGGAGAAGACTTTTCGAAGTTATTAGATATTCAAGATGTAATAAAAAATAAAGGAATGCAAATGTTAAAGTGAAGGGAGATGATTACTATGAAAAAAATAATTGTATTGGTGATCTTATGTTTTTCGTTAAGCTCTATCACAGTGGCTGCTGCTAAACAAGAACACGGCCAGAACCCAAAAGTTTCTCAGGAGCTATTTGGTGTTTTTATGCATGAGCTTTTCTGTAAAAATATATTAGACAGTGCCCGTGAATTCTATAAGGATGACACACTCTCTGTTACCACTAAAGGAGGCGTTAAATTATCCGAAGAAAAAGAAGGCAGGTATATAGTGAAGTTCATAATTATCCCTCATTCAAAGCTTCTGGGTAAAAAAGGCAAGATTTCAGGAACCGATACATTGACTTTCAGAGTAGACCCCTTCCTTTTGGGTTCTGGTTCAAGGGACAGAAATTCAGCAGTTACATTCCTGCATTTAAAGCATAACAACTCCACAAGGCAAAATTGATAAAACAGGATACTCTACATAGGATGTCCTCTTTTGGTAAAAAGGTTCCTGTCTATCACGAATAAACAGAGCAGATGCGAATTTACGGGCCGAGTACGAAAGCGAAACTGAAATCATTATTGAAATGAAAAAATCCCCCGTTTTGGGGGATTACTTTTTCTTCTCTTCTAATAGTTGAATAATTCTTTGATTAGCCTGTTTTTGCGCTCTCAACAACGAAACAATATTCCCTGTGAAACCAATCAAAATGACAAGCAGAAAAATTATAATCCACACAAGGCCATACCCCCTAAGGTGTTATTACCGTCCTGAAAGTCGATTCACTTGTATTGTTTAGACCTTCATACATTGTACTTGTCTTGTATGGGGTTGGAAATAGGACAATTTGATAGTTTTCTTTATCTTCAACTTTCGGCATGTCAATTTCATATATATTTGTGGCATTCTCTTTAACACTGGTAAATGAAACAGGTTTCCCATTAACTGAGCTTTGTTCTGTCCCTGATAAGGCAACTAAGGCATAATCAAGATTCGTATCATGCGAATTAAAAATTTGCAAGTATGTTTTTTGGTTGCTTTTTGATTTGAATAGGATTCTATTTCCGGTTTGTTTTGACGTTAAAAATACTTGTTCGCCCGTTAATTCATCAGTTGTTTTTTGGGGTTTTAGGTCTTCTTTTTCATCCCGGCTTTTCCTGATGTAACGGAGAGTAAAGTTTTCCTGTAAACCTGATGCTATATCAAGGTTAGTGCTTTCTTGTTTGTAATCAGGCTCAGGAATAATAATGAAACTTAACTCGCTGAAATTAGAAGGCGGCTCAAATTCCAGCTTGATTTTTTTTACCGAATCTTTATCCATTTTGAATGTATAAGATTTTTTGTACCCTCCGTTATCTGCTTTGAAAGGAATTGTCTTGAAGTCTGAGAGGATAACCAATCCATATTTTCTTTTGTCATTAAAATAATGACTAAACGATAATACTTTTTTGTATCCCTTCCCATTTTTCTTTCCAATATCCAAAGAGTCTAAAATTTGCCCGTCCTCTTCATATAAACCGTATGAAACGGTGTCAGTGCCGGGGCCGGTCACATCTTCTTGTTCATCATTGTACTTTTCATCGTTTGTAACTGCAGAAGTCTGTTTGTTTTGATCTTTATTAAAAAAGTAAAGGGATGCGGCAACTGCCAAGATTACGAAGGGAACACAAATTAAAAGAATCTTTTTCATTCTCATTTATATTTTAAAGAACGTCTTTTATGTTCCATTTTTTCTGATGTGTAACAGTTTTATATTTTTTTCTCGCGTATTTGGAGTTGCCATATGCTTTCCCTTTACATCCATATCCCCCTGTTACTGTTCCCACAGCTTCGGCCCCGGCATAGTTTGAATTACTATTTGTGTCAGTTTTGCTTTTTGAAAGCGCGCCGTTATTATAGTACAATCGTGATTTTGCCTCGATTGTATTTATTCTCATTTTTGCGCTGGCCTTTGTCAGCATGGCGTAATTGCATGCGAAAAAGTCCAGTCCCTGTCTACGCTTTTTTAAATTCCAGTTGGTCTTATAATCAGGTTTTGACGCCATTACAGTATACGGGCTTTCGGTTGCTGTCTGAAGAATAGAGCCAGAACCTTGCGAACTGTCTTCAATCGTAATCCATTCTTCATCAGTATTAGATGTAGCAGAGGCGGTGTCTTGATAAGAAAGCAATGATCCGGAAGCTAAAGTAAAGGTAGCCAGGAAAGGTAAAACAAATTTTTTCATCTCAAAATCTCCTTTTTTGTTATTTTGTTACAGTGCCGATTATACAGGTCTATATTTTTTTATGAATGGGGAAAAACATCTGTAGATTCGACAATAGAGAGAAATAGTCCGCTATAATACCGTTCTGAAAAAGTGGGTCAATAGCCTTTTTTTGAAATTGCGCGATGTCGAAAGGGAAAATTGCGCGATGTCGAAAAAAACTCCTATTAATTACATTTTATGTTAAAAGTATGCTAGAATATTATTTGAGAAAATTTAGAATATTTGTAGAAAGAGGGGTTTATTGATGAGTAAACTGGCTTCTGAATGTGTTGCAAATATATTAAATGATTGGTATATCGCGATAAAACAACAAGACGCTGAGTCTGCTGAGAGATATTTTGAAGAGATCAAACCATTGTTTGATGAAATGGAAGAGGATCAGGAAGTTTTGATGTATTATTCTTTGTTGGAGGAAAGGCACAAAATGCTTTTGTATCAGGTGAAAGGGGAGGAGCTTCCGCCCCATTCATATTTTAATGAAAACCACGCTGATGAAATAAAAAAAACAGACCATATGATTGAATATTATTTCTTTCTATTTGAAGCGTTATATGAGTCGCATAAAAGGAACTTTGAGAAAGCAATTACTTTATTCAAAATAGCAGAGAAAAAATTGAAGGATATACCCGATTGTATAGAGCGGGCTGAATTTTATTCGAAAGTGGCGTCTATGTATATGATGCTGCGGCAGAGTCTAATTTCTTTGAATTATATCAATGATGCGCTACAAATTTATAGAGAAAATGAAGGCTATAAACGAAAGCTCGCCACGTCTCTTATGATTGTTGGACAAAACTACACTGATTTAGGACTTTATGAAAAAGCGGAGGAAAGTTATTTAGAAGCAATCAGAATTTCGAGAGTTCTTCACGATTCACTTTTCACAGCTTTAATACATCATAATTTAAGTCTTACATATTCTGCAGCAAACCGCCCCCAAGACTGTATAAATGCCTTGAAAAAAGCCATCAGAAATAAAGAGTGGAGGGGCTCGGTATATTATATAAATTCCCTGTATATGTTTTTGAAAGAGCTTTATAAAATAGGGGATGTAAATAAAATGCCATATTATTATAAAAAGACAAAGGAATATTTTAAACGAAAAGAGAATAAGGTGTATGAGGCTAAAATAAATATTATTTACGGACTTCTGCAGCAGGATCAGAGGAAAAGCATTGAAACTTGTCGAGGTGGTATTTCTTACTTGTACGAAGTAAATGACCTTGATAGCGTTTTTGATCTTTCTTTGATTATTTCAGAACACTGTGAGAAGCATGGACTCTTTAAAGAGGCGCTTGAATTTTCTAAACATGCTATTTTAGCCGAGAAGAAAATGAAGCACCTGGAGGGATTATAATTGAAAAAAATTATTCTTTGTGCAGCCCTAACCTTTGTTACGTTAAGTGGTTTAGCTGTAGTCAAGATTAATCAAGCATCATCAGATGTTAAGATAACAGAGCGCCCGGTGGGTACTCTAAAATTAGCAGAGCGGCCAGTAGGCACATAAAAAAAGCCCCAGACAGGGCTTTTTTTTGCGCTCTTTCTGGCGTTCATTTGTGAATAACCCGGGTAGTGGTGCGTTGTCCTTTTAAACTCCCCTAAAACTCCCCCAATAAGAATACATGGTTTTACAAAGCGCCTGAAAGCAAGCGATTAAATTTATCAACGCAAAACCTTGATATATAGGGCTTTTAAAACATTTTTAGTTAAAAGTCTACAAATTAATCAGATTATTGTTTATAATAAGAATAGGCTTAAACTTAAATAAGCTTATAAGAATTTGTTATGTTCCTCTATAAGCATATCGGTTATGTAACCGCAATCAGTGAAATGTAAGCATTTTCTTAAAGGGGAAAGGGATTGTTTGCATGACTCATTTTAAGTAAGCCGTATGTTTTATATACTCTTTAAAGGGGAATTTTGATTGAAAAGGAGAGGTTGAATATGACAGCAACACGCGGTCTTGAAGGGGTTGTAGCAACAACATCATCTGTAAGCTCTATTATCGACGATACCCTTACATATGTAGGGTACGATATTGACGACTTGACAGAGAATGCAAGTTTTGAAGAAATCATTTATTTGCTGTGGCATCTGCGCCTGCCGAATAAAACGGAACTTGCTGAACTGAAAAAACAGCTTGCGAAAGAAGCTGCCGTTCCACAAGAAATCATTGAGCACTTCAAATCCTATCCCCTCAATAACGTACATCCAATGGCTGCGCTCCGGACGGCGATTTCATTACTCGGTCTGACTGACAGTGAAGCCGATGTCATGAATCCGGAAGCGAACTACAGAAAAGCCATCCGTCTGCAGGCGAAAGTGCCGGGCATTGTCGCCGCTTTCTCAAGAATCCGCAAAGGACTTGATCCTGTTGAACCGAAGGAAGAGTACGGAATCGCGGAGAACTTCCTTTACACCTTAAACGGTGAAGAGCCTTCTCCGATCGAAGTGGAAGCGTTTAACAAAGCGCTCATTCTTCATGCGGATCATGAGCTGAACGCATCAACATTTACGGCGAGAGTATGTGTCGCCACCTTATCCGATATTTACTCAGGCATCACTGCCGCCATCGGCGCTTTAAAAGGACCGCTTCACGGCGGAGCCAATGAAGCCGTCATGAAAATGCTGACAGAAATCGGCGAAGTGGAAAACGCCGAGCCTTATATCCGCAGCAAAATGGAGAAAAAGGAAAAAGTAATGGGCTTCGGACACCGTGTGTATAAGCATGGAGACCCGCGCGCCAAACACTTAAAAGAAATGAGCAAACGCCTGACGAATCTGACGGGTGAAAGCAAATGGTACGACATGTCAATCCGTGTCGAAGAAATCGTGACGTCGGAGAAAAAACTCCCGCCTAACGTTGATTTCTATTCCGCATCTGTATACCACAGTCTCGGCATTGATCACGATCTGTTCACGCCGATCTTTGCGGTCAGCAGAATGTCAGGATGGATCGCCCATATTCTTGAACAGTACGATAACAACCGCCTCATCCGCCCGCGCGCTGATTACACGGGTCCGGATAAGCAGACTTTTGTTCCGATTGATGAAAGAGCCTGATCAAACGGGAGGCTGGTGATTTTCATGTCGTTAGCCTCTTGTTAATCAAGCCCGGATTGGTTTACAATTTTGATAGAATCTTGAGAAAAGTCATTTTATTTTCTATACAAGAAAAATAAAATGTTTTCTAAATATGAATTACATACTGGGAGGTAATATTGTGTCACAAGGTGAAAAAATTACAGTCTCTAATGGAGTATTAAACGTACCAAATAATCCGATTATCCCGTTTATTGAAGGCGACGGCACAGGCCCTGATATTTGGAACGCCGCTTCTAAAGTATTGGAAGCCGCTGTTGAAAAAGCATATAAAGGCGAGAAAAAAATCACATGGAAAGAAGTTTATGCCGGTGAAAAGGCTTATAATAAAACAGGTGAGTGGCTTCCTGCCGAAACGCTGGAAGACATCAGAGAGTACTTCATCGCCATCAAAGGTCCTCTGACGACACCGGTCGGCGGCGGTATCCGTTCTCTGAACGTGGCGCTGAGACAGGAGCTTGATTTGTTTACGTGCCTGCGCCCTGTCAGATATTTCACGGGAGTGCCTTCCCCGGTCAAACGTCCTGAAGATACGGATATGGTCATTTTCCGCGAGAATACGGAAGATATTTACGCCGGAATTGAGTATGCGAAAGGTTCTGAAGAAGTTGAAAAGCTGATCAGCTTCCTGCAAAATGAAATGGGTGTTAACAAAATCCGTTTCCCTGAAACGTCAGGAATCGGCATCAAACCTGTTTCTGAAGAAGGCACAAGCCGCTTAGTCAGAGCTGCCATTGAGTATGCGATCGAAAACGGCCGTAAGTCTGTCACGCTTGTCCACAAAGGAAACATCATGAAGTTCACTGAAGGGGCATTTAAAAACTGGGGCTATGAGCTTGCCGAAAGAGAATACGGAGATAAAGTATTCACTTGGGCTGAATATGACCGCATTGTCGAAAAAGACGGAAAAGAAGCGGCTGATAAAGCGCAGAGCGAAGCGGAAGCGGCAGGAAAAATCATCGTCAAAGACAGCATCGCTGATATTTTCCTTCAGCAGATCTTAACCCGTCCGAGCGAATTCGACGTCGTGGCGACAATGAACTTAAACGGAGACTATATCTCTGATGCGCTTGCCGCTCAGGTAGGCGGAATCGGAATCGCGCCGGGAGCGAACATCAACTATGAAACAGGGCATGCGATTTTCGAAGCGACTCACGGAACGGCTCCTAAATATGCCGGCCTTGACAAAGTCAACCCGTCATCCGTCATCCTTTCAGGAGTGCTTCTTCTTGAACACCTGAACTGGAATGAGGCTGCTGACTTGATCATTAAATCTATGGAAAAAACGATTGCTTCAAAAGTAGTAACGTACGATTTTGCTAGATTAATGGACGGCGCAACTGAAGTGAAATGTTCAGAGTTTGGTGAAGAGCTAATTAAAAACATGGACTGAACCTAAAGCAGACTTCTAATGAAGCCAAAAAAGGAGAAGAGAATCATGGGAAAAACACGCAGTAAAGTTTCTGTTATCGGAGCAGGATTTACGGGAGCGACAACAGCCTTTCTTACAGCTCAAAAAGAGCTTGCGGACGTTGTGCTCGTTGATATTCCGCAATTAGAAAACCCGACAAAAGGAAAAGCGCTAGACATGCTCGAAGCAAGTCCGGTTCAAGGATTTGACGCGAAAATCACAGGCACGTCCAACTACGAGGACACAGCCGGTTCTGATATCGTCGTCATCACAGCCGGAATTGCGAGAAAACCGGGCATGAGCCGTGATGATCTCGTATCTACAAACGAAAAAATCATGAGAAGCGTCACACGTGAGATCGTGAAATATTCTCCTGACTGCATTATCGTTGTATTGACAAACCCTGTTGATGCGATGACATATGCGGTGTACAAAGAATCAGGCTTCCCGAAAGAACGCGTCATCGGACAATCCGGAGTGCTTGACACTGCGCGATTCAGAACATTCGTCGCTGAAGAATTAAACCTGTCTGTAAAAGATGTGACCGGTTTTGTTCTTGGCGGACACGGTGACGACATGGTTCCTCTCGTCCGTTATTCCTATGCGGGCGGCATTCCGCTTGAAACGCTTATCCCGAAAGACCGTCTTGATGCGATTGTAGAACGTACAAGAAAAGGCGGCGGGGAAATCGTCAACCTTCTCGGCAACGGAAGCGCCTACTACGCGCCCGCTGCATCACTGACTGAAATGGTAGAAGCCATTTTGAAAGATCAGCGCCGCGTGCTTCCGACCATCGCTTACTTAGAAGGCGAATACGGTCATGAAGGCATTTACTTAGGCGTACCGACGATTATCGGAGGAAACGGCCTAGAGCAAATCATCGAGCTTGAACTGACAGACTATGAAAAAGCGCAGCTGAGTAAATCAGTTGAATCTGTCAAAAACGTGATGAAAGTATTGTCATAAGAAAAAAGGGAAGGCTTCCGAATCAGAAGCCTTCCTCTTTTTACAATTAATGAAAGCGTTTTCTTTTTCCCTGAGCGATCCTTTCTCTGAAAATGATCAAAAAGGCGAATTGTCTGAACGGGCAGTATTGGATAAAATGAAATCATAAAGTGATATGCAGCACATAAAATAGAGAAAATTGGATGTCGGGGAAAATAGACAGCGGAGGGCGCAGCATGAACAAAAAAATTTTAGTTGTAGATGATGAACAATCTATCGTTACTCTTTTACAGTATAATCTGGAACGGTCCGGCTATGATGTCATTACCGCATCAGACGGTGAAGAGGCTCTGGAGCTGGCAGAGAATGAAAATCCGGATTTAATCGTACTGGATGTCATGCTGCCGAAAGTGGACGGAATCGACGTCTGTAAACAGCTCAGACAGCAGAAAATGATGGTTCCGATCTTGATGCTGACAGCAAAAGATGAGGAGTTTGATAAAGTGCTGGGACTGGAGCTCGGAGCGGATGATTACATGACAAAGCCGTTCAGTCCGCGGGAAGTCACTGCGCGGGTGAAAGCCATTTTAAGAAGGGCTGACATTTCTTCGCTGTCTCAAGGCAGAGAAGAGGAAAAGGACGGGCAGATCCTCATCGGCGAGCTGAAAATTCTTCCGGAGCATTACGAAGCGTACTTTAAGTCAGAACAGCTGGAATTGACACCTAAAGAATTTGAACTGCTTCTGTATTTGGGAAAACATAAGGGAAGAGTGCTGACGAGAGATCTTCTGCTGAGCGCGGTCTGGAACTATGATTTTGCCGGGGATACCCGGATTGTTGACGTTCATATCAGTCATCTGCGCGACAAAATCGAATCAAATACCAAAAAACCCATCTATATTAAAACAATCAGAGGTTTGGGGTATAAACTGGAGGAGCCAAAAATGAATGAATAAAGTCCGTGTGCGTCTGTTCGCTTTACTCGTTGTATGTATCATATTGGTTTTCAGTGTTCTCGGCCTTTTTTTACAGCAGCTTATTTCTTCATCCGCTGAAGAAAGAACGGCGGATCAGCTGAAAAAGGAATCGGTATACATAGCGGGCCTTCTTGACACCGGCCGAATCGGCAATAAAAGCAATGAAACGGTAATCCGTGACGCCGGCCGCACCCTCGGTATAAACGTCGCCGTGCTCAACGAGAAGGGTGACGCCGTATATCATTCCGGCAGTCATGCTGATGATTCAGCCGTAAAGGAGTTCATTTCTCACAATAAAAGCGAGGAAGCCGTACAGTCGAAAAGCAAAGTCATCCGCGGCACTGCCGTAAAAAATGACGCCGGGAAAATTGCGGGGTATGTACTCGTTTCCTCTGAGATCAACGGCGGTTCAAGCGTTACCGGAGAAATGTGGGGCATGCTGGCAGCAAGTCTTTGTACCGCTTTTATCATTATCGTTTTCTTTTATACAAACATGACGTCCCGTTACAAAAAATCAATCGACGCCGCGACAAAAGTGGCGACGGAGCTGTCCAAGGGGAATTATGACGCCCGCTCCTACAGCGGTTACGCAAGGCGGTCGGACCGTCTCGGGCGTGCGATGAACAGCCTGGCGGTCGATTTAATGGAAATGACGAGAACGCAGGATATGCAGCGCGATCGTCTGTTAACCGTCATTGAAAATATCGGATCCGGTTTGATTTTAATAGACGGGAGAGGTTTTATCAATCTCGTGAACCGGTCATACACGAAGCAGTTTCATACAAAGCCTGAACGTCTGCTTCGGCGTCTTTACCATGATGCGTTTGAACATGAGGAGATCATTCGGCTTGTCGAAGACATATTTATGACGGAGACGAAAAAATGCCAGCTGCTCAGACTTCCCATCAACATTGAGCGGCGCTACTTTGAAGTTGACGGCGTTCCGATCATGGGCCCTGACGATGAATGGAAGGGCATCGTCCTCGTCTTTCACGATATGACGGAAATTAAAAAATTGGAGCAGATGAGAAAGGACTTCGTCGCCAATGTCTCCCATGAACTGAAAACACCGATCACCTCGATTAAAGGCTTTACGGAAACACTGTTAGACGGAGCGATGAAAGACGAAAAGGCGCTTTCAGACTTTCTGTCTATCATTCTGAAAGAAAGTGAGCGGCTCCAATCTCTCGTGCAGGATTTACTGGATTTATCCAAGATGGAGCAGCAAAACTTTACGATGCGCGTAGAGTCCTTTGACGCCGCAAAAATTCTGCATGAAATTGAAGCGCTTTTGCGGCATAAGGCTGAGGAAAAAGGCATCAGCTTTCAGCTCGATCTCCCGGAAGAGCCGATTTTTGTGACGGGTGATGCGCACAGGCTGAAGCAGGTGTTTTTGAATCTGGCGAACAATGCCCTGACCTACACGCCTGAAAAAGGGACGGTGGGGATTTCGGTACATGTGAAAGAAACCGTTGTCGATATCAAAGTGTCCGATACGGGAATCGGCATTCAGAAGGAAGAGATCCCGAGGATATTTGAGAGATTCTACCGCGTGGATAAAGACAGAAGCCGCAACTCGGGAGGAACCGGGCTCGGCCTCGCCATCGTGAAGCACTTAATAGAAGCCCATGAAGGTAAAATCGAGGTCACAAGCGAGCCGGGACAGGGGACTGTATTTACCGTGACGCTGAAGCGGCAGCCGGAAGCGTGACCAGCTTTACAAAGGATTAACAATTTCTTCATGACCTGTTAAACCTATCTTGTTAGGATATAACAGAACCCCTTCATCCAAGGAGCCAATTTTGACGGCGGGAACGTGTTTTCTTGTTCCCGTCCTTTTTTGCGTTTTCACGGGGTTCGCTCATTTTCCTTTCAAATTGAACTTTGTTAAAATAAGAGAAGCTGTGAGATTAAAAAATAGAGGAATGACGAGCTTTTGCTCTTAGGAGGATATTGAATGACGGAACGAAAAAAATTAGTGCTTGTCGACGGAAACAGTCTGGCGTACCGGGCGTTTTTTGCATTGCCGCTTTTAAGCAATGAAAAAGGCATCCATACAAATGCCGTATACGGGTTTGCGATGATTTTAATGAAAATGCTGGAAGATGAAAAGCCGACCCACATGCTGGTGGCTTTTGATGCGGGAAAAACCACTTTCCGCCACAGTACGTTTAAAGAATATAAAGGCGGAAGACAAAAAACGCCGCCGGAGCTTTCAGAACAGATGCCGTTCATCCGCGAGCTCCTTGATGCCTACAAAATCAGCCGCTACGAGCTTCCTGAATATGAAGCGGACGATATTATCGGCACCCTTGCCGTTTCTGCTGAAAAAGAAGGCTTCGAAGTAAAGGTAGTGTCGGGGGACAAGGACTTAACCCAGCTTGCAACCGGGAAAACGACCGTTGCCATTACGAGAAAAGGCATTACTGACGTGGAAGATTACACGCCGGAGCACGTGCAAGAAAAGTACGGTCTGACCCCTTTGCAAATCATTGATATGAAGGGATTAATGGGGGATTCATCCGATAACATACCGGGCGTCCCCGGCGTCGGAGAAAAAACCGCGATTAAGCTTTTAAAGCAGTTCCATTCGGTTGAGAAACTGCTTGATTCCATTGATGAAGTCAGCGGAAAAAAATTAAAAGAAAAGCTTGAAGAATATAAGGAACAAGCCCTGATGAGCAAAGAGCTGGCGACGATTATGACAAATGCGCCGATTGAAGTCAAGCCCGAAGATTTAGATTACCAAGGGTTTGACCGTGAACAAGTTGTTGCCATTTTTAAAGACCTCGGTTTTAATACGCTTCTTGAGCGGCTCGGTGAAGAAAGCGGCGAAACGGCGGAAGAAAATTTTGAAGACATCAATGTTGAAACGGCAGAAGAAATCACCGAAGATATGCTCGTTTCGCCGTCCGCTTTGGTCGTTGAACAAATCGGTGATAACTATCACGAAGAACCGATCCTCGGCTTTTCCATCGTGAATGAAACAGGTCTTTATTATATTCCGAAAGAAATCGCCATTCAGTCTGAAGCTTTTAAATCTTGGGCTGAAGATGAATCGATGAAAAAGTGGGTGTTCGACAGCAAACGTTCCGTCGTCGCTTTGCGCTGGCAGGGAATTGAGCTGAAGGGAACGGAATTTGACGCGCTTCTTGCTGCCTACATTATAAACCCGGGCAATTCGTACGACGATGTCGCAAGCGTAGCGAAAGAATACGGGCTGAATATCGTTTCAAAAGATGAAGCGGTATACGGAAAGGGCGCAAAGCGCGCCGTTCCGGCTGAAAAAGAGCTTGCCGATCATCTCGCGCGGAAAGCGTCTGCCGTTAACAGCCTCCGTGATAAACTGCTCGACGCTTTGGAAGAAAATAATCAGCTTGAATTATATGAAGATCTCGAACTCCCGCTTGCGCTTATTCTCGGAGAAATGGAGTCAATGGGCGTCAAAGTGGATGTTGAAAGACTGAAGCGAATGGGCGAAGAGCTTAAGGCGAAGCTGAAAGAATATGAAGAAAAAATCCATGACATCGCCGGTGAGCCGTTTAACATCAATTCACCAAAACAGCTCGGCGTCATTCTGTTTGAAAAGCTCGGCCTGCCGCCAGTAAAGAAAACAAAAACAGGCTATTCCACTTCAGCTGATGTGCTTGAGAAGCTCGCAGACAAACATGATATCGTTGCGCACATTCTGCAATACAGACAAATCGGCAAACTCCAATCGACTTATATTGAAGGGCTGCTGAAAGTCACGCGCAAGGATTCTCATAAAGTGCATACACGATTCAATCAGGCATTGACTCAAACCGGACGCCTCAGCTCAACGGATCCGAACCTGCAAAATATTCCGATCCGGCTGGAGGAAGGGCGGAAAATCCGTCAGGCTTTCGTACCGTCCGAACCGGACTGGCTTATTTTCGCCGCCGATTATTCACAAATTGAATTAAGGGTGCTTGCGCATATTTCAAAAGATGAAAATCTGATCGAAGCGTTTACGAATGACATGGACATTCACACAAAAACCGCCATGGACGTATTTCATGTCAGTGAAGATGAAGTGACACAAGCGATGCGCCGCCAGGCAAAGGCCGTCAATTTCGGTATTGTTTACGGCATCAGTGATTACGGGCTGTCACAAAACCTCGGCATCACCCGGAAAGAAGCGGGCGCTTTTATAGACCGCTATTTGGAGAGCTTCCCGGGCGTTAAGGCGTATATGGAAGAATCGGTGCAGGAAGCGAAGCAAAAAGGATATGTCACGACACTTATGCAGCGCCGCCGCTACATTCCTGAGCTGACAAGCCGCAACTTCAACCTGCGGAGCTTTGCGGAACGGACGGCCATGAATACGCCGATTCAGGGAAGCGCCGCCGATATTATTAAAAAAGCCATGATTGACATGGCAGCTGAGCTGAAAGAAAAAAACCTGAAGGCGCGACTGCTGCTTCAGGTGCACGATGAATTGATTTTTGAAGCGCCTAAGGAAGAAATTGAAATATTAGAGAAGCTGGTTCCTGAAGTGATGGAGCATGCTTTGGCATTAGACGTGCCGCTGAAGGCGGATTATGCTTCAGGGCCGTCTTGGTACGATGCAAAATAAACAGAGAAAAAGGAAGTGATGATTGTGCCGGAATTACCAGAAGTTGAAACGGTCCGGCGCACTCTGACCGGTCTTGTGAAGGGGAAAACGATTGAATCGGCGGATATCAGATGGCCGAATATCATCAAAAAACCCGCCGAGCCGGAGGAATTCGCGCGGCAGATTGCAGGAGAAACAATCCGATCCATCGGAAGAAGGGGAAAGTTTTTGCTTTTCCATCTGGATCATTATGTCATGGTGTCCCACCTGCGGATGGAGGGGAAATACGGTCTTCATCAAGCCGATGAGCCTGACGATAAACATGTGCACGTCGTGTTTCACATGACGGACGGAACACAGCTCCGCTACCGGGATGTCCGGAAATTCGGCACGATGCATTTGTTTGCGCCGGGAGAGGAATTGAATGCATTACCGCTTTCACAGCTCGGGCCCGAACCCGATGATGAAGCATTTACCGCTGCTTATTTAAAAGAGCGGCTTGCAAAAACGAACCGCGCGGTGAAAACCGCCCTGCTCGACCAAAAAGCGGTCGTCGGCCTCGGCAATATTTATGTCGATGAAGCTTTATTCCGGGCGCGTATTCATCCTGAGACAAAAGCGAACAGTCTGTCAGACGGGCAGATAAAAACGCTTCATACAGAAATTAAAGACACCCTTCAGGAAGCGATTGACGCGGGCGGGAGCACCGTCCGGTCTTATATCAATTCTCAAGGGGAAATCGGAATGTTTCAGCTCAAACATTACGTATACGGCAAAAAGGATGAACCGTGCAAAACGTGCGGCACAATGATTTCTAAAATCGTGGTCGGCGGAAGGGGTACGCATTTTTGCGCCCGCTGCCAAAAAAAATCATGAACTGAAGCTGTTCAAGCAGGCGGCAGCAGAATGACTTTTTTCTAACACAGTTGATGACCTTTCTCCATATATATATTGTGATTCACCCAATAGGCATATGTCACAATTGCCGATCAAGAGAAAGGGAGAAACGGATATGGAGATTGTTTCTTTGCTGCTTTTGGCTTTTGCTGTCAGCTTGGACAGTTTTTCAGTCGGGTTTACGTATGGTTTGAGAAAAATGAAAATCCCGTTCAAAGCGATTGCCGTGATCGCTTGCTGTTCAGCCTCTGTGATGTTTATATCCATGCTGATCGGCCATTTTCTGACAAAGATTTTTCCCGTATCCGTCACGGAAAAACTGGGCGGGCTGATCTTAATCGGAATCGGGGCATGGGTCATCTGGCAATTTTTCAAACCGGATAAAGAGCCGGATTACTTATTGCATGAAAAAACGTTACTTAATCTTGAAGTGAAATCGCTCGGCATCGTCATTCATATTTTGAAAAAACCGACCAGCGCCGATATTGATCAATCCGGAACCATTAACGGAGTCGAGGCGCTTCTGCTCGGTATCGCCTTATCCATTGACGCGTTTGGCGCCGGGCTGGGAGCGGCCATTCTCGGCTTTTCTCCGGTTATGATGAGCGTGACTGTCGGGCTGATGAGCTCGCTGTTTGTTTCACTCGGCATAAACGCGGGGCATTTGCTTTCAAGATGGAATTGGATAGATAAAATGACATTTTTGCCGGGAGTCCTGCTGATTATCATCGGGATTTGGAAAATGTAAGAAGGAGTGGGCTTTTTGAGCTTGGTCATCGGTTTAACGGGAGGCATCGCAAGCGGCAAAAGCACGGTAGCGCGTATGCTGATCGACAAAAAAATAACAGTCATTGATGCGGATGTCATCGCAAAACAGGCGGTGGAAAAAGGAATGCCGGCTTACGGACAAATTGTGGAGGCATTCGGAAAAGACATCCTGCTGGAAAATGGCGGTATTGACAGAAAAAAACTCGGTTCTATCGTTTTCACTGACGAACAGAAGCGTCTGAAGCTGAATCAGATCGTTCATCCGGCAGTACGTGCGGAAATGCTGAAACAGCGGGATGAAGCCGTTGCGCGAAAAGAGCAGTTCGTCGTTTTGGATATACCGCTTTTGTATGAAAGCGGGCTTGATTATCTTGTCGGCAAGGTGCTCGTCGTCACCGTACCGGCAGACATTCAGCTTAAACGGCTGATGGAGCGGAATTCCCTTACAGAAGAAGCAGCGATGAGCCGGATAACGTCGCAAATGCCTTTAGCGGATAAAACAAAAAAAGCTGACGCCGTCATTGATAACAGCGGCAGTCTTGAATATACAAAGCACCAGCTTGAGGAAGTATTGAGCGGCTGGGCATAAACAAACACCGTTCGGAAAGCCGAACGGTGTTTTTCTGGTTAAAAATCAAAATTGTCAGGATCAGGACCGACACGGAGGTTTTCGTTCAGATCATCAATCCGCTTCATATCGTCAGCTGACAGTTCGAAATCAAAGACATTTGCATTTTCTTCAATACGGTGTTTTTTCGTTGATTTCGGAATGGTGATGACACCGTTCTGCAAATCCCAGCGCAAAATCACTTGGGCGGCTGATTTGCCGTACTTCTCAGCGATTTCCTGTAAAACGGTGTGATCAAGCAGCTGACCTTGCATCAATGGCGACCACGCTTCAAGCTGAATGCCTTGTTCAGTGCAGAAAGCAAGCAGTTCTTTCTGTGTCAGACGAGGATGGTACTCCACCTGGTTGATCATCGGCTTGATTTCCGTCTCTTTCATGAGATGTTTCAGATGGTGAATTTGGAAATTGCTGACCCCGATCGCCTTAATGCGTCCATCCCGGTAGAGGGTTTCGAGCGCCCGCCACGCATCGATGTACTTTCCTTCGACAGGCCAATGGATCAAATATAAATCCAAATAATCTAAACCGAGTTTTTCTAAGCTTGTGTCAAACGCTTTTAACGTTTCTTCATATCCTAAATCGGCATTCCATACTTTTGACGTGACAAAAATGTCTTCACGTTTTAATCCCGCTTCTTGCAGCCCTTGGCGGATGCCTTCGCCGACACCTTCTTCATTTCCGTAAATCGCGGCGGTATCAACGCTGCGATAGCCGTGCACCAATGCCGTTTTCACCGCGTTGACGAGTTCCGCGCCTTCCTCTACTTTGAAAACTCCGATGCCGAACCAAGGCATCTCTACTCCGTTATGCAATGTTGCTTTTGCTTGTAAATGTGTTGTCATGTATATATTCCTCCTATTAGTTGTCTGTTGAAACAATCAAAATGCGCTGAAGAAAAACTCACCTCCTTTCAAGGGCAGTGCGATCCCGCTTTTCAAGCTTCCTGCTCCATCCGGTTAATACGACCGCGCTGAGCACCATCAGCGCCCCGATCCAAGCGGTATGAATGATTCCGATTGAGTCTGTAATGATTCCGCCGGCAAACGAGCCGATCGCGATTCCGGCATTAAATGCCGCGATATTTAATGCTGATGCTGTATCAACGGCGCTTGGCGCAAAACGTTCACTCAGCATCACGACATATACCTGAAGCCCCGGCACATTCATAAACGCCAACAGCCCCATGAAAATAATGGTGATCAGCCCGGCTGTTTTAAACGGCGCGGTAAAAGTCAGAACAAACAGCACAGCAGCCTGGACAATGAACATATAAAACAAGGCTTTCAGCGGATTTCGGTTTGATAAACGGCCGCCAATCATGTTTCCGATGGCAATCGCAATTCCGTAAATGAGCAGGATGGCCGCGACGGTTTCTTTCTGAAAACCGGTTACCTCCTGAAGAAGCGGAGATAAATACGTAAACACGACAAACGTTCCGCCGTAGCCTAACGCGGTAATGATAAATAAAAGCAATAACCGGCCGTTTGTGACGAGTTTGACCTGCTCGGCAAATGCGGTTTTCGTCCCTTTGCGCAAATGTGACGGAACGAGAAGCGCGTTTGTGAGGAATGCGATGATTCCTACCGCCACAATGACGGCAAATGCGATTCTCCATCCGAATTGCTGGCCGAGATAGGTGCCGAATGGAACGCCGGTCACCGTAGCCACCGTCAGCCCCGTAAACATGATAGAAATCGCGCTTGCTCTTTTATGCTCCGGCACGATATTGGCGGCGATTGTTGCCCCGATTGACATGAAAATGCCGTGGGAAAAAGCCGAAATGACCCGTGCCGCCAGTAAGACGCCGATTGAGGAAGCGCTCGCTGCGAGTGTATTTCCGGCAATAAAAATTAACATCACCCAGAGCAGCAGCGTTTTCCGCGACATGCCGGATGTGAGAGACGTTAAAACCGGCGCGCCGAATGTCACGCCCAGAGCATACATGGAAACGGTAAGTCCCGCCGTTGTCACAGGTATATGCAGATCTTGAGATATAAGCGGCAGCAGCCCGACGCTGATAAATTCGGTTGTGCCGATCGCAAAAGCGCTGACGGCTAATGCCAGCAGCGCTGGTAAATAGCTTTGGCGATGTGAAGACATCTGTTTTCCTCCTTGAACGATAATGTATGGTTGAAATGATGCCGGGTAAACGATATAAGTATAAGAGTACATTCCTTTTCAGCCGGCAAATGTCATTATGATCGATAGAAGTGTCATTGAAAAGAACGTACTTTTAAGTGCCATAGGCACTTTTTAGTTCCTATAGATGAGGAGGAATTACCGTTGCTGAAGAAAAAATACAATATATCCGTAGAGGCGGCGCTTGAAGTGATCGGCGGAAAATGGAAGTGTGTGATCCTCTGCCACCTCATGCGCGGGAAAAAACGGACAAGCGAATTGAAGCGGCTTATGCCGGACATCACCCAGAAGATGCTGACACAGCAATTGCGGGAGCTGGAAGCTGACGGCGTCATCAACCGGATCGTATACAATCAGGTGCCGCCGAAAGTGGAATACGAGCTGAGTGAATACGGGCACAGTCTGGAAAGAATTTTAAACGCGCTGTGCGACTGGGGCGCGATGCATATTGCTAAACGGTACGGCGAGGTGTCTTCCGTTTTAGAGGACAGCATTTTAAATGACAAATTTAAAGAACCGGGACAAATATAAGAAAAAAGCAGGCAGCCTGAGACGCTGATCCTGCTTTTTTTATGGAAGAAAGATCATTTTATATGCAAAAAAACCGATTGAACAACATATTGATCGGTATAAGGGTGGATTTTTATCAAGTTGTACTGGCGGATTTCTTTTAATGTGTTATACTATATATAAATAAAGGTAAATTAGAGTGGCATATTAAAAAGGGGTGACCTGAGCATGAAGGTAAAAGTAGCAATCAACGGGTTTGGAAGAATCGGAAGAATGGTGTTCAGAAAAGCAATGGAAGATGATCAAATTCAAATAACAGCCATTAATGCAAGCTATCCCCCGGAAACGCTTGCTCATTTGATAAAGTATGACACAATTCACGGTAAATACGATCAAGAAGTTGAGACCTCCGACGACAGCCTGATCGTCAACGGAAAACATATTATGCTGTTCAATCGCCGGGACCCGAGAGAGCTTCCGTGGAAAGAATGCGGAATAGACATCGTCGTAGAGGCAACGGGGAAATTTAATTCAAAAGAAAAAGCGATGAGCCATATTGAAGCAGGGGCGAAAAAAGTCATTTTAACGGCTCCGGGCAAAAATGAAGACGTTACCATTGTCATGGGAGTAAATGAAGAGCAGTTCAATCCCGATGAACATGTCATTATTTCAAATGCATCCTGCACGACAAACTGTCTTGCGCCGGTCGTCAAAGTGCTTGATCAGGAATTCGGGATTGAAAGCGGCCTGATGACGACTGTTCACGCTTACACGAATGATCAAAAAAATATCGACAATCCGCATAAAGATCTGCGGAGGGCGAGAGCGTGCGGAGAATCCATCATTCCGACTTCTACAGGCGCCGCCAAAGCGCTGTCGCTCGTGCTGCCTCATTTGAAAGGAAAACTTCACGGCCTCGCTTTGCGTGTTCCCGTTCCGAATGTGTCATTAGTGGACCTTGTCTGCGATCTGAAAACAGATGTGTCGGCCGAGCAAGTGAACGCCGCTTTCCAAAGAGCCGCAAAAACGTCGATGTACGGCATTCTTGATTATTCGGATGAGCCGCTCGTTTCTTCGGATTATAATACGAATTCACACTCTGCGATCATCGACGGTCTGACAACGATGGTGATGGAAGACCGAAAAGTAAAGGTGCTCGCCTGGTATGACAATGAATGGGGATATTCCTGCCGGGTCGTTGATCTTATCCGTCACGTCGCCGCGCGAATGAAACACCCGTCAGCTGTGTAGACTAAAGATCATGGACATTTGTTAGAAAAAAACCCTTAACGGCATATTCGCAAAAAACACACCTTGCAAAATAAACTTAAACACAGTATACTATCTTTCGTGAACTTCTTGCTCGTGACTGCTTCGGAATTACTTAAAGGGTTAGGACCTCTCCGGACTAACTTTCCCCCGTGGTAAATGGCCGGGTCAGTTCTCGGAAATTCACTTTTTTAATTCTTGTTAAGGGGGGTCCATGATTATGGAAACAATGGGGCGTCACGTCATCTCCGAGCTGTGGGGATGCGATTTTGATAAGCTCAATGACATGGATTTTATTGAAAAAACGTTTGTAAATGCTGCTTTGAAATCAGGAGCTGAAGTGCGCGAGGTCGCATTTCACAAATTTGCACCGCAAGGCGTAAGCGGAGTCGTTATCATCTCTGAGTCACATTTAACGATTCACAGTTTTCCTGAACACGGATATGCAAGCATTGATGTTTATACTTGTGGAGACCTGGATCCTAATGTGGCTGCGGATTACATTGCGGACGCATTACATGCAGATACAAGAGAAAACATTGAAATACCGAGAGGAATGGGGCCTGTACAGATTAAACAGGCACAAGCGAAAGTACTGTAATTTTCAAAACGCAAACACAAGGGAGCTAAGCTGAAAAAGCCATTACGCGCTTTGAAGCTGATGCTCCTTTTCTAATGTAAAAAAACAGCATTGCTTTTTCTTTAAGCATTTTTTTTGTAAAATAGAAAAGATAAGGCCGGTCTATCGGCTCTCCCAACAAATAGGCTCATCCTAGAAACGTTGGCGGGCATTTACCGGAAGCTTGCGAACCGCATTACAGCAACGAAACAGATGGGAGCTGATCCAATTTGAAATGTCCTTCATGCCAGCACAACGGTTCCCGCGTACTTGATTCACGGCCTGCGGACGAAGGGAAATCAATCCGCAGAAGGCGGGAATGCGAAGCCTGCCATTACCGCTTCACTACATTTGAGAAGTTTGAAGAGATGCCTCTGATCGTCGTGAAAAAAGAAGGCGTCCGGGAAGAATTCAGCCGTGAAAAAATGCTGCGCGGGTTAATTAAAGCTTGTGAAAAAAGGCCCGTTCCTTTAAAAACATTGGAAGACATGTGCTTTGACATTGAAAAAGAGCTGAGAAATCAAGGTGTATCTGAAGTCAAAAGCGAACTTGTCGGAGAAATGGTAATGGACCGTCTGGCGAAAATCGATGAGGTGTCTTATGTCCGCTTTGCCTCCGTCTACCGGCAGTTTAAGGATATAAACGTGTTTATCGATGAATTGAAAGATTTAATAAAGAAAGAACGCTGAGAGAGCTAAGAGATTGTGTCTGGCTCTTTTCTCATGAGCAAAATTGGCATTTGATAGATCGCAGAAACGGTGTAAAATGAGAGTAGAAACATATCGGAAGGTTTGAGAATCATGGCTGACTATTGGAATGACGTATTGCCTGTAGATCCTTATACGGTCAAAAGCCGTTCGCTTCTTCAGGATGTCGACAGACAGGTTTTGACACATCTGTACCAGCCGCTGATCGGTTCTTTTGCATTCTCCCTTTATATGACCTTATGGGGGGAGCTTGAGCAGAACCGCTTGTGGGGAGCGGAATCCACGCACAGGCAGCTGATGGGCATGATGCAGTCAAATTTAAAAAAGATTCATCATGAACAGGGAAAGCTTGAAGGAATCGGGCTGCTGAAAGTATATATCCGGGAGTCCGAGCAAAAAGAGCGGATGTTTATTTATGAGCTGCTGCCCCCGCTCAGACCGAATGATTTTTTTGAAGACGGCATGCTGAATGTCTTTCTTTATAACAGAGTCGGTAAAACGAAATACCAGCAGCTGAGACAATTTTACACGCACCCTTCCGTCGGCGCGGGCGCAAGGGAAATTACCCGTCCGTTTAATCACGCTTTTGCCTCTTTTCAGCCGAGCGAATGGAAAATGACGCCTGATATGGAAGAGGCGATGAAGCTCCCCGAGGACTATGAGACGGCGTCTGTCGGACAAGCGCCTTCCTATACGGTGACGGAGGAAGTATTTGATTTTGAGCTTTTCATGGCGGGACTGTCAGAAACGATGATACCGCGTAAATCAATCACGCAGGACGTGCGGGAGAGCATTAAAAAGCTTTCATATTTATACGGAATAGATCCTATCTCCATGCAGCACGTCGTCATGACCGCAATTAATGAACAGGATACGATAACGGCCGAAGCGCTGAGGAAAGCGGCCAGCGACTGGTACCAAATTGAAAGAAGCGGTAAGCTTCCGGAACTGATTGATAAAACACAGCCTGTCACCTTGAGAGAAAACCGGACGGAAAAGGACGATTCATTGAACGGCGAACTCATCGCACAGCTTGAGACCATATCACCGAGAAAGCTTCTTCAGGACATTGCGGACGGGACCGAGCCGTCAAAAGCCGACTTGCAGATTATTGCCGATATTATGTTCGAACAAAAGCTTGAGCCCGGCGTCACCAATGTGCTGATTTATTATGTCATGCTGAAAACGGATATGAAGCTGTCCAAAAACTATATCCAAAAAATCGCCGCCCACTGGGCCAGAAAGAAAGTCAAAACGGTACGGGAAGCAATGAAGCTCGCAATAGAAGAGCACAGGCAATATCTTGATTGGGCGGACGGCAAAACAAACGGCGCGGCGCGCGGCAAAAAAACCGTCCGGGAAGAAAAGCGCCCTGATTGGATGAAAGAAGAAACCGGGAAGAAACAAGAACAGCCGGCTCTTTCCGCGCAGGATCTTGAAGAACAGAAGAAAAAAATGATGGAAGAAATGAAAAAACTGAAAAAATACTCTGCCTATTGAGACAGAGAAGCGGGGTGATATTGAATGGAACCGATCAGCCGATCCTTAGAAGGCGTGACGAAAAGACCTGACTTTCAAAAACGCCTGGAACGAATGCAGCAGCAAGTCATGGCCGACGAAGACGTCCAGGCTTTTTTGAAGGAACAGAAAGATGTAATCAATCAAAGCATGATTGACAGAGGGTTAAATAAACTGTACGAATTCGTTCAGCAAAGCAAACAGTGCGCCTTCTGTTCGAAAGACAGCCGGACGAACAGCCTGCTTGAAGGCTATCATCCGAAGCTTGTGATCAACGGGCGTTCCATCGATATTGAATATTACGAATGTCCGGAAAAGAGAAAGCTCGACCGCCAGAAAAGGCAAAAGTCCCTGATGAAGAGCATGTATATCCAGCAGGATCTTCTCGGCGCGACGTTTCAGCAGATCGACATTACCGATCCGAGCAGAGTCGGCATTTTCCAGCATGTGACGGATTTTCTGAAGAGCTATAATGAAACGGGAAAAGGCAAAGGGCTGTATCTGTACGGAAAATTCGGAATCGGGAAGACATTTATTTTAGCCGCCATTGCCAATGAGCTGGCGGAAAAAGAGTATTCATCAATGATCGTATATGTTCCCGAATTTGTCAGAGAGCTGAAAAACTCGCTCCAGGATCAGTCGTTGGAGGCGAAACTGAATATGGTGAAAACGACGCCCGTACTGATGCTTGATGACATCGGAGCGGAGTCAATGACAAGCTGGGTCAGAGATGAGGTCATCGGCACCGTGCTTCAGCACAGAATGAGCCAGCAGCTTCCCACTTTCTTCTCGTCTAATTTTTCACCTGACGAGCTGAAGCATCATTTTACGTATTCACAGCGGGGAGAAAAGGAAGAAGTAAAAGCGGCAAGACTGATGGAGCGGATTTTATATTTGGCTTCGCCCGTCCGTCTTGACGGGGAAAACCGCCGCCGTTCATGATGCCGGCGTCCAATGGGAAGGATTTGAGGGAATGAGGAATAAGAAGGCTGTCACTTGGGCTGCGGCTGCGGCGGGAGCGGGCCTTTTGCTGTGGGCAAACCGCAAATATCTGAATCTGTCGCCTAAGGAGATCCGGCTGTGGGTATTATCGTTCGGTGTTTTTGCGCCGCTTGTGTTTATCGGAATTTCCATCGTCAGGCCTTTTGTGCTGTTTCCCGTATCAATCGTTTCCGTCGCCGGAGGATTGGCGTTCGGCCCGTTTTTCGGCACCGTGTATACGCTGGCGGGCTCAATGGGCGCTGCCGCCGCGTCTTTTTTTGCAGCGGGGCTGTTTGCCTTTAATGAGAAAAGCCGTCATGGAAAAATGGAAGCCATTCAAAAGCAGATGAAAACCAATGGCTTCTTTTATATTTTTATCCTGCGTATTCTGCCTGTTAACTTTGATGTGATCAGCTATGCCGCGGGCCTATCGAAAGTCAGGCCGATGACGTATTTTTTGGCGACCGCAGCGGGCATCATTCCGGGGACGATCGTCCTGAATGTGCTCGGCGCGAGCTTTATGTCCGGCAATGTGCTGACCGTACTCGGCGTGATCTGTCTTTACATCGTATTTTTATCGCTTCCCGTTATATTTAAAAAGAAGGTGCGTCATTTGTTCGGCGGTGAAAGCTAACCTTTACGTCTATTTTAAAAACATCCCCCATATACTTGTAACAGATGCCGTAAGGGGGGACAAATATGCTTGAAGTGATCTTTGAAGATGACCACGATACCGCCGCTTTTTTACATCTCATTCAGCAATCGGACGACCGGAGACATTTTATTGTCCGTGAAGGCATAAAAAAAGTCGGAATCGCAAGGTCTGAAACGGCTTTTTGCGTTCAGCGCTTTATTGAGCCGATACTTGTCAGGTTTTTTTTGGAATGCAAAGAAGACGAGCATATGCTTTCGCTTATTGAGGATGCATACTGCTTCACCGATCAGGATGAACAGCAGCAAATCCTTCAGCTTGCACACAGCATTATGGAAGGAGAGCTTGATGATCATCCGTTCGAGCCGAAGAAAGAGCCGCGCACACAGTTTATTTCAGATGCGCTCCGGACGATTTCACTTGATGCGGGTGTTTTTTCCGTGCGTTCGTTTCAGACGTTTCGGCTCAGCAGGTATTATGAGCGGCTCAGAGAATACGCGGAGGCTGCGATAGATGAATATCGGATGGAACAGGAATATCAAAACTTTATCCAGTCTCTGAGAGATTATGTGACATCCAATCCGCCGCGGATGAAGAAAGTCCGCATCGTACATGACCGGGCTTTTACGCTGTGGGAGCTGCGCTATTTGTCAGAACGGGAACAGAAAAAATACATAGACAGACGGTTTGTGCGGGAGCACCCGATGTATATAGACTCCCATCTCCTTGCGCCGCTGATCTCCATTGCGCCTGAGACGGTAGAACTGTATACGGACAAACCGGAGCATATGATGTCCAGAACGATTCAAAACGTGTTTCAGGAGAGGGTGCGCCTTTTTCCGCTGGGCGCGTTTGCAGCCGAGAAGACGGAAGGATAGCCGCACGGACGGCCTTGTGTAAGCGGCAGGGCTGTCTTTGCGAAATCAGACGGAAAACCGAGTTGCATTTTTTTCACAGACATTTTATAATACATAAAAGATTAATGATTGCTACACGTATTGATAAGGACATGAAGCATTGATACCGGCTTTATAAGAGAGGAGAGCCCAGGCTGAAAGCTTTCCAGCTATGGATCATTGTCTTTACCGCCTTTGAACTTCAGCTGTGAACGCCGGAAGAAGCGCCAGTAATAGCTGACGGGAACTCCCGTTACAGAGCTTAGAGCCGCAGGTGCCGAAGCAATCGGCCGCGCGGAAAAAAGGGTGGAACCACGATTCCGTTTATTTAACCTCGTCCCTTTCATAGGGGGCGGGGTTTTTGATTTGCATAAAAAAAGGAGTGACGAAGATGTCAGATATGATCAACATCACATTTCCGGACGGAGCGGTAAAGGAATTTCCGAAAGGAACAACAACAGAAGATATCGCGGCATCCATCAGTCCGGGATTAAAGAAAAAGTCTTTAGCCGGAAAACTGAACGGACAGGAAATTGATTTAAGAACACCGATTCAAGAGGATGGTGCCGTAGAAATCATTACAGAAGGCACAGAAGAAGGTTTGAACATCATGCGGCACAGCACGGCGCATTTATTGGCCCAGGCGATAAAACGCATTTATAAAGATGTGAAATTCGGAGTCGGCCCCGTCATTGAAAACGGGTTCTATTATGACATTGAAATGGAGCAGGCGCTGACGCCGGATGACCTTCCGAAGATTGAAAAAGAAATGAAACGCATCGTCGGTGAAAATCTGCCGATTATCCGAAAAGAAGTGAGCCGTGATGAAGCAAAAGCCATGTTTGCGGAAATCGGCGATAATCTGAAGCTTGAACTGCTGGATGCCATCCCAGAAGACGAAACGGTCTCAATTTATGAGCAGGGCGAATTTTTTGACCTGTGCCGCGGCGTGCACGTGCCGTCTACAGGCAAAATTAAAGAATTTAAGCTGCTTAGCCTTGCGGGCGCATACTGGCGCGGCGACAGCAAAAACCAAATGCTTCAGCGCATTTACGGCACGGCCTTCTTTAAAAAGGATGACCTGAAAGAGCATTTGCGGATGCTTGAAGAAGCGAAAGAGCGTGACCACCGAAAACTGGGCAAAGAATTAAAATTGTTCGCCAACTCTCAAAAAGTCGGACAAGGCCTGCCGCTCTGGCTGCCGAAAGGCGCGACCATCCGACGCGTGATCGAGCGCTACATTGTGGATAAAGAGCTGAGCCTCGGTTATGAGCACGTCTATACGCCTGTTCTCGGAAGCAAAGACCTGTACGAAACATCAGGGCACTGGGATCATTATCAGGATACGATGTTCCCGCCGATGGAAATGGACAATGAAACACTCGTGCTCCGTCCGATGAACTGTCCTCACCATATGATGATTTACAAACAGGACATTCACAGCTACCGCGAGCTTCCGATCCGCATCGCAGAGCTGGGAACGATGCATCGTTATGAACTGTCCGGGGCGCTTTCAGGTCTTCAGCGCGTACGCGGCATGACGTTAAATGACGCGCACATTTTCGTCCGCCCTGACCAGATTAAAGAAGAATTCATCCGCACGGTCCGTTTGATTCAAGACGTATACGAAGACTTCGGCCTGAATGATTACACATTCCGCCTGTCTTACCGCGATCCTGAAGATACGGAAAAATATTTTGATGATGATGAGATGTGGAACAAAGCGCAGTCCATGCTGAAAGCGGCAATGGATGAGATGGGGCACGACTACTATGAAGCGGAAGGCGAAGCGGCGTTTTACGGCCCTAAGCTTGACGTGCAGGTGAAAACGGCGATCGGCAAAGAAGAGACATTGTCAACTGTACAGCTTGACTTCCTTCTTCCGGAACGCTTTGATCTCACTTACGTCGGAGAAGACGGCAAACAGCACCGTCCTGTCGTTATTCACCGCGGCGTCGTGTCAACGATGGAGCGTTTCGTTGCTTTCTTAATCGAAGAGCACAAAGGCGCCCTTCCGACATGGCTTGCGCCGGTGCAATTCCAAGTCATTCCTGTATCACCGTCCGTGCATCTTGATTATGCGAAAAAAGTGCAGGAGCGCCTGCAGCGTGAAGGCCTGCGTGTCGAGCTTGACAGCCGGGATGAGAAAATCGGCTATAAAATCCGTGAAGCGCAAATGCAAAAAATCCCGTACATGCTTGTGGTCGGTGACCAAGAAGCGGAAAACGGCGCGGTAAACGTCCGGAAATACGGCGAGCAGAAATCAGAAACCGTCTCATTGGACGATTTTGTGAAAAAGGCTGTAGCTGAAGCGAAAAAATAACCGGAAATACAAAAAACCCCGTTCATTCAGAATGGGGTTTTTTTGCGTATAAAATTATCTTTCTTTTTGTTTCTCTATAATCGCAAACAGCTCGTGAAGATCGCTGATCACGTAATCAGGCGCAATGTCCGTATCATTTTTCTTTTGCGTCCGGTTTACCCAGACTGTCGTAATGCCTGCCCGTTTCGCTCCCAATATATCAGTATTGAGGTTATCTCCGACCATAATGGCGTCTTCTTTTTTCAGGTTCAGGAGGCCGAGGCAATGTTCGAATATGGAGGCGTCGGGTTTCCCTTTTCCGAAAGCGCCTGAGATGACGATTTCATTAAAATAAGGCGCGAGCTCAGGAACGCCGGCTAGTTTTTCTTTCTGCAGGCTGGGATCGCCGTTTGTCAGCAGAAGCAATTCATAAACACCTTTCAGCTTATCAAGCACCGCAAACGTTTCATCATACACGTACGGACGCTGTCTGCGTTCCGCCGCGAAAAACTCCGCCAAATATTCGCCGTAAGCCGCATCGTCTATACCGACGCTTTTTAAGCCGTTCGTCCAGGCGTTTCGTCTGTATTCCGGCGCAATCCGATTCAGCTGTTTAAATCCTTCGCTGACCGGCTCGGAAAAATTCGCCCACAATCCTTCAAACGGATTAATGCCGATCATGACCGTATAAGGATAGGTTTCGTATGACATATACAATTCCCGTGCCGCTTTCCGAACCGCATCTTCAAATGTATGCGGGTCAAGGCCATATTTTTTTTCCGCTTGTAAACATGTTTCCCTGAATGTTGTTCTGACGCTTTTTTCATCCCATAACAGTGTATCGTCCAAATCAAAAAATACGGCTTTCATGATCTTCTCCTCTTTGTTATATTCTGAAACTCTCTGCCGCAAGGCTCCCGTTTATTCTACAATAGATATATAGACTGTGAAAGATTTGTTTTCAGATGATTTGAAAAAAACAGGCAGGTTTGTGTCAGATTCTGTCTCAGGCTCTAAAACGTGATAAAATTAAATTTGAAAGAACAGGTGAAAAGTATGCTGCATTTGATCATCATGATGCTGGAAAGAGTCGGAATTATCGTCATATTGGGATTTGTTCTGGCTCATACCAGATTGTTCAGACAGGCGCTCCAGCAGCCTGAGAGCTATAAAGGCAAAGCGGTGCTGATTTCAATTTTCTCGCTGTTCAGTATCATCAGCAACTATACGGGAATAGAAATTCAGCGGAATACAATCATGAATAATGACTGGGTGTTTCAAATTAATCCGTCCGGTTCAATTGCCAATACAAGAATTATGGGCGTTGAAATCGGCGGACTCTTAGGCGGCCCGTATGTGGGGATCGGCGTCGGCATACTGGCCGGCCTGCATCGTTTATCACTCGGCGGCGCGACCGCAGTCAGCTGTGCCGTCTCATCCGTTTTAGCGGGCATTTTGTCCGGATGGATCGGACGGTATTTCAGAAAACGCTATGCGATGCCGACACCGCGGGTGGCCGCGCTTGTCGGACTCGGAATGGAATCGCTGCAAATGCTGCTCATCCTCTTGATGGCCAAGCCGTTTTCTGATGCTTGGACGCTTGTGAGCATCATCGGCATCCCGATGATATTGGTAAACGGGTCAGGGACTTTTATTTTTCTTTCGATCATTCAGTCGATTATCCGGAAGGAAGAACGGGCGAGAGCCCTTGAAACCCACAGGGTGCTGATGATTGCCGATCAGACGCTTCCGTTTTTCCGCCAGGGGCTGAATGAAAGCTCATGCAAAAGCGTCGCCGCCATCATTCACAGGCAAACAGGAACGGACGCGGTATCGCTTACGGATAACGAAAAGATTTTGGCGCACGTCGGCGCGGGTGCCGACCATCATATTCCGTCTGAAAGCCTGATCACCGGATTGTCAAAACGCGTCATTAAAACGGGTCATATTATGAAAGCGACATCAAAGGAAGAAATTGAATGCACGCACGATCCCTGTCCGCTGCATGCGGCGATCGTATTGCCGCTGACGTCAAACGGCAAAACGATCGGGACGTTGAAAATGTACTTTAAAAGCCCGTCAGGTTTAAGCCGGGTTGAAGAAGAGCTTGCAGAAGGACTCGCCATGCTGTTTTCCACCCAGCTTGAACTCGGCGAGGCGGAACTGCAGAGCAAATTGCTGAAAGACGCAGAAATAAAGGCGCTTCAGGCACAGGTCAATCCGCATTTTCTGTTTAATGCGATCAATACGATTTCTGCTCTTTGCCGTACGGATGTGGAAAAAACCCGAAAGCTTCTGCTGCAGCTCAGCGTCTATTTCCGTTCCAATCTGCAGGGGGCAAGGCAGCTGCTCATCCCGCTTTCTAAAGAACTGAACCATCTGCAGGCGTATTTATCATTGGAGCAGGCCCGTTTTCCCGGGAAATATAAAATCAGTCTTGAAATCGAACGCGGTTTGGAGGACATCGAAATTCCTCCTTTTGTGCTGCAGATTCTCGTCGAAAATGCGCTCCGCCATGCATTTTCAAGAAAGCAGGACAGCTGTGCCGTCAATGTCAGCGTGGTATCCGCCGGTCAGTCGGTTTTAATGCGGGTTGGAGATAACGGGCGGGGAATTGATCCGGAATTGCTGTCCGTGCTCGGAAACCGTCCGCTCCCGTCTAAAGAAGGGACGGGAACCGCGCTTTACAATTTAAATCAGCGGCTGATCGGGCTGTTCGGCCCCAAAGCAGCCCTGCGATTGGAAAGTGAGGCCGGCAAAGGTACGGACGTATCATTTGAGCTGCCTTTGAAACTGATGACTAAAGGAGAAGAACATGCTGAAGGTGTTAATCGTTGATGATGAAATGCTGGCAAGAGATGAATTAGCTTATTTGCTGAAACGGACGAATGAAGTAAGTGACATAAACGAAGCTGAAAATATTGAATCCGCTTTTGACAGTATGATGGATCAAAAACCGGATTTGCTGTTTTTGGACGTTGATTTGTCAGGAGAAAACGGATTTGACATTGCCAAACGGCTGAAAAACATGAAAAATCCGCCGGCCGTCGTTTTTGCGACGGCGTATGACCAATTTGCTTTAAAAGCCTTTGAAGTCGACGCGCTCGATTATTTAACGAAGCCTTTTGATGAAGAAAGAGTGCGCCAGACGATCAGAAAGTTTAAAAGAGTGAAGCGGGACAGGGCAGGAGCCGTCTCAGAGCAGCCGTCCGCAGCCGGAGCGCATAAACTGGCTGTATCAGCCGGTGAATCTATTGTCATTTTAGATACGAAGGACATTATTTTCGCCGGCATGGAGGACGGACACGTTTCCGTTAAAACGTTTGCCGCGTCTTATTCCGTTCACGAAACTTTGGCGGTCATTGAGAAAAAACTGCCTGATACGGGTTTCTTGAGAGTGCACCGCGCGTTCATCGTGAATACGGAGCATATTACGGAAATTCATCCGTGGTTTAATTCGACGTACAATCTTATCTTAAAAGACGGCTCTAAAATTCCCGTCAGCCGTACATACGCCAAGGACTTAAAAAAGCTGCTTCATATTATATGAGGCGGCTTTTGCATTTCAGCAGCCGTTTTTTGCATTTCAGAATGAATATTCAGCCGTTTGTTATGAAAGCGCTTTAAAAGGCGATTTCTCTTTTATAATGGACCTAACAAAGAGAAAGAGGTGAAGAAAATGAGTGCGAAAAAAGTGTACGGATTTCTGACACAAGCATTTATTTTTGCCGTAATTATGCTCATATCTAATGGGATTGCAGCGATTGTCCCCATTCCTATACCCGCTTCCGTAGTAGGTTTGGTGTTATTATTTGTCCTCTTATGCCTGAAAGTGATTAAGCTTGAACAAGTAGAAACGCTGGGAACATCATTAACGTCACTGATCGGATTTTTATTTGTCCCGTCGGGCATCTCCGTGATGAATTCACTTGGCGTCATGCAGCAGTACGGCGTGCAGATCGCACTCGTCATCTTACTCGCCACCATCATTCTGTTAGGGGCCACGGGCCTTTTTTCTCAGCTGATCTTGTCTGTCAGCCAAAAACGTCAGAAGACTGCCCCTGAAAAACAAACGGTGCGCCGTTCCAATCAGGAAAAAGAACTTGTGCAGCATTAGGAGGGAAATCGGATGAGTCCATATTTCGGTATTGTCGTTTCACTTGCGGCCTTTGGCATCGGCACGTATTTATTTAAAAAAACGAGAGGCTTTTTCCTCTTCACCCCGCTGTTTGTCGCGATGGTGCTTGGAATCCTTTTTCTGAAGCTCGGCGGTTTTTCATATGAAGATTATAAAAGCGGGGGAGACATTATTAAATTCTTCCTGGAGCCCGCGACGATCGCTTTTGCGATCCCTTTATACAAACAGCGTGACAAACTGAAAAAATACTGGTGGCAGATCATGTCTTCTATCATTGTCGGCTCTATCTGCTCAGTCACGATTGTCTATTTGATCGCAAAAGGCATTCATCTTGACGCGGCCGTTATGAAAAGCATGCTTCCGCAGGCGGCGACAACGGCAATTGCCCTTCCGCTGTCAAAAGGAATCGGCGGCATCACCGACATCACCGCTTTCGCCGTTATTTTCAACGCCGTTATCGTCTATGCTCTGGGCGCTCTATTCTTAAAATTGTTTAAAGTGAAACACCCAATCTCTAAGGGACTGGCTCTCGGCACATCAGGACACGCACTCGGTGTTGCGGTCGGTATTGAGATGGGGGAAGTAGAAGCGGCAATGGCAAGTATCGCGGTTGTCGTCGTAGGAGTGGTGACGGTGCTGGTTATTCCGGTATTCGTTCAGCTCATCGGAGGATAAACCCGGATCATAGACCCGGGTTTTTTTATTGTGTTGGCACGTCCGCGTGCGGCAAAGAACGAAATTTCACATTTTTCCTTGCGCTCACACTGGCATCGTGTTAAAATAAAAAAGTTGATCCGGAGAAGTCATTCTTGACTAATGATCCGGTATTGTGTAGAATAGTTATTGAATTGAATATAAATCACAAGCAGAGGCACCCGCTTCTCACCTGATTGACACATTCATGTAGTTGGCAGGTTGACCGTACATTTTTATTTAGTGCAGATGTTCGTAGTGTGGGTGTGTTGTCATGCCCGCACTTTTTGTTTGCCTGCAGAATGCAGTCAACAAGCGTTGTGAATCAATTCGAAGAAACTATGGAGGTGGCTCATTATTAGCAAAGATCAATTGGTTAATGAGGGTATCCGTGCACGTGAAGTTCGTCTGATCGGACAAAATGGCGATCAGCTCGGCATCAAGTCCCGTCAGGAAGCACTTGAAATCGCCGGCCGCGCAAATCTTGACCTTGTGTTAGTTGCAGCAAATGCAAAACCGCCTGTCTGCCGCATCATGGACTACGGTAAGTTCAGATTCGAGCAGCAGAAAAAGGACAAAGAAGCACGCAAAAATCAAAAAATCATTAACTTAAAAGAAGTTAGATTAAGTCCGACGATCGATGAGCATGACTTTAACACGAAATTGCGCAATGCGATTAAATTCCTTGAAAAAGGCGATAAAGTGAAAGCTTCTATCCGCTTTAAAGGGCGCGCAATCACTCATAAAGAAATCGGCCAGCGCGTATTGGACCGTTTCTCTGAAGCATGTGCGGAAGTTGCGACAGTCGAAACAAAACCAAAAATGGACGGCCGCAGCATGTTCTTAATGCTCGCGCCGAAAAACGAAAAGCAATAAGGAGGAAATCCCATGCCAAAAATGAAAACTCACCGCGGATCTGCTAAACGTTTTAAAAAGACAGGTTCTGGGAAGTTAAAACGTTCTCATGCATACACAAGTCACTTATTCGCCAACAAATCCCAAAAGCAAAAGCGTAAGCTTCGCAAGGGTGCTATTGTGAGCGCAGGAGACTTCAAACGCATCAAACAACAGCTTGCCAACATCAAGTAATCGGACAAGGAACAATTAGGAGGGAAATCTAATGCCAAGAGTAAAAGGCGGAACTGTTACACGTAAGCGTCGTAAAAAGGTTCTTAAATTAGCAAAAGGTTATTTCGGTTCAAAACATACATTATACAAAGTAGCAAACCAGCAGGTCATGAAATCAGGAAACTATGCATTCCGTGACCGCCGTCAGAAAAAACGTGATTTCCGTAAGCTTTGGATCACTCGTATCAACGCTGCTGCACGTATGAACGGTCTTTCTTACAGCCGTTTAATGCACGGTCTTAAGCTTTCAGGCATCGAAGTAAACCGCAAAATGCTTGCTGATCTTGCTGTAAACGATCTTACTGCTTTCAATCAGCTTGCTGATGCTGCTAAAGCTCAGTTAGACAAGTAAGTTGAAAAAAGCCGCTCTCTTTCCGGGAGCGGTTTTTTTACGTAAAGGGTGACAATCAATGGCTCTCCTCATTTACGCCGTGTTGATAAACGGATACGGCTTTTGGATCATGGGCACTGATAAAAGAAGAGCAAAGGCGCACAGGTGGAGAATATCAGAGAAACGAATATGGCTCACAGCCGCCATGTTCGGCTCACTCGGCGTATGGATCGGCATGCGCATCTTCAGGCATAAGACGAAACACAAATCCTTTTTATACGGGGTGCCGCTGCTTTTTCTCACTGAAGCCGCCCTTGTGCTGATGTATTTGATGTATAAAACATAAAAAGCAGGAGAGCTTATCGCTCGCCTGCTTTTTTCGCTTTTTTGATGGGCTGGTCCCAATCAATCTTGCAATTCGGATACCGCTCCAATACCTTTTTTTCGACTTCTTCAAAATCACCTGCAGAAAAGCGGTTCAGCTTTTCCGGATTTTCGGTCCATACAAATATCGTATGAATAAACAGCGGATGATCTTTGGAAGGGATATGCTTTTCTCCTTCAAAGAGCACTCCTTTATAAGTAAGCTGGAGATTTTTTCGCGTGTTTTTCTGTTCGTCAATAAAATAAAAATTCTCTTTTGATTGCGCCAGTCTGAGCCTTCTTTTCGGGTTTGCGTAGAATTTGACGCCCATGTAAATAAAATAAATAAGAAGTGCAAGCAAGACAATCCTCAATACTGTAATGGCCATATGTGCGAAGGCACCTCCTCACCTTTGTCATGATCTGATGTAATACGAAAAACAAAACAAAAGGTTTCATTTTTTTAAAAGAAATAGATAAAAACATTTACCCGTTTTTCAGGCGAATTAATCGTATGCTTCAGCATTGGTTTTGTATAATAAGAAGGGTAGTGAAAAAAAGGAGGTTTATTGATGACAAAATTAGATGAAACGCTCACCATGCTGAAAGCGTTAACGGATGCAAAAGGGATACCGGGAAATGAGAGAGAAGTAAGACAAGTGATGAAATCATACATAGAACCATTTGCTGATGATGTCACAACAGACCGGCTGGGAAGCTTAATCGCCAAAAAAACCGGCAAAGAAAACGGTCCGAAAATCATGATCTCAGGGCATTTAGACGAAGTCGGTTTTATGGTGACGCAAATCACTGATAAAGGCTTTCTCCGCTTTCAAACCGTCGGCGGCTGGTGGTCTCAGGTCATGCTGGCCCAGCGCGTCACCGTCGTGACAAAAAAAGGGGACATCACGGGGATCATCGGTTCGAAACCGCCTCACATTCTGCCTCCTGACGCCAGAAAAAAAGCCGCCGATATTAAAGAGATGTTCATCGATATCGGGGCGTCCAGCCGTGAAGAAGCAATGGAATGGGGCGTTCTTCCGGGTGACCAGATTGTGCCGTATTTTGAATTTACAGTGATGAACAATGAAAAACATTTATTGGCAAAGGCATGGGACAACCGTATCGGCTGCGCGATTGCCATCGATGTATTAAAAAATCTGAAAAACAGCGATCATCCGAATGAAGTATACGGGGTCGGAACGGTTCAGGAAGAAGTCGGGCTTCGCGGGGCGAAAACAGCGGCACATACGATTCAGCCTGATATCGCGTTCGGTGTGGATGTCGGAATTGCCGGAGATACACCGGGAATTTCTGAAAAAGAGGCACAAAGCAAAATCGGCGAAGGGCCGCAAATTATTCTGTATGACGCGTCAATGGTATCTCACAAAGGGCTGCGCGACCTTGTCGTGAACACGGCGGAAGAAGCGGGAATTCCGTATCAATTCGATTCCATTGCCGGAGGGGGCACGGATTCAGGTTCCATTCATTTAACCGCAAACGGAGTGCCGGCGCTGTCCATTACGATCGCGACGCGCTACATTCACACTCATGCCGCTATTTTGCATCGGGATGATTATGAGAATACGGTAAAATTGATCACAGAAGTGTTTAAAAAATTAGACCGGGAAACGGTTGACCGTATTACTTATCAATAAAGATACGGAAGAATCTGCTTTTTTAAGCAGATTCTTTTTTTTGTCTGTACAAATATGAGCCCTGCGTCTACAATAAGAGAAGACATAGAAAAATCTGACAACACGTTTTTGAAAGCGCTTTAAAAAAGGGGAGGGTTTACAAATGAAAAACAGATTCAGACGCATGATCCGCTTTTCATGCGCAGCCGTTACAGCCGGTCTGCTGCTGATGTCTTCATCTCCGGCATCTGCCGCGTTTTGGGGGGCATCAAATGAATTGCTGCACGATCCGACAATGGCGAAGGAAGGAAACACGTGGTACGCTTTCGGAACCGGTTTGGAAGGGGAGAGGGGGCTTCGCGTCTTAAAGGCGGGCAGCGGCGGCGTATGGACCGTTCAGAAATCAATCTTTACTTCCCCGCTGTCATGGTGGGGCAATTATGTGCCGAATTACGGGCTGAATCAATGGGCCCCCGATGTTCAATATTTTAACGGAAAGTATTGGCTGTATTATGCCGTTTCTTCATTCGGCAAAAATACCTCCGCGATCGGTCTTGCATCATCTACAAGCCTCAGTTCGGGAAACTGGAAGGACGAAGGGCTCGTCATCCGTTCAACAAGCGCCGATAACTACAATGCAATTGATCCGGAGCTGACAATTGATAAAGACGGAAACCCTTGGCTTGCCTTCGGTTCTTTTTGGAGCGGCATTAAGCTGACAAAGCTTGATAAAAATACAATGAAACCGACGGGATCACTTTATTCCATCGCTGCCAGACCGAATAACGGCGGAGCTCTGGAAGCGCCGGCCATCACCTACCAGAACGGCTACTATTACTTAATGGTGTCGTTTGATAAATGCTGTTCAGGCGTGAATAGTACGTACAAAATCGCTTATGGAAGATCCAAAAGCATCACCGGACCATATCTCGATAAAAGCGGGAAAAGCATGTCAGAAGGCGGAGGGACGATTCTTGACTCCGGCAATGACCGCTGGAAAGGCCCGGGCGGCCAAGACATTGTGAACGGGAATATTTTAGTGCGTCATGCGTATGATGCCGAAAACAGCGGAATTCCGAAGATGCTCATCAATGATATCGATTGGGGTTCAGGCTGGCCTTCCTATTAATTGATCAGCCGGGCATGTGTGTCCGGCTTTTTTACTTGCAATAAAAGATTGACAGTTTGATTCCTCCTTAACTATAATAAAATTGTTCGTACAAATAAAAGGATAAAAGTTTTGTGGTTTATATTCGTACGTATATTTTTTAAAAATGCAAGCGCTTTATTTTGATGGGAAGGGGAAATGAATGTGCTTCAGAACAAAGAATATGAATTTTGGTTTGTAACGGGAAGCCAGCACTTATACGGAGAGGAAACGCTGCAGCTTGTCGATAAACACGCAAAGGGAATATGTGACGGCCTCAGCGGGGTGTCATCAAGATACAAGATCAGGCATAAACCGGTTGTCACGTCATCTGAAACGATCAGAGAGGTTTTGCGGGAAGCGCAGTATCAAGAAAACTGTGCCGGGGTCGTGACATGGATGCATACATTTTCCCCTGCGAAAATGTGGATTGAAGGTCTTTCCGCTTTTCAAAAGCCGATGCTTCATCTGCATACCCAATATCACCGCGACATCCCGTGGGAAACGATTGATATGGACTTTATGAACAGCAACCAATCCGCTCACGGAGACCGGGAATACGGGTATATCCAGTCAAGAATGGGGCAGACGAGAAAAGTCATCGCAGGCTATTGGGATGATGAGGAAGTCAAACATGACATTTCGCAATGGATGAACACTGCTGCAGCCTGGAATGAAAGCAGGAATATTAAAGTAGCCCGGTTCGGCGACAATATGCGGAATGTGGCGGTTACTGACGGAGACAAAGTCGGCGCCCACATCCAATTCGGCTGGCAGGTTGACGGGTACGGAATCGGCGATCTTACCGAGGTGATGAACAACGTCACCGACGCAGAAATTGAGGCGCTTTATGAGGAATACGACAAATTGTATGTCATCAGCGGCGAAACAAAACGGGATGAAGCAAAAGTTGCTTCCATTAAAGAACAGGCGAAAATTGAACTCGGATTAACGGCCTTTCTCGAACGGGGCGGATATACAGCGTTTTCGACCTCCTTTGAAGTTTTGCACGGAATGAAGCAGCTTCCGGGACTTGCCGTTCAGCGTCTCATGGAAAAAGGGTACGGATTTGCCGGCGAAGGCGATTGGAAAACGGCTGCCCTTGTGCGAATGATGAAAATAATGGCGGACGGAGAACAAACCTCCTTCATGGAAGATTATACGTACCATTTTGAACCGGGGCGTGCGATGATTCTCGGATCACATATGCTTGAAGTATGTCCGACGATCGCCCTTGATCAGCCGAAAATCGAAGTCCATCCTCTCTCAATCGGAGGGAAGGAAGATCCGGCCCGGTTGGTCTTTAACGGAATCGGCGGTTCAGCCATCATCGCCAGCATCATTGATATCGGCGGGCGATTCCGTCTCATTCTGAATGAAGCAGAAGGCAGGGAAATTGATCATGATATGCCGAATCTCCCTGTGGCGCGGGTGCTGTGGAAGCCGGAGCCATCGCTGAAAACAGCTGCGGAAGCATGGATTTTGGCGGGAGGCGCCCATCATACTTGTATGTCTTTCCGGCTTACGGCTGAACAGATGCTTGACTGGGCTGAGATGGCAGGCATTGAAAGCATCTTTATTTCCCGCAATACCGAAATACATGAGCTGAAAAAAGAGCTGAAATGGAATGACGTATTATACCGGTTGGGAGGGAATTGATATGGCGTATACGATTGGTGTTGATTTCGGCACATTGTCCGGCCGGGCGGTGCTTGTCAATGTCCGCACGGGCGAAGAGATCGCGTCTGCGGTAAAAGAATACACTCATGCCGTCATCGACCGCACGCTGCCGAAGACGGGTGAAAAACTCCCTCGGGACTGGGCGCTTCAGCATCCTGCCGATTATATCGAAGTTCTGGAAACGGCGATTCCGAACCTGCTTCAAGAGGCGGGCGCTGATCCAAAAGACGTGATCGGCATAGGAATTGATTTTACCGCCTGCACGATTTTGCCGATAGACGACGCGGGGCAGCCGCTTTGTATGCTGCCGGAATTTGAACGGGAGCCCCACAGTTATGTGAAGCTGTGGAAGCATCATGCGGCTCAAAAACATGCAGACCGTTTGAACACGATTGCCGAAGACACAAAAGAAACATTCCTTAAAAGATACGGCGGTAAAATTTCTTCTGAATGGATGATCCCGAAAATCATGCAAATCGCGGAAGAAGCGCCGCATATATACGAGGCGGCAGATCGGATTGTGGAAGCGGCAGACTGGATTGTCTATCAATTGTGCGGTTCATTGAAGCGAAGCAACTGCACGGCCGGCTACAAAGCAATCTGGAATGAGGAGACGGGGTATCCGCCGGATCATTTTTTTGAAAAGCTCAACCCGTTAATGAAAACGATTACAAAAGATAAATTAAGCGGCACCATTTATTCAGTCGGGGAAAAGGCAGGAGGTTTGACCGAAAAAATGGCGGAGCTGACCGGGCTTCTGCCGGGGACGGCCGTTGCCGTCGCCAATGTCGACGCCCACGTGTCAGTGCCCGCGGTCGGTATTACAGAGCCGGGGAAAATGCTGATGATTATGGGAACGTCTACCTGCCATGTGCTGCTCGGCGAGGAAGAACATATCGTCCCCGGTATGTGCGGGGTCGTCAATAACGGCATCTTGCCCGGATATGCGGGATATGAAGCGGGACAGTCCTGTGTCGGCGACCACTTTGAATGGTTCGTCAAAACGTGCGTTCCGAGAGACTATGAGAAGGAAGCTGAGGATAAACACATAGACATTCACGAGCTGCTCAGCAAAAAAGCAGCTGAACTTGTTCCGGGGGAAAGCGGCCTTCTCGCGCTTGACTGGTGGAACGGAAACCGGTCAACCTTGGTGGACGCCGATTTGACGGGCATGATGCTCGGCATGACGCTGCACACGAAGCCGGAAGAAATCTACAGGGCATTGATTGAAGCGACGGCGTTCGGAACGAGGATGATTATCGAAACGTTTCGGGAAAACGGCGTTCCGGTCGAGGAGCTTTACGCAGCCGGAGGAATCGCCGAAAAAAATCCGTTTGTCATGCAGATTTATGCAGACGTCACAAATATGGACATTCAATTATCCGGGTCTCCGCAGGCGCCGGCACTGGGCTCCGCGATTTTCGGAGCGCTCGCCGCGGGACGGGAAAACGGGGGATTCTCCAATATTGCTGAAGCATGTGCGCATATGGGGAAATTAAAAGACGGCTTTTATGCCCCGAACCGGGAAAGAGCTGAGATTTATGACAGCTTATATGCGGAATATAAAGAGCTCGTACACTACTTCGGCAAAGAAAACAATGTCATGAAACGCCTGAAAGCCATTAAAAACCGTGATTTTGCGAAAGGGGGGAGCCGCCATGCTTGAAGCGTTAAAAGAAGAAGTGCTCGCCGCCAATCTGAAGCTTGAGGAACATAACCTTGTCACGTTTACATGGGGGAATGTCAGCGGCATTGACAGAGAGAGCGGGAGAATCGTCATTAAACCGAGCGGTGTCGATTACAGTGAGCTGACCGCTGACAAACTGGTCGTCCTGAATGAGGACGGAGACATTCTCGAAGGCTCGCTGAAACCGTCTTCTGACACGCCGACCCATCTTTATCTGTATAAAGCGTTTCCGGCTATCGGCGGAATCGTTCATACGCACTCCCGCTGGGCGACGAGCTGGGCGCAGTCCGGAAGAGACATACCCGCTCTCGGAACGACTCACGCGGATTACTTTGAAAGCGCTATACCCTGCACGAGGGAAATGTATGAAGAAGAAATTGTGAAAGATTACGAATATCATACAGGCAAAGTCATAGCCGAAACTTTTCAAAACGAACCGTATGAACAAAATCCGGGTGTCCTCGTCCACAGCCACGGCCCGTTCTGCTGGGGAACGGACGCGCTGAATGCCCTGCATAACGCCGTTGTGCTCGAAACGGTAGCGGAAATGGCCTACCATTCGCTTATGCTGAACAAACAGCTCAGTCCGATCGACAGAGTGCTGCATGATAAGCATTTTTACAGAAAACACGGGGCGAATGCTTATTATGGCCAAACTTGACGCAGCCGGGTTTCTGATTGATTTAGACGGAACCGTATTCAGGGGGCGGGAGCTGATTGACGGCGCAAAAGAAGCCGTTCATACCCTTCAGTCACTGGGCAAAGCCGTGGTCTTTTTAAGCAACCGCGGCAACCTATCAAGAGCAATGTGCCGAAAGAAACTGCTGGGTGCCGGTATCCGCACGGATGAACGGAGCATCGTGCTGTCCTCCAGTGTGACGGCATCATTTTTAAAGAAGCATTATCCTTTGTCAAAGGTGTGGGTGTTAGGAGAGAAAGGGCTGACTGATGAACTCGCTTTAGCGGGTGTCGCCCTGGCGCAAAACCCGCAGGCGGCAGACTGGCTTGTCATCTCCCTGCATGAAACCGTCACCTATGAGGATCTGAATCTCGCTTTTAAGGCGGCTTCCTCCGGCGCGCGCATCATCGCCACGAACCGGGACCGCTCCTTTCCGAATGAAGGCGGCCATGCCATGGACGTCGCGGGAATGATCGGGGCTATTGAAGCATCCGCCGGAGCAAAAACGGAGCTTGTCATCGGCAAACCGTCTTGGCTGATGGCTGAGGCGGCATGTGAAGCGCTCGGACTTCCCCCTGAGGAATGCGCCATTATCGGAGACAGCCTCGAATCAGATATCGCAATGGGCAGCCTGTACGGGATGAAAAGCGTATTGGTTCTGACGGGGTCGGCCAAACTTGGGGAGCCCCGTCTATATGAACCTGACATCGTCCTTGATTCTATTAAAGACCTGACAGAATTAGCGAAGGAGGGAATCCTTTTATGAAACGTTCTCCTGAGGACATTCAATCCGAGTTTGACAAGGAAGGGGCCAGCCGCTCACCGATTCAAATAGAAGATATCGTGATCGGGGCGAATGCAAAAGAAGAGCTTCTCAGATTTCTGCAAAAAAAATGCTGGAATCATCCGGTCATCGTCTGTGACCGGAACACGTACGAGGCGGCGGGGCGTCTGCTTGCGGACGAATTGAGGGCAGGCGGGATCAAAGCGTCAAAAGTCATCATTCCGGAGCATGAAGCCGGGGCCGCCGCGGCTGATGAGAGGACATTGGTCTATACGCTGATCAATCTCGCGGAAGAGACGGATGTCATCATTGCGGCCGGTGCAGGAACGATTCACGACATTACGCGGTTTGCCGCCTGCCAGCGCGGATTGCCGTTTATCTCATTCCCCACCGCTCCGTCAGTCGACGGTTTTACGTCGGCGGGAGCGCCGCTCATATTAAACGGAATCAAAACGACGATTCAAACGAAAGCGCCGATCGCCTTATTTGCGGATACGAATGTATTAAAAGAAGCGCCCCGTTCAATGACAGCCGCGGGCTTCGGAGACATGCTCGGAAAAATAACATCGCTGGCAGATTGGGAGATTTCCCGCAGGCTTGCGGGTGAGCCGTACTCAGAAGCCGGGGCGAAGCTTGTGAAAGACGCGCTTTGGCAGTGCATTGATCACCGCGCTGCCATTGCCATGGGAACGGAGGCCGGCATTCAGATACTGATGGAAGCGCTGATCGTTTCGGGTCTTGTCATGCTTGCGCTTGACCACTCCCGCCCCGCCTCAGGAGGAGAACATCACATCTCGCATTGGATTGAGATGGAAATGCTGAAGGCAAAACAGCCTCCGATTCTCCACGGTGCGAAGGTCGGTTGTGCGTGCGCGGTGCTGAGTGATATTTACAAAGAACTGGCTTGTCACGAAAAGCTTGCGGAACTGCCGCCGCACTTTCGCGAGGCGATTCAATCTGCATATGAAGGGCTTCCCGACGGCAAAACAATTGCCGGGTGGCTCGCATCTGCGGGAGGTCCCGCCTGTTTCGATGAGATCGGTGTAAAACAGGACCTTGTCAGCGATGCGCTTAAGCATGCGCACACACTGCGAGACCGTTATACCGGTTTAACCATCATAAATGAAAATGCAGCGCTCTTTGCACATCATTTGCATCAATAGCCGCACGGCCTAAAGTGGAAGGGGTAATGACATGAAAAAAACGACCGCTGTATGTTTGGTGCTGATGATGCTCTTCTTGTTTACCGCCGGCTGTTCACAAGAACGGACTGCCGGCCGGCCGGGAGAAACGGAGCTGACGTTTTGGACGTTTAACGGTCTGCACGAACAGTTTTATCAGGAAATGGTCAAAGAATGGAATCAGAAATATCCGGATCGCAAAATCAAGCTGAATACCGTTGTTTATCCTTATGGACAAATGCATGATAATTTATCGGTTTCGCTGATCGCGGGTGAGGGGCTTCCCGATATAGCCGACGTGGAATTAAGCCGGTTCTCGAACTTTCTGAAGGGGAAGGATATCCCGCTTGCCGATCTGACGCCGCTGATTGAAAAAGACCGAGATAAGTTTGTGGAAGCGCGTCTGGCATTGTACAGCAAAAACGGAAAATTGTACGGCCTTGATACACATGTGGGGACGACCGTCATGTTTTACAACATGGATATCATGAAAAAAGCGGGCGTTGATCCCGCCTCCATTAAGACATGGGAAGATTACCGGCGGGCAGGGAAAAAAGTGCGTGAAGCCGCTGGGAAACCGATGGGAACAGTTGAAACAAACGACTCCGCCACATTCCTATCCATGATTTCGCAGCAAGGGTCAGGCTACTACAGCAAAAACGGAAAATTGATTCTGAACAGCAAGACGAATACAGACACACTGAATTATGTAAAGGACATGGTAAATGATAAAACCCTTCTGCCAGCTCCCGGCGGCGGCCATCACAGCGAAGAATACTACGGTTTTATGAATCAGGGCGGGGCAGCCTCAGTGCTGATGCCCATTTGGTACATGGGACGGTTTATCGATTATATGCCTGATTTAAAAGGAAAAATGGCGATTTACCCTATGCCGGCCTGGAAAGAAGGCGGTGACAGATCAGCGGGTTTAGGCGGAACAGCCACCGTCGTGCCGAAGCAGGCTGAACATCTGAAGCTCGCGAAAGAATTTCTCGGTTTTGCGAAAGGTTCGAAGGAAGGGAATATAAAGCTTTGGACGGTGCTCGGCTTTGACCCGCTCCGCTGGGACGTGTGGGATTCAAAAGAATTGAAGGAGAAAAACAAGTACACGGATTTCTTCCGGAACGGTACGTCAATTTTTTCCTCGCTCCTTGAAATAAAAGATGAGATCAATCCGATTTATCTGCATGAAGACTTCTCTAAAGCGGCTGATCTCGTTGTCAGACAAGTGCTGTTCGATGCGCTGAAGACGCAGGAAAACACACCTAAGGAAGCCTTGGACGAGGCGGCAGAGCAATTAGAGAAATAGGAGAAGCCGCCCTATTTAACAGTGAAAGCGGGGGAGCTTTTATGAGACCTGTAAAGACAGAGACAGCGCAAACCGTTTCTGCAGTCCGGAAGAAGCCGCGCCGGCGCAATGTGCTGTATTCAAAAAAAGCGGCGCCTTATCTTTTTACGGCGCCATTTATCATTTCGTTTCTCGTTTTCTTTTTGTATCCGATTATCAGCGTGTTTATCATGAGCTTTCAACGGATACTGCCGGGAGAAATTACATTTGTCGGGTTTTCCAATTATACCGCTCTTCTTAATCAAACCTTTTATACGGCATTATTTAACACATTGGAATATACCTTCTGGACGCTGATCGTGCTGATTCCGGTGCCGCTTCTTTTGGCGGTGATTCTGAATTCGAAGCTCGTCAGGTTCAGAAATGTGTTTAAATCGGCTCTGTTTGTACCGGCTTTAACATCGACGATCGTAGCGGGGATTATTTTCCGTCTGATGTTCGGAGAAATGAATACGTCGCTTGCAAACGAGCTGATGATGAAGCTTGGCGCATCACCCCAAAACTGGCTCAACAACAAAGGCACCGGCATGTTTTTAATGGTGCTGCTTGCGTCATGGAGGTGGATGGGGATTAACATTCTTTACTTTCTGGCGGGATTGCAAAACGTGCCGAAAGAATTGTATGAAGCGGCTGAAATTGACGGGGCGAGTACGTGGAAAAAGTTCCGGCATATTACCCTTCCATTTTTAAAGCCGGTGTCCGTTTATGTGTTAACGATCAGTATTATCGGCGGTTTCAGAATGTTTGAGGAAAGCTATGTGCTTTGGCAGAATAATTCCCCGGGCAATATCGGCCTCACGCTTGTCGGTTATTTATATCAGCAGGGGCTTGCATACAACGAAATGGGGTACGGGGCCGCAATCGGAATTGTCCTTTTGCTTGTCATCTTACTAGTCAGTCTTGTTTCACTGAAACTGTCCGGTTCGTTTAAAGGGGAGGGATAAGCGTTGCGTAACAATCACATGTCTTCCGTGTACAGAGTTGCGTTTACCTTGTTTTTTATCATGCTGAGCCTGTTGTATATCTTTCCGATGATCTGTCTATTGCTCGGTTCTTTAAAGCCGTCATCTGAGCTGATGCGTATCGGGCTGAATCTGCGTCTTGATCCGGATGTGATGAGCCTTGATAACTACACCTATTTGTTCAACGGGGGGAGCATTTATTTCAAATGGTTTTTTAACAGCCTGCTGCTCGGCGTTCTCACCACGGTTCTCACGCTGTTTTTTTCCTCTTTGATCGGCTACGGACTCGGTGTCTACGAATTTAAAGGCAGAAATATTATTTTCGTTCTTGTGCTGATCATTATGATGGTGCCTCTTGAAGTGATGATGCTCCCGTTGTTCAAATTGACGGTGGGTCTTCATTTGATCGATTCTTATACTGGGGTGATTCTGCCGTTTATTGTGTCGCCTGTCGCCGTGTTCTTTTTCCGGCAATATGCGCTCGGACTTCCGAAGGATCTGCTTGATTCAGCGAGAATGGACGGCTGCACCGAATTCGGCATTTTTTTCAGAATTATGGCGCCGCTCATGAAACCGGCATTCGGGGCAATGATCATTCTTCAATCTTTAAACAGCTGGAATAACTTTTTATGGCCGCTGATCGTGCTTCGGTCGAAAGAAATGTTTACGCTTCCAATCGGACTTTCAGGGCTGCTGAGTCCGTACGGCAACAACTATGACATGCTGATTTCCGGGTCCGTTTTTGCGATACTGCCGGTGATCATCATATTCTTGTTTTTCCAAAAATACTTCATTTCCGGACTCACAGTAGGCGGAGTGAAGGGATAGAGAGAAGAGAGAGGGAGGAAAATATAATGAAAAAAGCGGGGATTACAGCAGATAAAGAATATATCATCGGTGAAGTGGACAAACGGATGTACGGATCATTTATAGAACATATGGGCCGGGCGGTGTATGAAGGCATTTATGAGCCCGGACACCCGAAAGCCGACAAGGACGGTTTCAGAACAGACGTGCAGGAGTTAATCAAGGAATTGCAAGTGCCTTTCATCCGCTATCCGGGAGGGAATTTTCTCTCGGGCTACAATTGGGAAGACGGCGTCGGGCCGGTGAAGGACCGCCCGCGGAGGCTTGATTTGGCATGGCAGACGACAGAAACGAACGAAGTAGGGACGAATGAATTTTTAACGTGGGCGAAAAAAGTGAACGCCGAAGTGAATATGGCGGTCAATCTCGGGACGAGAGGGATCGATGCCGCCCGGAACCTCGTCGAATACTGCAACCATCCTGAAGGGTCATACTGGAGCGACTTACGAAAATCGCACGGATATGAAAAACCTTACGGCATCAAAACATGGTGCTTAGGAAATGAGATGGACGGCCCTTGGCAGATCGGTCATAAAACGGCGCATGAATACGGACGGCTCGCCGCTGAAACGGCAAAGGTGATGAAATGGACGGACCCGACGATCGAATTGGTGGCTTGCGGAAGCTCAAACAGCGGCATGACGTCCTTCATCGAGTGGGAGGCCGAGGTGCTTGAGCATACGTACGAGCATGTGGATTACATCTCACTGCATACGTATTACGGCAACCATGAAAATGATCTTGAAAACTATTTGGCGAAGTCGATGGATTTAGACCATTTTATTAAATCCGTCACAGCCGTATGTGATTATATGAAAGCGAAAAAACGCAGCAAAAAAACGATTCACCTTTCTTTAGATGAATGGAATGTGTGGTATCACTCAAATGAAGCGGATAAAAAAGTGGAGCCATGGATTACGGCCCGGCCGATTCTCGAAGACATCTACAATTTTGAAGATGCACTGTTGATCGGTTCACTGCTGATTACGATGCTGCAGCATGCGGACAGACTTAAGATCGCCTGTCTCGCCCAGCTTGTCAACGTGATTGCGCCTATCATGACCGAAAAGGGCGGAGAAGCATGGAGGCAGCCGATCTTTTACCCTTACATGCACGCCTCTGTCTACGGGAGAGGGACTTCAATGAAGCTGCTGGTCACCTCCCCGAAATACGACTCAGCGGATTTTACGGATGTGCCGTATGTTGATGCCGCGGCCGTTTACCATGAAGAGGATGAAGCACTTACCATTTTTGCCGTCAACAAAAGCAAGGAACTGATGGAAACGGAGATCAAGCTGAGAGGGTTTGAAGATTACCGCATTATTGAGCATATCGTGCTGGAGCATCAGGATATGAAAGCGACCAATCAAAAAAACAGAAAAGAAGTCACGCCTCACTCAAACGGAACGTCTTCGGCAAATGCTGAAGGGATAACGGCTCATTTTACTCCGCTGTCCTGGAATGTCATCCGTTTATCAGGCAAATAATGTTCCGAAAAGCCGGGCTGCGCCGCCGGCTTTTTTTTACGCAAAAATCATCTCTCGTTATCTGATAATTGTGATAATATTTAGAAAAAGAGAAAAGGGGCTGGGATTAAATGAATGCGATTACAATCGTCATAGCGTCTATATGTATTTTGGCGATCGCCTATCGGCTTTACGGTACCTTTATGATGGTCAAAGTATTAAAAATCAATGATCAGACACCGACTCCGGCCCATGTGCTTGAGGATGGGAAAGATTATGTGCCGACGCATAAGTGGGTGTCATTCGGCCACCACTTCGCGGCAATCGCCGCTGCCGGCCCGCTTGTCGGACCGATTCTGGCAGCTCAGTTCGGCTATCTGCCCGGGCTTTTATGGCTGTTAATCGGGGCGGTGATCGGAGGAGCCGTGCACGATATTGTCGTATTGTTTGCATCAATGCGGAAAAACGGGAAAACGCTTTCTGAAGTCGCCAAAGAAGAGCTCGGCCCGGTGGCGGGTTTTTGCACGGGTCTCTCGATGCTGTTTATCATTACGATCACGATGGCGGGGCTGTCCATGGTTGTGCTGCACGCGCTTGAGAAAAACCCGTGGGGAACGTTTGCGGTGGGGATTACGATTCCGATCGCGATGGGGGTCGGCCTCTACTATAAAAAAACGGGCAATCTCAAACTCGCATCAACTGTCGGGTTTCTTTTGTTAATGGCCGGTGTTGTCATCGGGCCGCGGCTGCAGACAACGGCTCTCGGGGACATGCTGACACTGGATGCGAAAACGCTTGCAGTGGCGCTTCCTGTCTATGCGTTTTTCGCCGCGGCGCTTCCGGTTTGGCTTTTGCTGGCTCCGCGTGACTATTTAAGCAGTTTTATGAAAATCGGGGTTTTTGCCGCTTTGATCGCAGGCGTCTTTTTCGTCAATCCCGCCATTAAATTTCCGGCCGTAACGGAGTTTATTCACGGCGGAGGGCCGGTGATCGCGGGTCCTGTCTGGCCGTTTATTTCAATAACGATTGCCTGCGGCGCCATTTCGGGCTTTCATGCATTTGTCGGTTCCGGCACAACGCCGAAAATGCTGGATAAATGGAGTGATATAAAGCCGGTTGCTTTCGGAGCGATGCTTGTGGAATGTCTCGTCGGAATTATGGCGCTCATTGCAGCTGCCGCTCTTGAGCCCGCCGACTATTTTGCTATTAACAGCACGCCTGAAATATTCCGCACCCTCGGGATGAATGTCGTCCATCTGCCTGAATTGAGTAAAGAAATCGGGCTCAGTCTGGAAGGAAGAACGGGAGGCGCTGTTACGCTTGCCGTCGGAATGACGTATATCTTTACGGAGATTCCGTTTTTCAGTCATTTGGCTTCATACTTTTTTCAATTCGTCATTATGTTTGAAGCGGTGTTTATTTTAACGGCGATTGATGCGGGAACCCGTGTCGCCCGGTACTTGATTCAAGAGTTTTTCGGAGAGGTCTATAAGCCGCTGAAAAAAACAGACTGGCTGCCGGGCTCGATTTTCTCAAGCGCGCTCGCCTGCCTGCTGTGGGGCTATCTTCTGTATTCGGGCGACATCAGCTCCATTTGGGCGCTGTTCGGCGTATCCAATCAGCTTATGGCGTCTGTCGGCTTAATTATCGGTGCGACCGTCGTATTAAAAATAGCGGATAAGCGGCGCTATATGCTGACATGCCTGATTCCTCTCGCTTATTTGTACGTGACCGTCAACTATGCGGGTTATTGGATGGTGCGGTATGTGTATTTGAACCCCGAAGCGGCGGGATACAACGTGCTGAATGGCGTTTTATCCATTATCATGCTCATTCTCGGGCTTGTGATTATCATTGCGGCTGTGAAAAAATGGGCGAATGTATGGCGTGATCCGAGTGCCAGACTGGAAGCTTCAATACCCGGATAAATCCGCGGCCGTACGAACATTGCAGCATCATAAAAAAGCAGAGAGCCGATATGTCTCTCTGCTTTCATCTTATGACAAATCCGCCGCTTCCAAAAGGTAATCCGCCAAATGAACCGCGCGGACACGGCCAGTTAATCCTTCGCGTAAAATGCCGAGCTGCATTTGCAGAAGGCATCCGGGATTGGCTGTCACGATGACGGCCGCCTCCGTTTTTCCGGCTGCTTTCATCTTACTGTCTAATATTTTCATAGACATCTCTGACTCTGTTATATTATAAATTCCCGCCGACCCGCAGCAGCTGTCGGCCTTTTCCATTTCTCTGTACTCAGCCCCTTTAATGCTTTTCAAAAGCGTGCGCGGTTCCTCTGACGTATGCATCACATTGCGGAGATGGCAGGAGTCCTGATATGTGACGATATGAGGAGACTGCGCCCGCAGGTTTTTTTGATGGAACTTCAGATCAACCAGTACGGATGAAAAGTCTTTGAGCTTCCGGACGAATTGTTCGGCACGTTCCGCCCATCCAGGTTCATCTTTCAGTAAATGCGGATATTCCTGAAGAAAGGCGCCGCATCCGCCGGCGTTTGTAATGATATAATCAGCGTCAAGCGCCTCAAAAGCCGCGATATTCCGCTTGGCCAGTTCTTTTCCCATCTCTTTTTCTCCGCTGTGCCCGTGAAGCGCGCCGCAGCACGCCTGGCCGTCCGGAACCGCGATTTCACACCCGGCCGCCTGTAAAAGCGCCGTTGTCGCATGATTTGTCGCTAAAAACATCGTATCCATTAAGCAGCCCGAGAAAAAAGCGGCCCGTTTTTGGACGGGACCCGCGGCAGGAAGAAAACGCGGCCTTTCCTTCAGGTCTTTCCGTTTCGGGGCGGGCGGGAGCACTTGTTCCATTGTGCGCAGATGTTCAGGCAAAACGCGCAGCATACCGGTTTTTCTGACGGCGGTCTGCAGTCCCGATCTTTGGTATATTCCGAGAAGATTCACGGCTGTCTGCATGCGGTTTTGATGAGGGAAAAGCCCGGTGAAGGCGGCTTTCCGCAAGAGGCGCACGCCCGGCTTATGTTTTTTATTTTGATGAATGATATCCCTCGCTTCTTCAAGCAGCTGTCCGTAATTGACCCCTGCCGGACAAACGGGCTCGCATGCCCGGCATCCGAGACACAGCGAAAGTGAGCGCTCGACATCTTCATCCGGCTCGATCAGTCCGTCAGTGACGGCTTTCATCAGGGCGATCCGGCCGCGCGGCGAATGGGATTCTTGAAATCCCGATTCAATATAGGTCGGACAGGAAGGAAGGCAGAAGCCGCAGCGCATACAGTTCAGCAATTCACCTTCATCCATGCGGGTTTTGAATTCTGTTTGAATTTGTTGCTGCTCTTTAGCCGTTGTCATTTCATCACCACCACGCGTTTCCTTGATGAATTGGCGAATATTTTTCCCGGATTCAGCAGATTTTGGGGATCAAGCGCTTGTTTGATCGCTTTCATGGCGGTGATGCCTTCTGTTTTCAGTTTCATTTCTAAATACGGCGCTTTTACGATGCCGACCCCGTGTTCACCCGTTATCGTCCCGCCCAGCTCAATCGCTTTTTCAAAAATGGCGGCAAAAGCTTTTTCGACACGTTCCATCTCCTCTGTATTTCGGATATCGGTGGTGCACGTCGGATGGAGGTTGCCGTCTCCGGCATGGCCGAATGTGCAGATGGACAGGCCGTATGTTTCTGCAATCTCGTTAATGGCTTTGACCATGCTGGCAATTTGTGATCTCGGCACGGTCGCATCTTCCAGAATCGTTGTCGGTTTCAGCCGGGCAAGGGCTGATAATGCGGACCGTCTGGCCTCTGTAAGCGCGAATGCCTCTTCCTCGGTTTCAGCCGTTTGGACGGATACGGCGGCTCCGTTTTTACAAATCGCTTCGATTTTTTCCATATCTCGTCTGACCGTGTCGATGTCACCGTCCTGTTCGATCAGCAGCACCGCTTTTGCGTCGGTCGGAAGCCCGATCTTGGCGTAATCTTCAATGACCTGCAGTGTCGGCTGATCAAGAAATTCGAGTGTCGCCGGAATGATTTTTTCAGCGATGATGGCAGAAACCGATTCCGCAGCCGCTTCAATATGTTCATAGAGTGCAAGCAGCGTTTTTTTCGTTTCCGGCTTCGGAACCAGCTTTAAAGTCGCTTCCGTCACAACGCCGAGCGTCCCTTCTGATCCGACGAAAAGCCGGGTCAGATCATAACCGGCGACATCCTTTGTCAGCTTTCCTCCTGTGCGGATGATATCGCCTGAAGCCAATACGGCTTCAAGTCCGAGGACATAATCCCGGGTGACACCGTACTTCAAACCGCGCAGCCCGCCGGAATTTTCATTAATATTCCCGCCGATTGTCGATATTTTCATGCTGCTCGGATCAGGCGGATAAAATAAACCTTTTTGTTCAACCGCACGGATCATATCTTGCGTAATCACGCCCGGCTGGACGGTTGCCGTCAAATTTTCTTCATCGATTTCTAGAATGCGGTTCATATGTTTGAATAAAAGCACAAGCCCGCCTTCAGACGGACATGTGCCGCCGCATAGGTTTGTGCCTGAACCCCTCGGCACGATCGGAATGTCATGCCTGCTGCAAATCGTTAATATACGGGACACGTCATCCGCGCTGCGGGGGGCGATTACCGCATCCGGCATGGCTTGCAGCTGAGGAGCCGCATCATAAGAATACACAAGACGGCCCGCCGCCGAATCATCATAATTCTCCTTCCCGACCGTCCGGATGAACGCTTCTTTTGCCTCTCGTGAAATCATGTTCTCCCAACCTCCCTGATAAGAAAAGCGTTTTCATTTAATTGTAAAGAAAAACGATTCCGCACACTATGGAGAAACATATGAAAAATGATGATATGATTACGTTCTTTTTGTATGTTGATCTAAAAAGCGCAGCGCCAAATAAAAAGCCGTTATGTCTTCGGGACGGTCAAGCTTCATATTTGTCAGTGATTCCAGTTTGGAAAGACGGTAGCGCAATGTATTGATATGAATATGCATGTCGTCGGCGGTGCGCTTTAACGATAATTGCCGGTCGAAAAAGGCGCGCAGCGTATCCAGAAGTTCTTCCCGGCCGAGTACATGCTCGAGAACCCGCCGTGAAAACTCCGACCGCGTGCCGGGTGCGATATCGGCAAGACACATATCCAGTTTTAAATCTTCTTCAAAGACGGCCTGCTTGTCATCGATTCCGGCTGAAAGTGCTTTATCCGCCTGTTCGTATGATTCCGTGAGGCGCTCTCCCGGAACGATCCGTCCGATGCCGGCGGTGACAGGCTGCCCAAAAACGGCGCCGATCTTTTTAATGAGCTGTGTTTTGGAAGCCGAATTTGCTTCATGATTAATGAGAATTCGTTCATTTCCCCAGCGGACAAACAGGTCTTCAGGGCATTCGTACTGCCAGAGCCGCCCGAGCTCCTCCGCTTTATATTGCTCATAACGGCCTTGAATGAGTATGATCCGGCGGTATGCATGAAGGTCTGCGCCGATGAGCTTTGCTTTTTCTAAAAAGCCCGGAGACCATTCTTTCAGCTGCAGCCAATCAACCATAAAGGATTCAAGCATTCTCGCACGCCACTGCGCTTCTTCCATATGGCGCGTTTCTTTAATAAACAGCTCCGTCATTTTTCTGAGCAATTCTCCGAAAGGCAGGATATCGTCAGGGTCTCCTGTCAGGCCGAATACTCCGATCACTTCATGGCCTGAAAAAACGGGGAGGTTCAGTCCTGCTTTTACGCCCTCGAGCCGTTTTTCATCTTCTTTCGTAATGATGACATTCCGTTTTTCGCGTGCGCAGATCAGTGCGCCTTCATGAAACCATCCGGCGCGCGCCTCGTTGGTGCCCGCGATGATCATGCCTTTTGTATCGGCAATAATCACTTCGCGGCTGTACATATGTTTGACTTCGGCAATCAATTTCTTTGCCAGTTCCGGCTGTAACTGCATGGCGATCCCCCTCGCCATTATTATACAAAAAAAACCGGGTGTCCCATCACCCGGTTCATGCTTATTGCGCAGGTTTTAATCCGCCTTCAAGTGTTTTGAGCATTTCATTTTTTTCTGAGTCCGACGCATGCTGCCAAAGAACTTCGAATAAGACGCCGAGGCCCGGAAGCATTTTTTCTTCACCGCTTTGGATGGCGTCAACGATAGTATGCTCCAGCTGATCCTGGTTATTGCCGGTTACATTGGCAATAACGGCGTTGCGTAAATTAAGATCCATTACAACCGCTCCTTTTTCTGAATGTGATACGCATATTCTTACCGCGCACGCGGTTTATTATGTGCTGTTCTTAAGATATAATAACAACATGCATGAAAAAAGGAGAGCACAGACATAAAGTGAAACGAATCGACTCTGCAAAAAACCAAAAAGTGAAGGATTGGAAAAAACTTCACACAAAAAAAGAGAGACTTAAAACGAATACATTTCTGATAGAAGGAGAGCATCTGGCAGAAGAAGCGCTCAAATCAAAGGGAACGGTAAAAGAAATTCTCGTAAACGATGAGAGCGCCATCCCGGCCGATCTGGACATGAGCATTCCGTGCTACGTGCTGAGCGAAGACGCGTTTTCAGCCGTGACGGAAACAGAAACGCCGCAGCGGATCGCCGCGGTCTGCCATATGCCGGATAAGCAGCCTGATCAGCTGAAGCGGCTGCTTCTGATTGATGCCGTGCAGGACCCGGGGAATTTAGGAACAATGATCAGAACGGCAGATGCAGCGGGGATCGACGCCGTTGTCCTTGGTGAGGGAACAGCAGACCCGTACAATGGAAAAACGCTGCGTTCAGCACAAGGTTCTCATTTTCATATTCCCATTTTGAAACGTCCGCTTGATGAGTTTACCGCTGAGCTGAAATCACAAGGCGTCGCGATCTACGGCACGGCGCTTGAAAACGGTGCGGCTTATCAAAGCGTGAAGCCTGAAGAATCGTTCGCGTTAATCGTCGGGAACGAGGGGGCGGGAGTGGACTCCGGCCTTCTGCAAAAAACGGATCTCAACCTGTACGTTCCGCTGTACGGGCAGGCGGAATCGCTGAATGTGGCGGTAGCGGCCGCCATCCTCGTTTATCATCTCAGAGGATAGGTTGCGAAAAGCCTTGGATTTCACTATAATAGATAGCAATAATGTAAAAACCGTGACAGAGGACGTCAATTTTTGCACACACTGCCTTCCAGGGAGAAAATGCCGCTGACTGAGAGCATTTTTATCGCAGCACAAAAATTGATTTTCACCTCTCGAGTTGTCACCGGGACCGCGCCAAACGCGCGTAAAGGTGAACCGGAACGATCGTTTCCGTTATGTCAATGAAGCTGTCGGCAGATGAAGTCTGCCTTAAAAAGGGTGGTACCGCGGCCACAACTCGTCCCTTCTCTCAAGGGGCGGGTTTTTTTGTTTTCTGAAAAAGGCATAGAACGGTTTGGTTTACATAAAAGGAGGATGCATGATGGAAGAGAAGCTTAAACAGCTCGAACTGGAAGCTGCAGAAAAAGTAGAAGCGGCGGGTTCATTAAAAGAAGTTAACGACATTCGGGTGCAATATCTCGGAAAAAAAGGGCCGATTACAGAAGTTCTCCGCGGCATGGGCAAACTGTCCGCCGAAGAGCGCCCGAAAATGGGAGCGCTCGCCAATGAAGTGAGAGAGCGCATTGCAGCAGCCATTACGGCGAAAAATGAACAGCTTGAACAAGAAGAAATGAATAAAAAACTCAGCAGCCAGACGATTGACGTCACGTTGCCGGGCAGTCAGGTAAACATCGGCGGACGCCATCCGCTGACGGTCGTTATTGAAGAAATTGAAGATTTATTTATCGGCATGGGATATACCGTCGAAGAAGGCCCTGAAGTGGAAACGGATTATTACAACTTTGAGGCGCTGAACCTGCCGAAGGAACATCCTGCCCGCGACATGCAGGACAGCTTTTACATTACAGAAGAAATGCTGATGAGAACGCAGACGTCACCGGTGCAGACGCGCACGATGGAAAAGCATAAAGGAAAAGGCCCTGTCAAAATCATTTGTCCCGGTAAAGTGTATCGCCGCGACAACGATGACGCGACACATTCCCATCAGTTCATGCAGATCGAGGGTCTCGTCGTCGACCGCAAAATCAGCATGAGCGACCTGAAAGGCACGCTTGAATTGGTCGCCAAAAAAATGTTCGGCCAAGACCGTGAAATCAGGCTCCGTCCGAGCTTTTTCCCATTCACAGAGCCTTCTGTCGAGGTGGATGTGACCTGCTTTAAGTGCGGCGGACAAGGCTGCTCCGTCTGCAAAAAAACAGGCTGGATCGAAATTCTCGGCGCCGGCATGGTTCACCCGAACGTGCTGAAGATGGCTGGATTCAATCCTGAGGAATACCAGGGTTTTGCTTTCGGAATGGGTGTGGAACGTATCGCGATGCTGAAATACGGCATTGAAGATATCCGCCATTTCTATACCAATGATGTCAGATTCATTTCGCAGTTTAAACAGGCGTAAGAGGAGGATACACATGTTTGTTTCTTATAAATGGTTAGAAGATTACGTTGACTTGCAGGGAATCGACCCGGCCGTGCTTGCAGAAAAAATTACGAGAGCCGGTATTGAAGTTGAGGGTATCGAGTATAAAGGGGAGGGCGTAAAAGGCGTTGTCATCGGATACGTCCTTGAGCGCGAACAGCACCCGAATGCCGACAAACTCAACAAATGCCTTGTTGATATCGGTGCGGAGGAACCCGTGCAGATTATCTGCGGCGCCCCGAATGTTGATAAAGGACAGAAGGTTGCCGTTGCAACGGTCGGAGCCGTGCTTCCCGGCAATTTCAAAATTAAAAAAGCCAAGCTGCGCGGCGAAGCGTCTCACGGCATGATCTGTTCCCTTCAGGAGCTCGGCATTGAAAGCAAGCTCGTGGCGAAAGAATATGCGGAAGGCATTTTCGTTTTTCCGAATGATGCTGAAACGGGAGCTGACGCAATGGCGGCCCTTCAGCTTGATGATGCGATTTTAGAATTGGGCTTAACGCCGAACCGCGCCGACGCGATGAACATGCTTGGCGTGGCTTATGAAGTTGCGGCTATCCTCGGCGCAGAGGTAAAGCTTCCGGAGGCTTCATATGAAAAAGCGGCAGAAAAAGCGGCGGATGCTGTTTCCGTTAAGGTTGAAGATACGCAGGCCAATCCGCATTATGCCGCAAAAATCATTAAAAACGTCAAAATCGGCCCGTCTCCGCTATGGATGCAGACGAAGCTGATGAATGCAGGCATCCGCCCGCATAATAACGTCGTGGACATTACAAACTTCGTCCTCCTTGAGTACGGACAGCCGCTTCACGCTTTCGATTACGACCGGTTCGGTTCAAAAGAGGTCGTCGTCAGAAAAGCGGCGGAAAACGAAACCATCGTAACGCTGGATGAACAAGAGCGCAAGCTGTCAAGCAGCCATTTGGTCATCACAAACGGAAAAAAAGCGCAAGCCGTTGCGGGAGTCATGGGCGGAGCTGAGTCTGAAGTCCGTGAAGACACCACTGCGATTTTACTGGAGGCCGCTTATTTCGACGGACAGACCGTCCGCAAAGCGTCGAGAGACCTCGGATTGAGAAGCGAAGCGAGTGCCAGATATGAAAAAGGCATTGATCCGGCACGCGTTTTGCTGGCGGCTGAACGGGCCTGCAGTCTCATTCAGGCATATGCCGGCGGAGAAGTGCTCTCAGGCACGGTTGAAGAAAACCATCTGAAAATCGAAGCAAACAATATTCACGTGTCTGTTGAAAAAGTGAACGCCGTGCTCGGCATGACAATCGCTAAAGAAGAAATCATCAGCATTTACAAGCGCCTCGGGTTTGCAGTCGGTGAAGCTGAAGACGTTCTCGTCGTAACGGTGCCGTCGCGCCGCGGAGATATTAGAATAGAAGAAGACCTGATTGAAGAAGCGGCGAGATTGTACGGGTATGACAATATCCCGTCCACGCTTCCGGAAACGGCCGGCACGACAGGCGGCTTGACACCGTATCAGGCAAAACGCCGGAAAGTGAGACGTTTCCTTGAAGGAGCGGGTCTTTCACAAGCGACCACTTATTCATTGACGAATGATAAAAAAGCGGCCGCTTTTGCGATCGAAAAATCATTCAACACGATGCTTGCTCTGCCGATGAGCGAAGAAAGAAGCATTCTCAGACACAGCCTCGTGCCGAATCTTCTTGAAGCCGTTTCATACAATCTGGCCAGACAGACTGATTCCGTTGCTTTATATGAAACGGGTTCTGTATTTCTGACGAAAGAAGAAAACACAAAACCGGTTGAAAAAGAACGGGTTGCCGGAGCTGTAACCGGATTGTGGCGCAAAAATTTATGGCAGGGTGAGAAAAAGCCGGTTGATTTCTTCGTCGCCAAAGGAATCGTTGAAGGCCTGCTGCATCAATTGAATGTGTCAGACCGGGTTGAATTTGTCCAGTCAGAACGCAAAAACATGCATCCCGGCCGGACGGCAAACATTCTATTGAACGGTTCGCTTGCCGGATTTATCGGCCAGGTGCATCCGGCAATGGAAAAAGAGCTGGATATCAAAGAAACGTATGTGTTCGAGCTTGATCTGCACGCGCTTCTGACCGAGGAAACAGAACCTGTCGTGTATACGCCGATTCCGAAGTACCCGTCCGTCACGCGCGATATTGCGCTTGTGGCAGATAAAACCGTTACAAGCGGACAGCTCGAAGCCGTGATCAAAGAAGCCGGCGGCGCGCTGCTGAAAGAAGTCACCGTATTTGATGTGTACGAAGGTGAGCATATGGAAGAGGGCAAAAAATCCGTCGCCTTCTCGCTCCAATATGTTAACCCTGAACAAACATTGACAGAAGAAGAAGTGACAAAAGTTCATGAAAACGTGCTGAAAGCGCTAGAAGAAACGTATCAGGCCGTATTAAGAGGATAAAGAAAAAGCTTGCAGATCACT
>NZ_JANIFO010000008.1:0-171191 GCF_040259625.1 Bacillus sp. B1(2022)
AGCTTTTTCTTCAGATCCTTGATTTCCCGTTCTTTCGCCTCTTCCTTCTTAATTGTCAGGTAAGCGTCTGAATGTCTTGCAATCTCGCCTTTTTTCTTATGTATGTCACTTTCTCTGTACGCCTTGGCGTTATAGTGAAGCGGAGTGGCGTTTTTCCCTTTTCCCGTAGCGTTTTGAAGCTGCTGAAAATCTGCCTGAATGAAATGTTCGTTTGCCTCGGTTTCTGCGTATTCCTTCGTTAGATCATGATCGAGCTTTCCGAGCTTGTGTATGGTTTCGCTTCTTTTTTTATCAGCTGAAGACAGCTTCTGCTCTGTGCTTTCGGTTGAAAACAATTCGAGCGAGATAATGTCATCGATCTCATCCAAGATGGAGCGCATATCCTTTTTCTGCTCCTCCATAATTGCCTTTGATTTACTGAGGCGTGGGTGAGTTCATGCTCCAGAAATGATTCTTCTACATGAGATTCGGAAAGACCTGCGTCTTCGACTTTGCCGGGAAGGCTTGTGAGAAAAGCAATTTTTTCAAGCCAACTGTCTGTGACACCAGCGTGATCTTGAAAAAAAGCTTTAATGTTGTCAGCGCCTTTGCCTGAAAACTCACTGTCATCTAAGTCAGCCATTCCCTGATAGGCTTTCCTGAGAGTGGTAAATTGCGTTCTTAGTTCCTTGTACTCTTTGGTTCTTTTATCCACTTCAGAAAGTAATGACTTCGCTTCAAACACCTTCATATCATTCTCCTTTTTCTGACACTCAACAGTCTAAATTTTACCATAGTATAGGAGAGTTAATGCTATTCCTATAGTTATTTTTACTCAATCCATTGTCCATAAAAGATAAATTACTGAATAAGTCCTTCGCTCTCCAAGGTGTTATACATTACTCGCAGTGTTTTTAAGCGCGTATTTATCGTGCTATCTGATAGACCTCGCTTCTTTTCCTCATCCGATATATAAACGTTCCCCTTAAATTGCACCCAATCATCGCGCATATAGTTATTTTGTAGTGCCGTATTGTATCTCGATCAATAGCCGTAGGAGTCGGCTGTTCTTATCGTGATGAACGTTTGAAATATTCCGTCTAAGTTACCAAAATCACGAAGTTTACGCCTGCATATTCGTTTAATCGGTTTCCCCTTCCGAACATCATCCATAAAAAAAGAACGCCTCCTATTCCAGTTTAATAGAATAAGAAACGTTCAAACACGGTAACGGCTCACGGCTACCCTGTGCCTTAATACGCCTAAGTCATCGACTAAGTCAACGCAATAAAAAACGGCTAGAAACGTTGATATAACGCCTCTAACCGCCGCAGATGATTCCGACTGGGCTCGAACCAGCGACCTCTACCCTGTCAGGACGAGACACGTATTCTGACTAATCTTTAACAATCCTAAATAATTACCCAAACCCTTGTCATATCAAACTTCGGGATTTAGTTTCCTGATTGATATTTGTTGTTTCTAAGTAGTTTAAAATGTTTGTGTGACTCCATGGTGACACGAAAAGACCCGCTGAACAATTTGTTATGGAGTAACAAAACAAGACTCCATCATTGCCGACATAATTAAAGTAGTGTACAAATCAACATACCTTCACCTTGAGGGTATGCAAAAGAACCGTTTCATTGACTAAAATCAAATTGAGTTAGTTCGAAAAACGCGACTTCGAAAATTTAGGTATCGCTCACCTTGGTCTCACTCTGCATTTTTGTAGACTGAACGATTCTTCACCCAGCAAAAGGAAATGTCTGTTTTGATCCAAAAGGCAATTTGTTCGTTTGCTCTAAGGAGATACACTATATACAATATATAGAGTGGACAGCAGCGCACTAGGTTCGGAAGAGTGTTCCGAGCTTTGACCTGATCGGAATAAAGTTCCGACTGATATTCTCTTTGTTCAATTTCATCATTCCTTTAATACAGGTCGTTGTTATTTCTCTAGATTAAATCGGTCTTTGATCTTTTCTGGCAGTTTTATCGGATTTAATAGCTTCAGGTTCTCCAGTATATCCGTCATGGCTCCTTGGCACACGTACAATGTCCCCTTCTTGATAAGGCTTTTCAACAAAGAAAGAGACCATCTTTTTCTATCCTTTCTCGTTATACCCTTCTAAATTGTAAACGTAGTTGCTAAACTTATGAACCCAGCAGCTCCTATAATTGTAGATATAATGTAAGTCCAATTAAGTAAATCCATAAGTCTTCTCCCCTAAGAAAAATTCAGATCCCTCTAATTAAATTCGTATTTTAAGGAGACAAGACTACGGCACTCTCTTGTCCCCTCAATTTTTTGTACTAATTTCTCCAAAAATTTAATTGCTCTGCTACTTCCAAAATACCTTCAATTCTTCTTTTCTTTTTATCAATCATTGTTGCTATAAACTTATCAAAAGATTCAGCCGGATAATGTGGATTTTTTCTATTAGTGTAAAGCTGTGCTGCAAATGTTTGTGCGAGAGATGTAAAAGCATAACTTTTGTTGTTATATTTATTAATATTCCCATATAAACATCTCAATTGTTCTATATGCTCATTCAAAGTTAACGATGAAAGATCGTGATACGTACTATGAACTCGTTTTTTGACCATTTCCTCTATTTCATGGCTGTTTGCCTCTTCAACAGACGTGTTTCTTCTTACATAAATTCTGTTTACTTTGATTCCTGTTGTTTCTTTCTTTGCTAAGAATGGAATGTATCTCAATTGCTTTGGAATGTATACAACCAAAAAAGCTTTTCCTTTCAAATTACCGTAAACATCTTCGTCGGAGTATTTTAAAAGTTGAGAAAAAAACTTAAGCTCATCAGGTACATAATTCCTCAATTTCTTCTCAAAAACTGTTTTATCAAAGTTGTCATCTAATTGTAGCCCAACTGGCTTATATTCTTTATCTTCAATACCAAAAACAATCATTCCTCCACCTGAATTCGCCATTGCAAGGAGAAGCTTTGCTAATTTAAATTCTTCAATTATCTTCTCCTTATAATCAAGAAAATTTGTCTCCCCGTATAAGGAATTGACAAACTCTTTAAATGAACCCACATCAAATTTTTCGTTTTTTATTACATCAAAAAAATCTTGGTAGCCTATTTGCTTTATTTCATCCATTGAATATATACCTACTTTACTTTAAAGTCTAAGTTCACTTAAAAATTCATTAGTTAATATCAAGCAGTTGCTCTTTTTTCTTCGCGAACTCTTCTTCGGTTATTATTCCTTGATCCCTAAGCTCAGCAAATTGTCTAATTTGTTCAGGGATATTTGAGCTTGAAAAAGACACATCATTCATATTTTGATTTGACTGTTCTGCTATCTTTTCTTGAAGATAGGTGAACATTTCGTCAATGCTTCCTTCATCAATTGTTGAAACTGAAATTTCTTTCCCGGCATAATCAAAGATTAGTTTATAACCCGTTAGCCCACTTTTAACTTTTACAAGATCAATCAGATTATAATCAAATTCCACAATCTCGTACTTTGCATATTTATCACCATAATGCAATAACCTATCTGGCATTGCAAAAAGAACGCCGGCATTTCCCATGAAACCATTTAGATTCCCTCTAACGAAAGTCACTATTTGATCTTGATTTATTCGATTGGCTGCATGACTAAATATTTTTTGAAGATCTTTCGATGGTTTTTTATATTTTTTGCTCAAGGAACTATAGACTTCCTGAATAGGGTTTGGGAATGAAGTAGCTTGAACTCTTGCCTGATCTGAAGATATTGTTTTATTTTTAGACCTTTTAGAATTCACGGTATTACTATAAGAAATACCCGTACCTGGAATTCCTACTGTGGTTGTGGTTCTACCTTTAGTGTTTGTTGATATACGTGCCCCTTTAACACCGGCACTGATGCCGACACTTTTTGAGTTAATGTTCAGTTTAACTCCTGGAGCAATTTTGACACTTTTTCTAAATTTAAACCCCATTGTATACCCCTCACTTTTGGTTAGTTAATTTTTCCTATGCCTTACTCTATCATCATTTGATTATTTTTTCCATCTGCTATCTCCTTATATCTGGTTAAAGTCTCTTCCATTCAACATACTCAAATCGATGCTGATAAAGGTCTTCCAGGATTGCGGCCCATTCACTCCAGTACACCTGGACACTCCTCACCTAGTAATAACTTCAATTTGTCTTATGGCAGAAGTGGCTTTAAACTCTGTATGTAGCTCGTTTGAGATCACTAAAGCTTCTGACATTGTAGTAAACTTAGAAGCGCCATGAGCCCCTTAGATACTATATAACCACTGCCTTTTAATTTAAATGACTTGAAGTAATTATTATTTTCAAATTAAATAATAAAAAAGGTATCGATAACCGGCATAGCTAACTCCTCTTCAGCAGACCAGCAATTTTTATGGCCAGTGGCAGCAACCCAATTAATATGTAAAACACCATGATACCTGGTGAAAATGAATCAATCAGTTCCTGCTTAAACTCTTCATCATAAACTTGATCAACAAATAAGGCCTTAAATCCCGTTAGAAAGCCAACACCAAGCCAGAGTATTAAGAAATATGCTATTCCAATCAAATTAAAACCCTGCTTATATACATCGTCTGGTATTATAGTAGTGTTAAATACTTTATGAGGTGAAATTTAATGGAAAAGAAAGAGTTTGAGACTAATGGCTACGATGTAACAGTTGTGTATGATTATAAGGAGTATCCCGATGTTAAATAAGACGCTGTGACAACTATGATTACACTTTATTCAAGAGTTCAGTGAAGAGTGGTGTATTTTTACACGAGTGTCGTAGGTTTGGTATGAAGAAGAGTATCTAAATGCTCTTTTTTATTTCACTGGATTCATGTAGCTTACATATACTTCAATTCCGTCTTCAGTTTTATATTCCGCAATTTTGTCTGGATCCGATTCAATCTATTCATTAAGTCGCTTTGCACTTTTATTGCCCTTTTCACTATTTGATGCAGCAATCCAAGCCCAATAATTCCATTCAGTGATGCAGGACTTAATCTTTTCTGGTATCTCATGACCTATTGTGTAAACCTTAATCATGTACACTCTCCTCCAAAAATACTTCTTTGTTCTTGATACATACGCCTCTCCAAAAAAAGTCTGTAACGTGTTAAGGTTAATCAAATTACCTAAGGATTTGTTTTCATGTTAAAGGCTTCAAAAATTTTCATTTCATTTATGGCATTACTACTAGCCGTGTATTCCCTGTTTAATCAAAGTGGAATCCTGTTATTTTCTCTTCAGGTATTAGTTGCAGTTCTTTTTATCATAGTCGGGTTGGAATTACTTTCAAAGAAGCAAAAGAGCTATGGATATATCTTCTTTGGAACATCTGTCTTAATACTTACCGTGAACATTATCAAATTCATGATTTAAATAAAATACACTACTCGATCCATGTTTTTCTTTTCGTGGACACATATGCAAAAGCTATTCTAGAGGGAAAACAATAATGGAAAAACACCGCATACACCGCTATACAAAAAAGCTGAGTTAATTGTTATAGTGCTTGAAAAAACAATAAAGCAAGTCCCAGGTCATAATTTATCTCCATTAACTATGTCGTTGATCAATAAACTCACTTGCATATCGGTATAACTCTTTATATGCCGTTTCATTAACTAGAGACTCTATTAATTCTACACCGTTCTTTACAGCAGTATAGGTTCTTCCATCGCTGGGATACGCTTGCCAAATAACCGAAATTTGTTTAAAGTTTGAAAGTTTTTTAGATTTTTTAAATTCTTCTTTCTGTTATCCCAGAGGCTGCGATGTCTATTATCTCGCCGTATAGAAATGCCCACATATGGAATTCAAATGGAGGATTCCACTTGTAATGAACTTATAATGATGGAATTCTAACTGATCCTGCTTTTAATTTTGCATTAATATTATATTTGTCTTTTAATAAATCCTTTGTTAGATAAGAGGTGTAAACGCATGCGTCTCCCATTCTTGTCCCAGATTCATCAAAAGCAAAAAATATACTTTCAACAATATTTTTTTTAATAAGCGCTTTATTGTTCATCTTATCCCTCCGTAGTCGTTAAAAGAATGATTTTATGTAGCCCTAGAAAATTGTAAGTATTTACTGTTCTTGTAACTTTAGTATATAATGATCGCTTTAAGTGATCATTATCTTTTTAATCTTTTTTGTAAATCAACAGCTCATGCAGCTCAATGTCTAAATATGTACAGACTTTATCCAACAGATCCCTCGGGTACCGCTCCATTTCATCATGATAAAGCTTCCTAACTGTGTTAAAACCATGGTCAATTTCATTGGACAGCTTTCGAATACTGATATTCCTTTCGTCTAATATCGGCTTTAAATTTGATACCCCACATTCATTATGTATGATCACTTTAAATTATCATCATATGCATAAAAAAGATCAAGGATATACCTTGACTATGTATTAAGCTTACCAATCAAATGAATCTTCATGTTCAAATCCATAAATACCTTTAATCCACACATCTCCGCAGCCTGGATTCTTTGTAATCTCTAACACATGATTACGATTTGCATCTCCCTCTACTCGATCGGTAGCAGTATAGTCGGCATAGTTCCCTACAAACTGCTTTTCACTACGTGGGAATACCCATCCAGCAAGAGTTATCCTACTGATTTTCATATTTAGAGTACACCCTTCTGCATTGCTAATTGTGAATTTGTAGAAGAGCCAAGTGCGATCATAGTTCCGATCAAAATAATCTGCCATTGAAAAACTCTCTGAATCCTCACTCATGTGAAAATTCACATTTTTGTAGTCTAATGTAAGCTTCGCCTCAGCTCTTGGTATGTTAATACTCAATATAAAACCAATGCAAATTACAGCCAAAAAGATTAGCTTTTTCATTCCCTCTCCTCCTTTTCCAAATTATACTATATTGGAAATAAAAGAGAAAGAGCCTAGTAATGCTTCTTGATTTGTCTGTATTCTTCATGATATAGCTAGATATACATGCATCTATGAATATCTACGTGTATTTATAAGTATCTACACCTCCCTATATCACACAAATATAGCTTATTGAGAACAAAAATATTTATTTTAGTTCATTTTAAAGAACATTTCTTCCATTTTTATGATATAATCATCACTACTTATTCAATTCGGTATAGGAAATAGTTCTTTTAATGAACGTAAAACATTCTTACTGTTTCTTTGTTATCAGACTGTTTGCTGCTCTGTGTGTGCTTGGTCATGCTGCAAGAGATCTAAACATTTCTGTCTTTGGTTATACCCCAGAGAGTAAAGCAATATTTCACACCGGCATATCAATCTTCTTTTTTCTAAGCGCATTTTTTCTTTTCACTTCTTATGAGAGATACAAGCTTAAAGGAAATAATGTAACCAATTTTTATTGGAGCAGAATTATCAGGGTCGCACCCGCTATATATACCTATGCTATTGCCTCCACGTCTTGTTAATTGTTCAAGGAACTCTTTCAAACAGTATTCACTACTAAAAGGGCACTACTGAACCGGTTAGACGATATCAGTATGGGAATTTTCATATGGCACATAGTGATGATCAACATCTTCTTGTACGCCGAAATTGATAAAACATTGTCTGATTACCCGCTGATCATAGCCCTAATCGCTGTTACTGCTGCATCCGCATTCCTTTCGTACAGAATAGTGGAAAAACCCGCTCTTAAATTACGTAATATCAAGAAAAACAAACCAGTCAAAACAAGGATTGCGAGCTAATGTCAAAGGGCTGTTCTCATGTGAGCATCCCGAATCCAGTTAGCATGATTTGATGTTACTGTTCACCAATTCCATCCTCCATTAGGCTGCTCTCCAGTCGGCTTATACATAAGCTCAATATCAATATAGGTTTTATGATTACCCTTAGGAAATTTAACCAGAACAATCTCACCCTTTTTAGGAACAAAATCTACATCGTTCCTCCAAAATTTAATTGTTTTAGCTACTTCCTTAGTAATTGGTGTTGTGTGATAACCGTAGCTTTCGGCTTTACTACTAGAGATCACGTTGCCTCCATAAACATATTCGTCTTGTCCATTACGTGATTGAATTTCCCTAGTTGTTAAATCATATGCGTAAATGTCATATTCCTTATTCTCTTCTCGACTTAAATATTTGTCATTAAGCGCTTCACTTTCTTGACTTGAATCATTGTCATAATAGCTTTTTCTTTCATTTTCATCATTGTGATTTTCCTCTAATTGAGTATCCACATAAACTTCTGTATTGTTGTTAAATTTACTACACTGAACTATAAGAAATACCCCGATAATGCCCAAACATATAATTATTAACTTTTTCATCACTTCTCCTTAAGTTTCTTCGTCATCCCTCATGCTGTTGTACATATTTTAAAGTAACTTAAATGATTTTTTTATCGATACAATGCATATCGAATCCTTGTTTTATAATTCTTGCCTTTCCATTTGCTGCAGACCAACTTTCACTTATCTTTTCAATAAAAGAAAAAAGTTTGTGCTCTAATTTTCCGGGCGTAATCTTCATAACATTGCGAAAGATTTTTCTATAGCGAAAACTTTCTTCAAACTCAATCATAAATTCATTTAATTGCTTATTCCAAGTGTCCAACTTTTGATCGTTGAGACTGTAGGAAGATCGTTTAAATGAGTAAGGCGGATCTATAGAATAGAGTGCTACGGGCATACCTTTGTAAAGGATTTCTGAATAGTATCGAGTATTTTTAACTCCCCAGCTAAGGTCATTCTCCTCAAAATACTTATTAATCTGTGATTCTAATTCTTTAAATCTTAAGTATGATTTATATAAGGAAGGATTCTTTCTTGCTCTAGTTACTTGAGCATAAATTGTTGGAGCTCCTGTTATCTTGGCCCAAATTGTACGGTGTGTTCCATCACCGTAAACAGCATAAAAGTCGTCATCTTCATAATGAATCAATTTCACTGGTGAGTGTTGATAATAAGTGTGGAATTCTTCTAGGCTTTGTTTTTTCAAGTATTCAAAAGCTTTTTCACATCGGCCGATGTCAATATTATCTGTACCGTTATAACATGCGTGATCAAACCAAGACACACCACTGGTTCCCCTGAACCCTAAACTCTTAATTTTTTTTAACGGAACATCCCGATATAGTTTTTCGCTCTTTCCGACTTTATCATAATACAATTCATATGGATACTCACTTATATTTGCGGTTTCCTTCATTTCCTTAATATGAAATTCAAATACACCCTTTTCAAGAAGCAATTTTTCAAGTTTATTTTTCAAATCTCTCCCCCCAAGCAGTCGGACGTCTAAATGTCATTGGTAACTCAAGCCTATAGGTGAATTTTACATTTTTTCTTTGCGATGATAAAGAATCGTTTTGAAAATCTAATTAAACTGCTGTTTTATCTTAATTTAAAGCCATTAAAATGTGATGATCAACGATCCAACAAGTTTCCCCCTCAAAACTTTTGCCATCACACCTTGAAATTATCGGTCTGTCTCCGAAAGCTTTGGCATACGCAATCACATAATATTCAGCAGTGATATCTATCTTAGGGAGACCACCGCCTAAATAGCTCGGGGAGTTTATCTCCCCTTTTTTTCATTTTTAATTAATGATTATTGATCATGCAAATAGGATCTGGATATATCGGGAGCCCAATGCTTGAGAAGTCAGAATCTAACCATGAAGTAATCCCTTCTCCTCCTGAGACATGGACGATTAAATATTCTTTCTATAAGTTCAGCTTTTCAAATGATCAGGAATGCCACGTATCAATCAATGGTGGCGATCTTATCAATTTAAGAGCTGGACAAGGCTTTCAAATGGAAGCTCATGAATCACCTATCACAATCTTCAAGATTTCTGAGTCAGGAATAACATATAACTTTTTGGGGGCGCGCATAAATGAGTTTCTTCAATCCGATTGTTAATGTCTCAATTGTCACTGGGAAGTCTGCTTATGATATTGCAGTGGACAATGGTTTTTCAGGAACTGTAGAGGAATGGTTAGCTTCATTAAAAGGTGAAAAAGGCGAAAAAGGCGATACTGGAGCTACAGGTGCAACCGGGGTTAAAGGAGCTACAGGTGCTGCCGGTAAAGATGGAAAATCAGCATATGAATTAGCCGTTCCACAAGGTTTCTCAGGAACATTAGATGAATGGCTTGCCTCACTAAAAGCAACAGCAAACTGATCACGTACCCTTCTCTAACGAGGAGGGTATTTTTTTCATTTTTTCAAATTAGAAAATCCCAAAATCTCTACATCCTTTTACAATTTTTTCAATGACTATGTTATGATTATTCCTAAAGGATTTTTGAAATTTTCAGAAAGAGGGGTTTGGATGAGCAAGATCGCTTCAGAAGTTGTTGCTACTACACTGAATGATTGGTATATTGCTATAAAGAAACAAAAGGTACATGAGTCAATAAAATATTACTCAGAGATTAAAAGCCTGTTCGATGATATGGAAGAGGATCAAGAAGTTCTTGCATATTACAGTTTATTAGAAGAAAGACACAAAATGTTGCTGCACTCTTCACGCGGAGAGCCTTTACAAAAGCACACTTATTTCACTGAAGAGAACGAAAATTTCATAAAAAGAACGAACGATAAATTGGAATATAACTTTTATTTATTCGAAGCAATGTACGAGGCATACAACAAAAATTATGATCGAGCAATTAACTTATATGGATTAGCGGAGAAAAAGCTTGCAGAAATTCCGGATGAAATTGAAGCAGCTGAATTCTACTCCAAGGTCTCCTACTTATACACTCTTGTTAAACAAAGCATTGTGGCACAACACTACATCAAGAATGCAATTGCAATATATAAGCGACACCCTGATTATAAATGCAAACTGGCAACTTCAACAATGATTGCGGCTGCAAACTATTCCGATATGAAACGGTTTGAAGAGTCAGAAACATATTATTTAGAAGCAATAGACATTGCACAAGAAACAAAGGATGAATATTTGGAAGCTCAGTTATATCACAACCTTAGTATCGTGTATTCTGATTGGGACAAACCTGATAAGTGCATTAAATCTCTCGAAAAAGCTATTGGAAATGAATCTTGGATGAATTCAAATTATTATATAAATTCTTTATTCATGATAATTAAGGAACTATTTAAAATTGACGAAAAAATGAAAGCCATTAATTTTTACAATAAAGCACAGGAAAGACTCATATTAATGGAGAATAAGATATACGAAGCCAAAATTAGCATCCTATACAACCTATATTGCGGTGAATTAAAAAACAACTTCAATAATTGCATCCGTTATATTGAGTTTTTAAAACAACAAAATGACCTTGAAAGTGTAGATGAATTGTCCTACATAGCTGCAAAAAGGTTTGAATCAATAGGTGCTTTTGAAGAAGCAACAAGCTTTTTCAATGAAAAAATTTGGGCTGAACAGAAAATGAATCAGGTGGAGGGAATCTTATGAAAAAAATTGTGCTTTGCGTATCTATTTTAACTGTAATTTTAAGTGGGGTAGCTTTAACGCAATTGAGTACAGATTCACCATCTAACATCCAGGTAGCTGAAAGGCCAGTCGGAGGTTAAAAATTAATTTAGCCCTACTCATATGAGTGGGCTTTTTATTTTATGATTTGTGTCCACCTGTCAAACCTGCTCTATGCAAAGCTGTGCCTCCAGGTGTATAAGAAACAGCTCGTAAGATCGCTTTTGATCCGTATTTATTTCTTATCCCATCCATAACAAAATTATGGAAGCATGGGCTGGAAAAGGGTAAGGAATTATCAGAACAACTGGAGTAAGCAATTCAAAAGCATAAGGGCGCAGATATCTATGATAAGGTAAAGGCTCAGACATATGCTAGTAGTAAAACAGATAAGCCTTATTCAGTTGCTGCAACCAAAAAAGTACAAATAAATAGTATTGCTCTAAACTTGTGTGGCAATCATACAAAAATTCAAAAGGAACGGACCTAGACAGTAATGGAGGCGCACTTGTCACATCTGCAGATATTGATCGTTCATCAAAAACTGTTAGCTACTAATCATTTTACTTGCAGATTTATTCTGCAAGTGTCTTTTTATTTTATATAAAAGATAAGGAGCGTTATATGAAAAAGTCTTATGTTTTATATGGGATTTCAGGAGTTCTAATTGGTGCAATAGTTATATTGTTGATCAATGCATTCTTTATAAATAAAGGTGAACACTCTGTAAGTACTTCTAAAATTAATCCAACCGAGGATAAAATCTTTTTTATCTATTCAAATCCACTCATCAAGAAAAGCGTACTCATATCCACATCACAAGGAGAAGAATTCAATAAACGATACTTTAAGGTACCGGATATACCATATATCCAGAAAAAAACCCCCTCTTCAGACGATATCGTCTTGTTAGCTGAACATGAACCATATTATTACACATTAAAAAACAACACCATTAAAGAACATAAATTATCCAATCCATTTGCTTTTTGGTATCAAGGAGAAGATATTTCTGTAAAAGCCTATAATGTCGACACCAATGGAAATGAACTGAAAGTAAATGATAAAAAGTTCAATAAAAAATATAGCCTGACTTTGCCCTCCCTCGTAACCATGGGAGAAAGCGATGATAAGTATATTTACGTCATTCAAGGAATGTCTTTGTACGTCATTGATAGAAAAACAGAAGAGATTGTTAAAACGATTGGATTAGCTTCCTATGGAGATGTATTTGATCACTCTGAAAAATATGTTGTGGCTAGCTCAGAAAATGAACTAACTGTAATCGAAAAAGGATCCTGGAAATCAAAATTCATAAAATATCCTGATGATCTTGAACAAGCGGACACTGTATATTACGACAAAAAAAGCAACAAATTTTACGTTACATATATTAATAAATCCGGATACGCCTGCTTACTTGAGTACGATAAAGATTTTTCTTTTGAAAAATTCGATTTACAATTTCCATATATGAATGCAAAGTTTAAAGATCAAAAACTTTATGTGATTTCACAAGAGGAAAACAAAAAAGGCATTGGTGGCTATATGGGGATTTTTGATATCCGTACTAAAAAGAAACTTAATGAATTTGATTTGCCTGAAGAAGAAACAAAAGTGCAGGACTTTATGGTTTTAGATTAAACATAAAGAATAAGTTGCAAAGCAAAAGCCCCTTCCTGAATAAGGGGCTTTAATTTTAAATTAAATAGATGTTTTATACGCGTTAATGGCTTGATTTCTCATAAGCATATTATCTTTCGTCACCATTCCAAGATTGTATGCTTGTTTGATGATATCCAGCACTTGATTATCTGTTTCAGTTACAGCTCGTCCCCCAGTTATTCTAGATTTCCAGTAATCGAACTGGTGATTTAATTCTGAAGTGCTTTTAAGGTTTTGATTATCAACTACTTTGCCATTCTCCAGCGCTTCTTTGAATTCAGTAAAACCAATTGAACATTGCTGATTCGAATGACTTCCTGCACCTTCTGTCGCTAAACTGCAAAACGCTAAAAACTTCGGATCTTTCGTGATATTGTAAGAGTTATATAGACCTTCCATAACATTCGCCCTCTCTCGAATTTTACAACGTTGCTATAAATGATTTTCATGTTTTCCCCAAGACCTTCAACTTGAATCTCATTTGAAGGAAGTTCGTTCATTGGAATTTCAATGTATTTGTCCCATCCTATCACAACTTTGTTTTGTCCAAGTATAGGGTCATATTTGTATATGTTCGCTTCACCTTTGTATAACAAATTTCTCCCATCCTTTGCTTTAATGACGGTCGAATTTGTATAGCCCATAAAGCGAACTTTAATATGCAGCTTGTCACCTTTCAAAACATTTGTTGCATTTGGTTTGCTGTTTGTAATGGGTTCCCAAGCAAATTTGTTGCCGTCTGATGTGACGGAAAGAATCTAAAGACTGTAAAGCGGTGCTGCTTCAACTGCTTTTGCTTTCGATGTGTGAATGGAAAACATCGTTGTACAGCAAGAAGTGTAATTGTTACTAAACTAAGCACTTTTTTCAATTCCTTAACCCTCTTGGTATTATTCCACATGTCATTTATCGGTAATTCCGGCGAGGTATTTAACTTAAATACAAAAAAAGAACCTGATTCTAACATGGTTCTTTTCGTTTTAGTAACTGAATGGGTTTTTAACGACATATAAATGTTTCCTATACATTAAGTTTGCTCACTCAAGGGAGTCTTGCTCATCCCCTATGGAAAGGGGGTGATGCTTATGTCAACATTTCAAGCATTAATGTTAATGCTTGCATTCGGGTCGTTTATAATTGCCCTGTTGACGTATATAAATAAAAAATAGACCTCCCTTAAGCCTCAGAACCTGAAGGGATAGGTCTATTAAGAAACCGCATCGAGCAAGCCTTTTGACGGGGTGTGACCAACACCATGCTCTTTTTATTTTATGCATTTCTTATTAAAGAAATACACTATAACCAGTTTGTATTTCACAGTTTGATTACAACAGATTAAATGAAATAATTGGAATATTTACAAAACTTTTGTTTATTGAATATCACCGTTATTTTATTTAGAGCCGATAAGAAGCTTTAATGTATCAATGTGCTTCAACACTTTCCAAATACTTTTCATGTTGTTCTTCTAAAACATTGATATCCTTTTTAATAATTTTAACTTTATATTTTTCTTTAGCTTCCTCAGATAAATTGTCATTTAGATAGCGCCGTAATTCTTCTTCATTTTTTGTTTTATCCATACCAATTGATATGACTGGGTCTGTTTCTCCAATTCCAAAGCTAAATAAGCCAAATTCATCCCATGCACTTTCTAATACTTCCTCAGTGGATTTTTGATTTTTAAAAGAATGTGTAACTGCGCCATACATGAACACAGAAAAACAAACAATGATCAAGACCCCAATTAATTTCTTTTTCATTGTCTCCTCCTTCCATTCCAAGAATACCATAAAATACAATACATGGAAAAATAATTCCTCAGCCAACAGTATCCTCGTTCATTACGGGTTGGTTTTGAGAGGATAAATGCTAATCCGCACCTTAATAACGATCTAATTAGATTAAGTTACCGTCTATCATCGTTTGTGAAAGTAACCTCCCACACATTCACCATAATCTCGGGAATTTTATTTTAATACTTTTAGGAGTTTTACATATTCACCATATTCATCTTCACAAAAAAATAATACGGTTGTAAAACCCTTCTTTTCATATAGATGCCTTGCGTTTAAGTTATCTGTATCTGCACCGAGTGTTATTTCCTTATCTCCAAGTTGTTTAGCATAATCAATCAAATAATCAACAATAATACCACCTATCCCACAATTTCGATATCCTTCTTTAACAATCATACGAGATAGATAAATGCGATTATCCGGAATGGTATAATCTGGGTCATTGTTTTAAAGAACTAACGATCCTTCTCCTATAAACTCGTCATTCACTGAAGTAAATAAAAGTAATTCTGTTTCCACTTACTAATTCGTCATAAAACACCTTAGCCATTTTCTTTTCCATGTCCCAAATATTATTACACTTATTGTATTCTTCGGGTTTTAATTTCTTTATTTGGTACGAATCCATAACCTCTCTCCCTTTTTATAATTAGTTTCTATCGAAAATAAAAAAGCTCTCTTTCTGAGAGCTTAACTTTGCAATACTTTTCCTAAAAATAAAAGCTAATTGTCCTTACCAAAGAGCAATTTTCCAAAGTCATTGTCTAAAATCTCAATTTCCACATCACTGTCACTATCATCCGTTTCAATTGGTTCGTCTACTAAACTTAGGATAAACTCCTCAAACGAATTGGCAATTAGGAAAAAGTCTTTATCAGGCTGACTTAATTCGTGATCCCAAAACAAAACTTTTTCATTGTCGATGTCCATACATATTTCATTACCACCTGCCGAGCTTGCTATAGGAATAATATTCCTAGGAAAGCGATCAGAATAAGTATTGATTGCTTCTTGGAGACTGTTATGATCGTTAGCTAAACCATAGAAGCTCTCTAGTAATTGTGTATCATCTTCCTTACCCATCCAAGGATCTTTCTCTATAGGTTTATAGCAAACGTCGTACTCAACTTCATCTGTTGTTTTTTTACTTTCTAAATAACAGCCTCCATATCCCTTCAAAAAATCCTTATAGTCGGAAGGCAATTGATTACCTATATTTCTTTCAATTTCTTTGAGTTGCTCGTTTGTATTAATGTTGGATTCTGTTTCAGTATCTATCGTAAATTCTTTTAACTTTTGTTCAATTTTATTGAAACTCATTCTAATACCCTCCCCTTAAATCAGAAGCTCCTCCAATATGAGGTATTTTGTTATTAATCACACTAGGCACTAGTTGTATTGTGACACTATCCAAATGGTGTGGGGTAAGTCCCTGTTGTGACAGCCATTTTTTCGCCTGCGCTTGAGATTTAAAACCCTTGATCTCTTTAATTTTTTTATAAACAAGCCTAAAATCTTTTTTCGTTCCATTTAATTCACCAGACTTAAACTTAATGTTTGCAACAGTCCATGGAGTAAAATCAGGACGTCCATCTTTAAAAGTAATCGGTTCTCCCTTAGTCGCTGCTTTTACTTCAGGTATGTCGGAATACCATTTTCCGTCACCAGGTGCGCCTTCCCATCGACCTTTATTCCTTGGTAATACCGTTCTAGGATTTGCTGATTCAATTAATCTAAGTAACCGATCCTTTAAATTTTCACTGTTAAATACATTATAAGGAACTCCTCTAGCCGGAACAACATCGTAACGGGGATTATAAGGCAATAAATCAGCAATTGAGACCTCTTTCAGTTTTTGGCCTGCTTTATTGACTTTAGAGGTGACTTTTCCTGCTACGTCAGCTTTTGTAAGAGAACCGGCTCCCTTTGTGCCTACTACAGAGGTAACTACTGTACCTATCGCATATGTAACCCATCTTGATCTGGAATACGCATCTCCATTTACCATATCCTTTTGATATGATTCCTCAATTGCTGCTGAAACAGCATCATATGTTTTAACAGGATGAAGTACTGCATTCCCCAGTGCTGACAAGGTTTCTCCCGGATCGATTATGAAGTCCCATAAGCCGGTTACCGTGTCTTTCCCGACATCATATAAACCAACGCCAGCTCCTTTTAAAATATCCCAAGTCACTTCTCCGGCTTCTTCAAGCTGTTTTGCTTGTTCAAGCTGAATGACATATTGCTGCTGGGAAGGTTCAAGGTTTTCATAGCCGATCTTCTTCGCAATTTCCAAATATTCATCCGGATCGGTCACACCGTCAGCGAGCTTTTTCTTCAGATCCTTGATTTCCCGCTCTTTCGCTTCTTCCTTTTTAAACGTCAGATAAGCATCCGAATGTCTTGCAATCTCGCCTTTTTTCTTATGTATGTCACTTTCCCTGTATGCCTTGGTATTGTAACGAAGCGACGTGGCATTTTTCCCCTTACTCGTGGCATTTTGGAGTTGCTGAAAGTCAGCTTGAATGAACTGTTCGTTCGCTTCGGTTTCTGCGTATTCTTTCGTTAGATCATGATCAAGCTTTCCGAGTTTATGTATGGTATCGTTCCTTTTTTTATCTGCTGACTTAAGCTTTTGATCGACATCTTCTGTAGAGAAAACATCAAGATGAATGATATCGCTGATTTCATCAAGGATACCTTTCATTTCATTGCGCTGCTCCTGCATGATGGCTTGTGATTTATTCTTCGCATGAAACAGCTCGTGTTCTAAAAATGACTCTTCCACAAACGAATCAGCCAATCCTGCATCAGCTACTTTTCCTGAAATACTGTTAAAAAATGCAATTTTCATATCGATCAGATCAAGCCAGCTGTCCGTGACACCGGCGTGATCTTGAAAGAATGCTTTAATGTTGTCGGCGCCTTTGCCTGAAAACTCACTGTCATCTAAATCAGCCATTCCCTGAAATGCTTTTCTGAGATTGATAAATTGTTCTCTAATCTGATCGTATTGTTTTGCCCGCTTTTCTGCGGCTGAAATGAACGAGGCTGCTTCAAATACTTTCATTTACGTCTCCTTCCCACTTAATCTTATCTAAATTTTCTATTCTGAAATATATTTATAATACTCTTGGATTTTCGGCTTCACTTCCCAGTATTTAGCTCCATTTGATGACACCAACATGTCAAACCATATCTCAAAGTTAGAGTCTAAATATACCGCATCTTCAATATTATCAATTGAATCCAGATGCAACATATACCCCAATCCTTTATTTGATTTGTTTACATCAATAACATACCTGCCATCATAATGATACCCAATTAGGACATATCCCTTAGGGAAGTCTTGAACTTCATTAAATTCGATTATCCCTTCTGTACTAAGAAGCTCAATACCATTAAACATTTCCATTCCATTGTGATTGAATAGGAACTCTTTATAATCATTAGGCAAAGTTACCCCTAACATCTTTTCTAAACTATTAATTTCTTGAGGACTGGCTGGGTCTCTGAATTGAAAAGCAGCATCTTCCATGACATGCCCTCCATGTTGGAGCATAGGAAAAGTTCCGTATTTAGAAACAGCTTCCTTTATCCCATCAAGAGTCATGCGAATTAACTTTCCTTCTTCCAATTAAATTTCCCTCCTCTAAGGTGTTTGAGTCACTAAATTTTACCACACAACTGTATTTGAGTGTCTTAAAATGCCAAAATGAAATTTACAATCTTTGGTTTTATACTTATAATTAGGAAGGTTTGTCCGATATAGAGACAGAACAAACAAATTGGGGGAATTACATTGAAGAAATGGCTGTTAGGTATTGGCGCATTATCTCTAAGCTTTTCTTTGGCTGCGTGTGGATCTGATTCTGCTTCTACAGATAAAACAGATTCAGATCAAGCTAAAACAACAGAGCAAGAAGAAAAGGATGCAAAAGAGACAAAGGCAGACACTCAATCAAATGACAAAAGTACTAATGACAAAAATGAAAAAGCCGAAAATGCTTCAAAGAAGGATTCGTCGGATAAAAAGGCGTCTGACAAAAAGAAAAAGCTGGTCGATGTAACACTTAACAGAACAGTTGATGGGGATACGATTAAAGTTAACTATAAAGGCGAAGTCAAAACTGTTCGTTATTTACTTGTTGACACGCCTAAAACTAAGAACCCAAACTCTTGCGTACAACCATATGGTGAGGATGCTTCAGCAAGAAACAAACAGCTGGTTAACAAGGGAAAACTTCAACTGGAGTTTGATAAAGGAGATCGTACAGACAAGTATGGCAGAATGCTGGCTTACGTTTATGCAGATGGCAAATCAGTACAAGAAACACTGCTTAAAGAAGGATTAGCACGAGTAGCTTATGTATATGAGCCAAACACGAAGTATTTAAACACGTATAAGAAAGATGAGCAAGCTGCGAAAGATAAAGACTTGAAGATTTGGAGTAAGAATGGATATGCGACTGATAAAGGATTTAATGGCTGCGTAACGAAACCGAAGAAATCAGTAAGTGTATCTAAGCCGGCTCAAAAGTCAGTTACAACACACCAATCCGAGACACATAAATCGAACTCAAGCGGTTCAGCATCAAGCAGCTCTTCTAACTCTGCACAAGCCTCCCCTTCTGCTGGAGGAACAGAACACTTTGCAAACTGCACAGAGCTGAGAAAGAAATATCCGCATGGTGTATCAAGCACTCACCCTGCTTATACATCTAAAATGGATCGGGATAATGACAACTTTGCATGTGAGAAGAATTAATTATTTTGAAGTCCTCTGAGGCTTCTTTTTTTATTTGGGTATTTTCTCAGGCTAACAAAAAACATAGAGCGTATGAGCGAGCTCTTTAGCCCAACACTTAAAGAATACAGCCCCTACAATATTTATTAGGTTATTTTCGTGTTCAATGTCAGACAGAATATTGTACGAATACTACTGTTTTTACAGTAAATACAATAAAGAGGAGGTGCTGATTTTTTGGAGTTAAAAAACATCGTTCATTCTTACAACATTACAAATATTTTGGGTTATCTTAGACGCTCTCGTCAGGATATGGAGCGAGAAAAAAGAACAGGCGAAGATACGCTAACAGAACAAAAAGAACTCATGAATAAAATACTGAAGTCGATTGAAATCCCCTATGAATTAAAAATGGAAATCGGGTCTGGGGAAAGCATTGAGGGCCGCCCTGTTTTTAAAGAATGTCTTAAAGACCTCGAGGAAGGCAAGTACCAGGCAATTGCTGTTAAAGAAATAACAAGACTCAGCCGCGGGAGCTACAGTGATGCGGGACAAATTGTTAACCTTCTTCAAAGCAAGCGATTGATTATCATTACACCATATAAAGTTTATGACCCTCGAAACCCTGCAGACATGCGTCAGATTCGTTTTGAATTGTTTATGGCCAGAGAAGAATTTGAAATGACCAGAGAGCGTATGACAGGCGCTAAATACACATATGCGGCACAAGGGAAATGGATTTCCGGACTAGCGCCTTATGGATACCGGTTAAACAAAAAAACATCCAAACTAGTCCCAGTCGAAGAAAAAGCAAAAGTCGTTCAATTCATCTTTAACATCTTTTTAAATGGGTTGAATGGAAAAGATTATAGTTATACAGCGATTGCTTCTCACTTAACAAAATTACAAATACCGACTCCATCAGGAAAAAAGCGCTGGAATCAATACACAATTAAAGCAATTCTGCAAAACGAAGCGTATATCGGAACTGTTAAATATAAGGTTAGGGAAAAAACAAAAGACGGTAAACGAACAATTAGACCTGAAAAGGAACAAATTGTAGTATCGGATGCACATGCCCCTATAATAGATCAAGAACAATTTCAACAATCACAAGATAAAATTTCAAACAAAGTCCCCCTGCTGCCTAATAAAAATGCATTGGAATTAAGTGAATTGGCAGGCGTATGCACTTGTTCTAAGTGCGGTGAACCATTATCTAAATACGAAACTAGACGAACGCGAGAAAACAAAAACGGCACGAAAAGTGTGTATCACGTTAAATCACTCACTTGCAAAAAGAATAAATGCACTTATGTAAGATATAACGATGTTGAAAATGCCATTTTGGATTACCTCTCTTCTTTAAGCAACTTAGATAATAAGACTTTAACAAAACATATCACTTCAATGATTTCTAAATACGAAGACGTAAATAGTAATGTGAAAACAAAAAAGCAAATGTCTGAACATCTTTCACAAAAAGAACAAGAGTTAATAAATAAAGAGAATTTTATCTTCGAGAAATATGAGAGCGGCATTTACACTGATGAACTTTTTTTGAAAAGAAAAGCTGTTTTAGATGAAGAATTTAAAGAACTCCAGATTGCCAAGCATGAGCTCAATGGAACTCAAGAAGCGCAATCAGAAATAGACAGTAATACAGTCAGAAACAACATAAATAGGATAATTGATCAATATCACATTGAATCAAGCACAGAGAAAAAGAACGCGCTATTAAGAATGGTCTTCAAAGAAGTTATCGTTACGATGACACAAAAAAGAAAAGGGCCAATTCCGGCTCAGTTTGAAATTACCCCTATCCTAAGGTTTAATTTTTCGTTATCGACCTCACCGTCACTGATAGTCCCTCAAAATACAGTAAATATCTTAAAAAACCGATAAAGCCGTTTCCCCGGTAAACACAATGGGAGCTACGAAGCTGTTGTCCGAAAAGCTGTTTCATCAGGCAAATCATCATGTTCAAAACCGCGGTACGGTGTTTTGTTCGGTCCGCTTCGGCAATGTGCTCGGTTCACGCGGTTCCGTTATTCCTATTTTATTTGAGCAGTTGATGGCAGGCGGTCCGCTCACCATTACGGATAAAAACATGACGAGGTTTTTTATGTCGATTGATGACGCCGCAACGCTCACCCTGCAATCTGCGGCGATCACAAAGGGCGGAGAAACGTTTATTTTTAAAATGGAGTCCCTGAGGCTTGAAGAACTGCTTCACGGATTTGAAGAATATGCGTTCCGGCACGGACTGCCTCGCCCCGCCGCTGTTGAAGTAGGAAAACGCCCTGGTGAGAAGCTTCATGAAGAACTGACCTCTCCTCATGAGACGGAATCTTTATATGAATGGGGCAATCTTTACGCGATATTGCCCGACCCCGCCAAACATCCGGAATTTCGGAAGGTCAATCTGCCCAGATATCAATCCGATCAGGCGCCGCTCATCACAAAAGACACAATCGTAAAGATTATTGAACGATTACATGAAGAAAAAAAAACATAGAAAAAAGGCCTGTCTGATAGGCAGGCCTCATTGCTGAGCTCTATTTTTCAAATAAATGCAGGCAGGCTTCATAGCCCTCTTCCTTCAGCTTGTCTTTCGGAATAAACCGGAGTGCCGCAGAGTTAATGCAATAACGGAGCCCGCTTGGCCCCGGACCGTCATTAAATACGTGGCCTAAGTGGGAATCAGCTGTTTTGCTTCTCACTTCCGTCCGGATCATCCCGTGGCTTGTGTCCAGTTTTTCGTCAACCTCTTCTTCCTCAATCGGTTTTGTAAAACTGGGCCAGCCGCAATGAGAATCGAATTTATCCAGAGAAGTAAACAAGGGCTTTCCCGATACGATATCAACATACAGCCCCTCTTCTTTGTGATCCCAGAATTCATTTTGAAACGGCGGCTCCGTTCCGTTATTTTGTGTGACTTCATATTGCATGCGGTTTAATGATTTGATTTTTTCTTCTTTATTAAAAGCCATCTTATCTGTCCCTCCAATGCTCATCCAGAAAGCCTTGACGTCCGGAACCTACACGGTAGCGCCCGTAGTGATCAGGATTTTTCATATAAAAGTGCTGATGATAGCCTTCCGCTTCATAAAAAGGCTCAGCCTTCAAAATGTCTGTCACGATCGGCTTTTTAAATATGCCGCTTTCTTCAAGCTGTTTTTTTGAGGCTTCAGCGATTTGTTTTTGTTCATCATTATGGTAATATATCGCCGCCCGATATGAACTTCCGCGGTCTGCAAACTGGCCGCCTGCATCAGTCGGGTCGATCTGCTGCCAAAACAGCTCGACAAGCTTTTCGTACGGATAAATGTCAGGTTGAAATGTGATTTGAACGGCTTCTCTGTGTCCGGTCGTTTCACTGCACACTTCTTCGTAAGTCGGATTCTCAGTATGACCTCCTGTATAGCCGGACACCACCTTTTCAATCCCGGGCTGTTCGTCAAACGGCTTCACCATGCACCAAAAACAGCCGCCTGCAAATGTGGCGATTTCTTTTTTTTCTGACATACGGGTGCCCTCCTTTGTTCATACGTGGTATTATTATATTATAGCATGTATAAACAGAATAAAAATAATTCTGCTTTCAGGGGAAGCTAAACGAATGCCACGCTGACTACATATTGGAGGTTCATGATTTGAAAGTAAGGACACAAATGATGTATGATATGGAAGCTTTGCTTCGAAAAGTGTTTAAACAAATCAGAAATGAAGTTAATGAAATTCTAGATAAAGAGCTGTCCAGGAACGAATTCACCATTTTGCGGATTCTCAGTGAACAAGGACCTAAAAAAGTAACGGAATTCGCCCCCATTCTTGAGGTCTCCGCAAGCCACATTACCGCAGTGACCGACGCTTTAGTAGAAAAGGAATGGATCACCCGCATCCGTTCCAAAGAGGACAGACGAATTATCAGAATCCATATTACGGAAGCCGGGGAGAAAATTGTCGATCATTTCAACCAGAAAAAAACAGAATACTTTTTTAAACGGTTTGACTGCTACTCTGATGAAGAGCTCGCAACGTTAATCAAACTGTTCAGCAAGCTGGACAAAAAACGCTGACACGAAAAAACACAAATCCCTGAAAGGATCTGTGTTTTTTTTATGAAAACTTATTGTTTTGGATGATAATAGGAAAATTCAATTTCATCCGTGTCGAGATTGATTTTATCCGCTTTTACATACATGCCGTTGTCTAAAGGCATTTCCGACAGACGGATCTCGATGCTTTTATCCCCGGAATGAACGTGCACAAATGACGGGAGTTCATAAAAGCTGTCCATATAATTCAGCACAAAGCTGATCGGCAGGCTTAATTCGCCTAAGGAAAACTTCGTCACTTTCAACATCACATCTCCGTTCTCCTGTACGGACGGTTCAAATGTGACGACCGCGTTAATGGAGGTTGAGAATGCTTTAATTTTACCTGCCACGTGCACATCGTTATTGATGTCCACTTTGTAGTCAAGCTGATTCGATGCCTTCTCTTTTAAGTACGCATTCACAAACCTGGCAAGAGATTCTTTCGAGCTCGTGATATGAAAGCCGTACTCACTTTTTGTCTGATCTTGTATTTTCGCCTGCTCTCCCGGCATAACCAATAATGTCACAATTACCGCGGCGGCAATCACATTGAGTGCGAGAAGAACAAAAAACAGCGATTTCCACTTTTTCATCATTTCACCCTATTCTGCTGGTAACCCTTGTTTTTCAATGATGCCGTACAATCGATCGGCGATGAGTGCATACCCTTTTGCGTTCGGATGAAAATCATCATCCTTTGAAATCCGTCTGCTGCCGCTTTTTTGACTGAACAAGTCTTCAACATTCACCGCAGCGGCGTGGGGATCTTTTTCCAGCTCTTTTGCGGCGATCTTGTTCCAATCCGTTACAACCCCATTAATTTCTTTTAATTCAGGCAGCGTAAACGTGAATGGATTATACATGCTGACATACACCAGCTCTGCGTTTTCATTATATTTGCGGATTTTTGAAACGATCGCCTTGAATCGTTTTTCAAAAGGTTTCTCTTCCTTTTGGAACGGCTGAACCGTCAGCTGCATCACATTCTGGCGGAGCACCTTCATTAAGTCATTGCCGCCGATGGTAAAAAAGATATAGTCGGCGCTCTTTAATGATTTCTGAACTTTTTTATTATCAAGCTTTTCCAGCAGATCCGACGTTTTGTCCCCCTGCACCGCATAATTTTTAATATCTACCGTTTTCACATGTCCCTTTTTCTTAAGAGACTCCGCTGCCCTGCCGACGTATCCTGAACCGTCAGGATCTCCTACTCCTTCAGTCAATGAATCACCGACCGCAGCTATGACAATATGATCTTTCGTTTTCGGTTCTTCAGCGTCAGAACCGGTGCGCTGGACAGAACAAGCTGATAAAAGCAAGGCCAGTCCGGCGATCAATGAGAACATTCGCAGCTTCAATCTGGTTGCTCCTTCCCCGTCTACTAGTGGAAAGTGTAACATGTTTTTTCAGATTTGAAAATGTCTAATCTGCCAGTTTACTTGAGCTCCTCAGCCGCTCTGACATCTGAGAGGATGTCATCATACGGAACTTTCTGCACGCCGTCATAATCTTTAAGCACCTTCCCGTCAGGTCCGACTAAATAAAAAGAGGTTTGATGTATGACCTGATCCTCTCCCTCCGGCTTTTTGACGATTGATTTAAAGCTGTTCAGCGCAAAATCTTCAATGTCCTTTTGGCTGTAACCGGTCAGAAAATCCCAGTTGCGAAGCGAAAGCGGATATTTGGAAGCAAATGCTTTCAGCTGTTTCGGCGTATCCTTTTCAGGATCTACACTGAACGACACAATCCGCACGTCCAGATTCTCAGCCTTCAGTTTTTTTTGCAGTTCGGTCATGTGGGCCGTCATCGGCGGACAGACCGTATTACAATTTGTAAACATAAAGTCGGCAATCCAGACATGCCCCTTCAGGCTTTTCAGTGACACTGTTTTTCCATCTTGGTTTTGATATGAAAACGGTTCAATCTGATAGTTCAGCGGGTCTTTTATCGTTTTCCCCCCGCAGGCGCACAAGAGCAGCAAACAAAAGACGGCAGCGAAGATTTTCATTTTTTTCATTTCCATTCCCCCCCATGGATAAAACGCTTACAGCATTCATCATAAAAAAATTCCCGCACCCTCCCTTATCAAAAGGAAGGCGCTAAGGAATATGCACCGTTATGCGTTATGTTTTAAAATCTCTTGGTTGAAAACGGCCTCGTAATCTTTCCACTTCATACGGCGCTTGACATATTGTCGGAATGAATACACTGTTCTCACACTTTGTGAAGCAAAAACCTCTCTCAAATAAAGCTCAAGGTGCTGATGAATTTGAAAAAAATAATGTTCACCTTCCGTGACAACCGGTATTTCTGTCACTTTTACCTGAATCCCGTCCTGTCGTTTGAACTCTAGGCTTTTGAGTAACAAGATATCAATCCTTCTTTTTCGATTGTTTTCTTTTTATTATATACAATCTGAGAAAGCGTGTCTGTCATTTTGCGCGTCGTTCTAAAAAAAGTCAGATTAACAGGTGGAACAGATCCTGATCTTTATTCACCTCTACGTAATGAAATCCTTTTTGATTCATCCGGGCAATGAGCGCGCCGTAATCTTCCCGATGCTTAAGCTCAATGCCGACCAATGCGGGGCCGCTGCTTTTGTTATTTTTTTTCGTGTATTCAAACCGGGTGATGTCATCATCAGGCCCAAGCACTTCATCTAGGTATTCGCGAAGCGCTCCCGCCCTTTGCGGGAAATTAACGATAAAATAATGCTGCAGCCCCTCATAAATCATGGAGCGCTCCTTCATCTCCTGCATTCTGCCGATGTCGTTATTCCCTCCGCTGACCATGCAGATGACGTTTTTCCCTCTAATCTCTTCCTTGTACAGATCAAGTGCTGACACGGACAATGCCCCCGCCGGCTCCGCTACGATGGCGCATTGATTATATAATTCGAGAATCGTGCTGCACACTTTTCCTTCCGGGACAAGCACAACGTCATCGACGACGGTTTCGAGCGTTTGAAAGGTTTCCGCGCCGATTTTTTTTACAGCCGCCCCATCGACAAATTTATCAATTTTCTCAAGTTCAACCACTTGTCCGGCTTTTTTCGATTCAAAATAGGAGGCTGCGCCCTTCGGCTCTACCGCTATGATTTTTGTATCCGGCGAGATGTTTTTCATGTACGTGCCGAGCCCGGACAGGAGTCCTCCTCCCCCTACGCTTGCAAAAAGAAAATGCGGTTCAACGTCAATGTCATTTAAAATTTCGATGGCAGCCGTTCCCTGTCCGGCCATGACATCGGGATCGTCAAACGGATGAATAAACGTGCGGTTTTCTTTTTCACAGCATTCCGCAGAACTCTTATACGCATCATCGAAAGTGTCACCCGTCAATATGATTTCAACAAATTCTTTTCCGAACAATTCCACTTGGGATACTTTCTGTCTCGGTGTGGTTGACGGCATAAAAATCTTGCCGTGAATGCCGAGGTGTTTGCATGAAAACGCAACCCCCTGCGCATGGTTTCCCGCACTTGCGCATACAATTCCGTTTTCAGTCTGCTCTTTTGAGAGCTGCCTCATTTTATTATAAGCCCCTCTGAGCTTAAATGATCTGACCACCTGCAGGTCTTCTCTTTTCAAATAGATGTTGCAGCCATACCTCTCAGAAAGTCTGTCATTCCTCTGCAAAGGCGTATGTATCACAACGTCCTTTACATTTTGGTGCGCTTTTAAAATGTCTTTTACCTGGATGAGAGAGTCTTCTTTAAGCAACGGTTTCATTTACAGAGTCCTTTCTTATTTAAATCCCTATTTAATATGCCATTATAACATGAATATTCAAATAATAAGACAATTATTTTAATTTTGTAAATAAAATTAAATGAACCGATACAAGAGAAAAAGATATTTTCGATCGCACAAACGTGTTATACTTAAACCAATTAGAACCAAAAGGAGCCAATTCATGAGTGTAATTGAACAAACTGATCCTTTTTATCAGCTAGCCGGCGAACATCACACCTTTTCAGAAGCGAAACGATTGGCCTCGCAATTTGCCTTATCTGATTTGCCAGTCTTCATAACGGGTGAAGTCGGAACCGGAAAAAAACAAATGGCCAAAGCGATCCACCATAAATCCCGCAGAAACAGCGAACTATTTATTACCGTTCACTGCAGCCAAAGCGAAGAGCGGCTCGAATATGAACTGTTCGGCGCTGAAGGCGCATTAAACAGGGCCAGCCGCGGAACATTATTCTTATATGAAATCGGAGACATGCCGCTCTCGGTACAGGCCCGCCTTCTTTCCGAGCTGGATGCCGGGCTTTCTGCCCGCATCATTGCAAGCAGCACGGCGGATCTTGGTGATACCGGCGCAGAAAATACGTTCAGCCAAGATTTATTTTACAGGCTTCACGTGTTATGCCTTCCGCTCCCTGCTTTATCTGAACGAAAAAGCGATATACCGCTTCTTCTGCAGCATATGCTGACAGCCACGGGGCAGCATGTTCATATCGATCCGTCCGTTTATCCGCTGTTTGAGCGGCACACCTTTAACGGCAACATCAGGGAACTTCAAAATGCGGCGTACTATATGGCCGCGGCAGCATCCGGCAGCACGATTTATCCCGATGATGTCCCGCTGTATATCAAAAACAGCCAGAAAGCGAAAACAGCTAAGAAAAAAGAAAAACGGCTGACATTGATGGAGAAAGAAGAGTTTTTGTTTATTTTGGAATCAATTAAAGACTTAAATACAAAAGGCGAACCTGCCAGCAGACGGAGCATATCCGAATTAAGCGAAAACAGCACAATGACATTATCGCCTCAGCAGGTCAGAAACAGGCTTGATTACTTAGAAAAGATGAACTATGTGACAAAAGGCCGAGGACGCGCTGGAACAAAAATTACATTAGAAGGGTTGAGCTTTTTGCAGTCACTGCAAAAACAAATCCTTTAAAAAGGAGGACATTTGATTGTTCACAATAAAAGAAGAAATCGCAAATGCCGTCACACACGGAATCGGTGTATTGCTGTCGATTCCGGCGCTTATTTTTCTCATTATCTTCGCGGTGAAATACGGATCGCCGACAGACATCGTCAGCTTTTCAATCTTCGGCGCTTCAATGCTGCTGCTGTATCTCAGCTCGACTCTTTTGCACAGCATTCAGCATAAAAAAACGAAAGACATTCTTGAGATTGTGGATCATTCCGCGATATACGTATTAATAGCCGGAACATATACGCCATTTTTATTAGGACCCCTTAAAGGGGCGCTCGGTCTGACCCTTTTAATTATTGTTTGGTCGCTTGCCATCGGAGGCATCGTGTTTAAAATCTTTTTCGTGAAGCGGTTTATCATTTTTTCAACGCTTGTCTATTTAATGATGGGCTGGCTGATCATCGTCGCCATTAAACCGCTGTACGCTTCGCTGTCAGGCCCCGGTTTCGGCCTTCTTCTTTTCGGCGGCTTATTGTATTCCGCCGGCACAATATTTTATATTTGGAGAAAGGTTCCGTATCATCACGCCATTTGGCACAGTTTTGTTTTAGGCGGCAGCGCCTCGATGTTTTTCTGTATTTTATTTTATTGCGTCAAAGTCCCCTTTATCTGAAATAAAAAAGCACAGCCTCTCTATAGAGACTGTGCTTTTTTTATGCACGGAGCCGTTTCTGACCGGCCGGATAATAAGCGGGCTTTATATGTAATTCAATGTCAGCCGGTTTCAGCCGTTTCAGTAATCTGCCCCGCAGCAGCCGGTCTGTTCCCGAAGTGCTGACAGGCACAATCGGGAGATCGAAACGAAGGGCCAGTTCCTCCGGATTGATTTTGCCGTCTTCGGACAGAATCAGACTTTGCCCTTTTTGCAGACGGACTTCCGCCTCCTGAAACATGGCATCCCGGCTGTCTCCGTCACAAATGACACCCATCAGCCGCAGCCAATTTCCGAGAAACGGCATCCGGAAAGCTTTCTCGCCAGCGATAAAACCAGCCGGCTCTTCAAGATGTCCCGCAAGCAGCAGAAGATCAGCCGGGCGCAATCTGGGATGCACATACAATACGGGGCCGTCCGGTATCGGCTGATCATGATGAATGCCGATTGCCGATCCCGACACGTCAATGCAGCCTCTCATAAAGGCTTTCGGCCGCTCATACACCAGCCTCATCTGTTTTTGAAAAGAAAGCCGCGGGTCAAGCTCTTTTTGATTGATATATTCCTGAATATTTTTCATGAACATAAATACAACGTACATCACAAGGCAGCCGTAACGAATCAATTCTTGTCCCCCTGCTTAAACTCAATTCTTTTTCTCGTATACAAGGTACTCATAATCGTAAGGGTTTTTTTCATCTTTTACTCCCTGTTTGCGGGATGTCAATTCCCATTCAGCTTCATTAAATTCCGGAAAAAAACGGTCTCCTTCAAAGACATGGTGAATTTTTGTCATGTAGAGTCTGTCCGCGTAAGGAAAGAGCGCACTGTACAGCTGGGCGCCGCCGATTACAAAGCATTCTTCATCCGCCGGGATCAGCTTGAGCACTTCCTCAGCCGAGTCAGCGGTAATACAGCCCGGGAATGAAGATTCGTCCCGTGAGGTTACAACGATGTTACGCCGGTTCGGAAGCGGGCGTCCGATTGATTCAAACGTTTTCCGCCCCATTACAATGGTGTGGCCCGTCGTCACTTTTTTGAAATATGCGAGATCATCGGGAAGGTGCCAAGGCAGATCGTTATCTTTTCCGATCAGCCGGTTTTCATCCATCGCAAAAATAAACGAAATCATACGCTGACAGCTCCTTTTATGTGCGGATGCGGGTCATAATCCTCAATGATAAAGTCTTCAAACGTAAAATCAAAAATAGAATCAACATTTCGCGCAAACCGCAGTTTCGGCAGCGGACGGACATCCCTTGTCAGCTGCAGATTCACCTGCTCCACATGGTTTTGGTAAATGTGGACGTCTCCGAATGTATGAACAAACTCACCTGGTTCAAGTCCCGTCACATGCGCGATCATCAATGTTAAAAGCGCATAAGACGCAATATTAAACGGCACGCCGAGAAAGACATCCGCTGAGCGCTGATAAAGCTGACACGACAGTTTTCCGTCCGCGACATAAAACTGAAACAGGCAGTGGCAAGGCGGAAGCGCCATATGATCAATTTCGCCGACATTCCAGGCGCTGACGATTAAACGTCTGGAATTCGGGTTTGTCTTGATGTCATGAATCAGCCGGGAGATTTGATCAATGGTCTCGCCGTCCGCTCCGCGCCACGAACGCCATTGAGAACCGTAAACCGGTCCGAGTTCTCCGTTTTCATCCGCCCATTCGTTCCAGATGCGGACTCCGTTTTCCTGAAGGTAGCGGACATTCGTATCTCCTTTTAAAAACCAAAGCAGCTCATGCGCGATGGACTTAAAATGGAGCTTTTTCGTCGTAAGCATCGGGAAACCTTTCTGAAGGTTAAACCGCATTTGGTAGCCGAACGTGCTGATCGTACCCGTTCCCGTACGGTCTCCTTTTTTTTCTCCGTTTTCTAACACATGACGGCACAAATCTTTATATTGTTTCATTTTTTTCATCCTTTTAAAGTAGTCTTTTAGTAGTGTAACACAATAAAAAATCATTTCTGCAAAATTTCTCAGAAATGATTTTTTTATTTCTTCTCGCTATTACACGCTCATCCAGTCAGGCGGCGTATTGCGGTCCCAGTAAATGCTGCCGAGCTCATGATGTGATTGAAATCCGTCTTCAGCGGTATGGTAATGAAAATTAAACCAGTAGCCGTCTTGCGGAGGATGATCCCGGCGGACGTGGAACCTTAAAAGATCTTCACCCGTCAGCCTGTTATACACATGAAAAATTTTTTCAGTTTTTCCGGCCGACGGTTTGCTGGAAATAACCACATCCTGATACGCTTCATCATCTTGAAACTTGGCTAAATGTCCTGTGATCACATCTTCGATTTTCGGCAGAATTTCACTTCTGTAATCATCTTCAATGACCGGAGAGATTTTGCTGCCGAATTTTAAAAATGATTGATTTTCAGCATCACCGAGAAGCTGCTGCTGATACGATTGAAACAGAAATTCAGGCTCCCGCCCTGCCTTCTCTTCTCCCGGCAGGGCGTGTTCATCATAAAAAGCGGTGTAATCATTCTGCTCAAGACTGCTCGACTGTCCTGAAGGCTTGTCTGTCATCAAAGCAGCCGGAGGAGACACGAGTCCGAACGTTACAATGGTAAACAGAACCACAAGGGTCTTTTTCATCCACAATTTCATGACAGATTGTTCCCCTCTGTTTTATTGTCCTCTTTTCCTTTATTTTAGCATAGATGAAAGCGCGGCGTCATGTCCGGCAGCGTATTATCATGCAATATGGGAAATTGGTAACTGTGACTGAGCGGATAAACCGCTTACAATAAGAAGGAGAAAAAGGAGGGGATGAGATGATTAACGCTTTATTTGCGACTGTATCACTTCTCACGCTGCTTTATTTTGTCGTTATGGAAATCACTGATTAACGAAAAAGAAGCCCATGATATCATGAGCTCACATGGATGACACCAAAGTGGAAAAGCGCCGTCTTTCTTTTCAGCACCTTGAAGCCGTATCGTTCAAACCGCGGGCTTTTCCAATGGTCTTTAAGCACTACGCATTTTTTCGCCGCCCGGACGGCTTGCGTGATGCACTCTTCGTTAAAACCCTCTTCTGCCAGCGCGCGGAGCGGTGCAATGCCGTCTGACGTTTCTACAGGTTCGTGAAACATCGGGTCAAAATAAATGACATCTACCGATGAATCAGGAAGCTCCCGCAAATAATCGGCGCAGTCGGCATGTTTGACCTGAATGCGTTTCATGGCGGTTTGGAGCTGCTCCATTCCGGTTTCCCACGTTTGAAGTCCTGTTTCTACAAGCAATGAGACAAGCTTGTTTTTCTCCAGGCCGATGACTTGTCCGCTTTTTCCGACTGCCAGGCTTGCCAAAATCGCATCGGATGCCAGGCCGAGCGTACAATCTAAAAAGGAATCCCCTTCGCGTAATCCGGCTGCTTTTAACAACGGCTCGGCTTCACCTCTCAAAAACCGCTTTGCGCGGAACATCGCTGTATTCGGGTGAAAAAAGAACTTCTCCCCTTGCTTCGTGTAAAGTTCGAACCGTTCCTTTCCGATGACTAAAAGATCGCTAGCCGCTCGTTCCAGCATTTTTTCAATGGGCTGTTTATTGCGGCTGCAGTAAGTGTCACCCAGCTTGACACTGAGCGACTGCGCTGTGTGTATCGTATATTCGCTTGGTCTGTAACTCGTTGTGATCATCTTTTTCTCCAAAAAGAAAATGCCCGGAATTCGGGCATTTCAGCAGTGCGCATCGAAGGCATCCGTCAGATTTTTCATAATTTCCTCCATGTCATGCCCTTCGATTTCGTGGCGGGGAATAAAATGAACGACCTCTTTCCCTTTTAACAGCGCCATTGATGGCGAGGAAGGTTCCTGCCCCGTAAAGTATTCACGCATTTTTGCAGTTGCGTCTTTATCTTGACCGGCAAATACGGTAACCGTATGATCAGGCGCTTTTTCATGCTGTAAAACAGCCTGAGTCGCAGCCGGACGGGCAAGACCGGCTGCACAGCCGCACACGGAGTTGACAACGACCAATGTCGTGCCCTCTGCCTGTTCCATAAAGCTTTCTACTTCTTCAGCAGTCGTTAATTCCTGAAAACCCGCACCTGTCAGCTCACGGCGCATCGGCACGACCAGCTGGCGCATATATTCTTCATAAGCCATTGACATAAAAAAGCCCCCTCTAAAATCCTTATATGAAGTCAAGGATACTATAGAGGGGGCCGGAATTCAATTGTTCAGGCCTCTGTTTTATATTTTCATGATTCCGCCCGTATTGGCGCTTGTTACGAGTTTGGAATACCGGGCCAGATATCCTGTTTTTACTTTCGGCTCGAAGCCTTTCCATTCGGCCTTGCGTTTTTCCCATTCTTCTTCAGGCACTTGTACGTCCAAAATCCGTTTTTCTATGTCAACGATGACATGGTCGCCGTTTTCTACGAATGCGAGCGGGCCGCCTTCAGCCGCTTCAGGCGATACGTGCCCGATTGAAAGGCCCCGGGACGCTCCTGAAAAACGGCCGTCTGTAATAAGCGCCACTTTCGGGCCAAGCCCCATTCCGACAATCTGAGACGTCGGAGCGAGCATCTCCGGCATGCCCGGGCCGCCCTTTGGCCCTTCATAACGGATAATGACAACATCTCCTTCTTTTACTTTGCGGTTTATAATGCCTTCAAGCGCGGCATCCTGGGAATCAAAGACGACAGCGGGACCTTCATGTCTTGTAATCCCGTCCTGTACGCCGCCTGTTTTGATAATGGCGCCGTCCGGAGCCAGATTCCCAAACAGGACGGCCAAACCGCCTTTTTCGGTAAACGGATTGTCAAGCGGATGAATCACGTCATAATCCTTTACTTCATGACCCGCAATTGTTTCTCCGAGTGTGCGGCCTGTTACAGTCAGCGCGTCAAGATGAAGCGCCCCTTCTTTTTTCGCTAATTCATTAAGGGCCGCCGAGACTCCGCCCGCTTCGTGCAGATCTTCAATGAAGACGTCCGAGGCCGGCGCCAATTTCGATAAGTGAGGCACTCGTTCAGCCACTTCGTTAATGCGTTCTAAAGAGTACTCAACCCCAGCTTCATTGGCAAGCGCAAGCGTATGTAGCACTGTGTTGGTTGAGCCGCCGAGAGCCATGTCTAACGCAAATGCGTTATCAATTGCTTTTTCGGTGACGATATCGCGCGGCTTAATGTCTTTTTTGATGGTCTCCATCAATTGGGCCGCTGATTTTCTCACAAACTCTCTTCTTTCCGGTGAAGTTGCAAGAATTGTTCCGTTGCCCGGAAGCGCCAGACCGAGCGCTTCAGACAGACAGTTCATGGAGTTTGCCGTAAACATGCCCGAACAAGATCCGCACGTCGGGCAGCCGAACTGTTCCAGCTCCTGCAGGTCGCTTTCACCGATTTTCCCGGCTTGATATGCGCCGACGCCTTCAAATACTGAAGAAAGCGAAATTTTGCGGCCGTCGCTTGTGCGGCCGGCTGCCATCGGCCCCCCGCTGACAAAAATGGTCGGAATATTAATCCGCATAGCCGCCATCAGCATTCCCGGCGTAATTTTGTCGCAGTTCGGAATGCAGACCATTCCGTCAAACCAGTGCGCCGAGACGACCGTTTCAACTGAATCGGCAATGATTTCGCGGCTCGGCAGCGAATATCTCATGCCGATATGCCCCATTGCGATTCCGTCATCTACTCCGATCGTGTTAAATTCAAAAGGCACACCGCCCGCTTCCCTGATTGCTTCTTTTACGATTTTTCCAAATTCCTGCAGGTGAACATGCCCGGGAACGATATCGATGTATGAATTACAGACCGCGATAAACGGCTTGCCGAAGTCCTCTTCTTTTACGCCGGCAGCGCGAAGAAGGCTGCGGTGCGGCGCTCTGTCAATTCCCTGTGTGATCATGTTGCTGCGTAATTCTGCCATGGTGATCCCCCTACTGTTTTTAGACTGTGCACTATTTTTAAAATTTTCAGTTTATTCTAGGGCGCGTTCTGCATATTTTACAGTGTCTTTGCCCTGTCTCGCTTTACTATTCTTTCTGTATTTCGATAAAAACCCTCCAACAATTAATATTGTACTTACTATATAGAGTTTTGAATCATTTTTCAACAATATTCTAAATAATTTTTATAAAAAGTGAATTCAAATAAAAAAGGTGCATGGCGCACCTTTTTGTTATAACTGTTCTTTTTTTCTGCTTTCAGTCATCTGTTTCCAGACTGAACCTTTCGCCTCTTCTCCGTGCTCAATCCGTTCAATCGCCATTTTGACTTGCAGGCTGACTTCGAATTCCGGATCGTCTTCCGCCGCTTTTAATGCTTCCAGCGCGCTTTCATCGCCGACTTCATATAAAAACATGGCCGCGCGCCAGCGCACGAGCTTGCTTGAGTCACTGAGCGATTTAATCATGGCCGGGATGGCGCTCGCATCGCCGAGATCCGACAGACAGTCACCAGCCGTCCTTCTGACCGTCACCGTTTTGTCTTCAAGCGCTTTGTATAACAGCGGAAGCACAGACGGCTTTTCGATCATTCCCAAATAAACGACGGCTTGTCTTCTGATCGAAGTCTTCGGATCATGCAGCGCCTTTTCCAATACTGGTAAATCGTCTTCATCCGGATCCATTTGCTCAAGATGGGCATAGCGCTGTTTCCAGTCTTCATCATCAAGCATGTCCAGTGTCACTTTATAAGCTTTCCGCTGCACTGCAGGTCTGGCCTCACCCTTTTGCTGTGCGGCTGCTTCTGTCAGGCGTTTGAGCCGCTCATCACTGTAGGCGGCCTGAAGCTCTTCTGTGACATCGTGTCCGATTTCGGTAAAATCTCCGAAGCGCACGCCTTGTTCTTTCCAAGTCCGCTCAAATACAACATTTGAAGCTTCGGAACGCAGCTTTAAAATGGCTTCTTGGAAACGTTCCGGAAGGCCGAAGCGCTCTTCACGTTCGCCGTCCGTCAATTTGACCTGCATCGGGATTCCGCTGAACATTTGTACGAAAACTTTCACTTCACCGAACGATTCCTGTTCAGAACGGCTCTCAGACTGCTCCGTATGTTCCATTCCGAAGGCGGAACGGACCTGAGGCAGAATTTCCTTCCAGTCAAAACGTGCGTTTCTCTCCACAGCCAGGAAATCGGCAACGTGATAAACGCCCTTTACTCCTTCAATGTTTAAAATATCACGTACGACAACCGGAGCATCATCTGCCTGATCGGGCTTGTAATTGTTGCTTTTCCCTGCCGGAAGCTCTTCAGTCAAAATCACTTTCATCGTGTTCGGACTCGGCGTCGGTTCTATTGATTTAATCTTCATATTGGTCCTCCTATGCGCAATCTGACACTTATTCTAACATAGTCGGCACAAGCGTTCTATTGCGCCGCTTAGCTTTTGCAAATGCCGGCTTCTTTTTGGATACGGGCGGCGAACTGCAAAAGAAATTGATGCCGCTCCTCTGCTAAACCGGCCCCCGCTTTTGTATTCATTAAGCCTTTAAGCTTGATTAATTTATCCTCTATATGGGCCAGCACACTTGTTTGAGTTCCGTACATCGGATGACCCTTCGCCCCGGCAAACATAAAAGCCCTGCCGATGCCCGCTGCGCCGATCGCATCAAGCATGTCTGCATCCTGAACAACTTTCCCCTCCAATGAAAGCGGCCGCTTTATCAGCAGTTCCCTGTGTCTGAATGACATTCTCGTGATAATATCCGTGATCTCCTGAATGGAGCCATCCGCGATGTTGAAAGCAGCCAGCCGTTCTGTCACTTCGCCTGCCGTCAGCCTTTCGCTTTTTTCGAGCTTGGCGTCAATCAGATCATGAACCAGCGCGGCCGTCTCAGTGATAAATAAGTCGGCGCCTTCTTCTTTTGCCATATAAACAGAAAGTGTTGCGACCCGGGAAATATGAAGCCAGTCATGGCCCGTTCGTTCATTGATAAGCTTGTCTCTGACCCAATTCCTGACGCTTTCCAGCTGCTCTTTTTCGTTCACCGTATCACCTCTTATCGGGCCAAAAGCCTCTGCACCGTATCTTCAAGCTCTTTTGGGTTGACGTTCGGTGAAAAACGCCCGGTGACTTCACCGTTTCGGTCCACGATAAACTTAGTGAAATTCCATTTGACCGCTTTTGTGCCGAGCATCCCCTTCGCCTGCTCCGTCAGATATGTGAAGAGAGGATGAGCGTCTGCTCCATTGACATCAACTTTCGCAAACATCGGGAATGTGACTCCGTAGTTTTTCACACAGAACTCTTGAATTTCCGCTTCGTTTCCAGGTTCTTGGTTCATGAATTGGTTGCAGGGAAATCCCAATATTTCAAGACCTTCCTCCCGATATGTATCATAGAGCTCCTGAAGCTGCTTGAGCTGGGATGTGAACCCGCATTTGCTTGCTGTATTCACAATGATCATCACCTTGCCTCTGTAAGCCGATAGCGTCATGTCTTCGCCTGTTATGGTCCGTACGTTTATATCGTAAATTGTCATCTGCGGCCCTCCTTTTTACATTCTCCATTTATTTTACCTGTTTTACACTGCAAAACAAACGGAAACCGCTTTTTCCTTCCACTTAACGGAAAACGTTTTTTTCGAGGAACCAAACGGCTCTTTACCCGTCATAATAAAGAGCCGCTCCGAATTTATGCCCATTTGCCGCTTTTATCCCTGTCATTATGCGTTAAATGCGGTTTATTACGCCGGGATGGATTGAAAAATGGCTTAAAAATTTCTATAATGAAGAAAATTAACGGGGAATAACGGAGGTGGCATGTTGCCTATTAATATACCAAATCACCTGCCCGCTAAGCAGGTGCTTGAAAGTGAACACATCTTTGTAATGGATGAAAGCCGGGCTTTTCATCAGGATATCCGGCCGCAGAAGATCGTGATTTTAAATCTGATGCCGAAAAAAATCCAAACGGAAACCCAGCTCCTCAGGATGCTTGGGAATTCACCTTTACAAGTTCACTTTACGTTCTTAATTCCGAGCACACATACTCCAAAAAATACGGCAAGGCAGCATCTGGATGAATTTTATACGGATTTTTCCAGCATCCGCCACAAACGGTTTGACGGAATGATTATTACCGGGGCTCCGATTGAGCACCTGCCGTTTGAAGATGTTTCTTACTGGGAAGAATTGAAGGAAATCATGGAATGGAGCAAAACGAATGTCACTTCAACCCTCCATATCTGCTGGGGCGCTCAAGCCGGTTTATACTATCATTACGGCATTGAGAAAGTGGAGCTGCCGAAAAAAATCTTCGGTGTGTTTGAGCATACCGTTCTTAAAAAACATGAGAGATTGGTAAGAGGATTTGACGAGCTATACTATGTGCCCCACTCACGGCATACAGATATTAATACGGAGCAGCTGCAATCGGCTTCGGATCTGGATGTGCTCAGCGTTTCAGAGGAAGCGGGGGTCTGTTTAATCGTTTCAAAAGACGAAAAACAGATTTTCTTAACGGGTCATCCGGAATATGATACCGATACGCTACTTCAGGAGTATGAGAGAGACATAGAGAGAAATCTTTCAAACGTAGAAGCTCCTAAGCACTATTTTGCGCCCGGCGGGAAAGAACCTGTTAACCGCTGGAAAGCTCATGCAACGTTATTGTTTATGAATTGGCTGAATTATTACGTATATCAGGAAACCCCGTATGAATGGGATTAATTTTTGTTTTGAGTGATACGGTGACAAAAATATGATAAAATACTCTTGATTCAGTATGCGTATAACAAAACTTTAAAATAATGGAACATATCAATTAAATTTAGTTTAAATATGTTGCCGCGCTTATTATAAAATGATGCACTTGTGTTATGTTTATCTATAGACAATAACTCCTTACGATGCATGAAGCTTGCTTGTTGTTGATTACATTGAGGTGAATTTACTTGAATACCAATAAAAAAGTATTAATTTTGACTGCAAATTACGGAAACGGGCATGTTCAAGTGGCCAAAACGCTCTACGAACAGTGTCTGCGTCTCGGCTTAGATGTGACGGTTTCCAATTTGTATCAAGAGTCAAATCCGATTGTTTCAGAGGTTACTCAATACCTTTATTTAAAAAGCTTCTCAATCGGGAAACAGTTTTATCGTTTGTTTTATTACGGAGTTGACAAAATCTATAATAAACGCAAATTCAATATTTATTTTAAAATGGGAAATAAACGTTTAGGCCAGCTCGTCGAAGAGCATAAGCCGGACATTATTATCAATACATTTCCGATGATTGTCGTACCGGAATACAGACGGAGAACCGGAAAAGTGATCCCGACGTTCAACGTTATGACCGATTTCTGCCTTCACAAAATCTGGGTTCATGAAAATGTTGATAAATATTATGTCGCCACAGATTACGTGAAGGAAAAACTGATTGAAATCGGCACTCACCCGAACAACGTAAAGATCACGGGCATTCCCATCAGGCCTCAATTCGAGGAATCAATGCCGAAAGAGCCGATTTATAAAAAATACAATCTCTCTCCCGACAAAAAAGTTCTTCTTATTATGGCGGGAGCGCATGGTGTGCTGAAAAACGTAAAAGAACTGTGCGAAAATCTCGTTCATGACGATCAGGTGCAGGTTGTGGTGGTATGCGGCAAAAACAGCTCGCTGAAAGAATCCCTCAGCAGCTTGGAAGGTGACAATGCCGACCGGCTGAAAGTTCTGGGCTATGTAGAAAGAATTGACGAGCTGTTCCGTATTACGGACTGCATGATCACGAAACCGGGCGGCATCACACTGACGGAAGCGACGGCGATCGGAGTACCCGTTATTTTGTACAAACCAGTTCCCGGGCAGGAAAAAGAAAACGCCATTTTCTTTGAAGATCGCGGTGCGGCTGTCGTGGTCAACCGCCACGAAGAAATTTTAGAGTCTGTCACCTCCCTTCTTGCGGATGAGGAGAAGCTGAACCGGATGAAGGACAATATTAAAAGCCTTCACCTCCCCAACTCTTCTGAAGTCATTTTGCAGGACATTATAAAAGAATCTGAAATGATGGCCGGGAAGGCGGATATGGCATTATCGTAAAAGAAAAGCACACGAACGATTCGTGTGCTTTTTGTTTTTTCCGGTTAAGCTTTGTTACTGGAAAAATAAAGATAAAAAATAGGGAGCGGCCGCTTGACGTCCGCTCCCATATGGTGTATAGTTGAACCATCATTTAACAACGTTTACATACGTACGGTTGGATGATGACAAAATTTTTTTTAGCACGAAGGTGCTACAGTACTAGGAGGAATTAAGCAATATGCAAAACGGTAAAGTAAAATGGTTCAATAACGAAAAAGGATTCGGCTTCATCGAAGTTGAAGGCGGAGACGACGTATTTGTTCACTTCACTGCTATCGAAGGAGAAGGATACAAATCATTAGAAGAAGGACAAGAAGTTTCTTTTGAAATTGTCGAAGGTAATCGTGGACCTCAAGCTTCTAATGTTGTAAAACTCTAAACTCAATACATGTTGATCAGATGACAAATAGAGGAGAGGCGTATGCCTCTCCTATTTGATTGCCGTCTGAATCTCAATTGCAACAAGATTCTGCTTGCAGCGCTGCTCGATCTCTTCAATTTGTTTCTCCATTGACGGCATTCCTTTTTTTGCCATTTCCGCTAAACTTCCCAAATCACCGTATATCTCTTTAAATGTCTGCTGAAGGATTGTTTTTAAATCTTTATCATTCACGGCTGGTTTTTCCCTTCTCTCCCAAGATACCCTGAATAATAGTAAATAAGCCCTAATTAATCAGGTTCAATAGTTATATCGGCTTATTTTCTATATTTTTTTCTATTTTCCGTACATATTTCTAAAAAAAAATCTCCAAACTATTTGCGGAGGTGTTTTTTAATGGACTCTGAATTTTTTCCAAACGGACTGACGGATAAACGCCAGCTTGAATTAGCGGTGGAAACGGCCCAGAAAACAACGGGAGCGGCTACCCGGGGCCAAAATTCAACTTTGGTGGAATCTGCATACCAGGCGATTCAGGATGCCAGAACGATGTCACAATCCAGTGAACTGCAGGCTCTCGACCAGGATTTTCTGCAAAAGCAGCGAATGCTTCTCGACGATTGCCAGCATCAGCTTGATGAATTCGAAAAATAAAACCGCAGAAACTGCGGTTTTATTTTTTATTGATTTGCCAGCACCTTGCCGTAGGCTTTCAGCTTCTCCCCCACCGTGCATTGGTTGATGCAGAAAGAATGAGCGTGCGTTTTTCCAAACTCTTTGCGAAAATGCTTTTTTACGAAACAGTCTTTGCAATATTCATCCTGAAGCTCAGTCAATTCTTTATAAATGCTTTTTTTATCCAATATCAGTCATCTCCGTTACCTTCTAATGTTATGCGGCTTTCAATCTGCCGGTCCGAGAGAATTTTTCTGGCAAGGTCATCCGCTTCTTGATTTTCCTTTCGGTTTACGGCTTCATATGTCGGTGTCAGCTTTAAGGATTCAAGCAGCGCTTCAATTTTATCCAGCCATTCGTTTTGCGTTTCATCATAACACGGCCAGCTGCCGTCAAGCTGATGCAAAACGACGAGGGAATCCCCTCTTATCGTGATCGAATTTCTGCTTGCGCCAAGTTCCTGCACTTCCTTAAGCGCTTCGTATAAAGCGGCATATTCCGCCTCATTGTTCGTCTGAAGCGTTAAGCTTTTGTTTTTCCGTATGCGGTATCGCTTGCCGCCGAGAGAATAATACACGACAATTCCGAGTCCGGCGCGTCCGCTTGTTTTGTCAAAGCCGCCGTCGAAATACACTGTAATGTCGTCAGGTTCGTGCGCAAGCTCTTCAGTAAGCTTTTCTAATTCTTTAAGCGTCCAGCTCGCGCCTTTTTCATCCTCAAAATAAATGTCTTTTATATAAGGAAAGCGGCTGACTTCTCTTGCAAGCATGCGCGCTTTCGGAACGGTCAGCCAATCTTCGGAAAAAAATGCGACAGGGCCTGTTCCTTTTGCTTCTATTTCGATATACGGCTTAAGATTCATTGAAATCACCTTACCATTCATTAGTTGACGGGCGTGTGCTATAATCAAACCATTCTCAAATTGAAAGGAAGTCAGCAGGTTTTGTTTAACGATGTGTTATGGATCTTATTTGCGGTCATTCATTTTATCATTGTTCTTCTGTTTTATAAAGGATTTGGCAAAACGGGCCTATTCGTATGGATCGGTTTCGCCACGGTGTGCGCCAACTTGCAGGTTGTCAAAACAGTCGAACTGTTCGGGCTTACGGCGACACTGGGAAATATCATGTACGGCACCGTTTTCTTCGCAACGGATGTGCTGAATGAAAAATACGGTCCCAGGGAAGCGCGCAAAGCCGTGTGGCTCGGGTTTTCCACTCTGCTCGCTTTGACATGCGCCATGCAGGGGGCTCTTTTATATAAACCGGCTGCGTCAGATATCGCACAGCCTGCCCTTGAGACGATTTTCGGTTTTCTGCCGCGTGTTGCGCTCGGAAGCCTCTTGGCTTTTATTTTCAGCCAAACGATAGATGTTTATGTATATTCAGCCATACGGAGAATCTTTCCTTCAGACAGGCTTCTCTGGCTCAGAAACAGCGGAAGCACGGCGCTCAGCCAGCTGCTGGATACATTTATCTTCACTGCCGTGGCCTTTATCGGCGTTTATTCCGCGGGAGTATGGTTCAGCATCTTCATTTCAACTTACCTGATTAAATTTGCGGTATCACTCATTTCTGTCCCTTATGCGTATGCGGCAAAACGAATGACACCGAATGGAGAGTGACGGATGATGCCCGCTGAAATTTATGTAGACGGTGCAAGCGCCGGAAACCCGGGCCCGTCCGGTATCGGTATTTTTATTAAACATGACGGGAAAACAGAATCTTTCTCAATTCCGATCGGCGACCAATCAAATCAGGAAGCTGAATTTCTCGCTTTAATTGAAGGAATGAAGCTGTGTGCCGCCCGCGGATTTGAGTCCGTGTCATTCCGGACGGATTCGGATATCGTGGAGCGGGCCGCAGATCTTGAAGCGGTTAAAAACAAGGCTTTCCAGCCGTTTGTTGACGAAATCATCCGCTTAAAGGCCGAATTTCCATTGTTTTTCATTAAGTGGATTCCCGGCAGACAAAACCAAACAGCCGATCAGCTCGCAAAAAAAGCGATTCGGCTGAATAAATAACCGGAATGAAATTGCGTCTCACTGTTCATCCTACAAATGAGGTGAACAGCTATGAGAAAGGAAAATAAAGGCCGGCTGACCGGGGGCGTGAATCCTCAGGGAAATATGGAAGGAAATGCGCATAAAGACCCGAAATCAGCCCTTGAAAACAACGCAAAAAAAAGCAATACAAAACGCTAGAGGGATCAGCTGATCTCTCTGGCGTTCAGCTTTTCGAGCATCCTTTCAATTCCTTTTATCTGATGACGTCTGAGCATTAATGCCGCCTCTTCCATCTTTAATGAAAAAAGCGCTTCTTCAAGCGTACAGACTAACGGCACCTCGCAATGTATTTCAGCAAGCTGCCTTGACAGCTCCAATTCTTTCAAGCTTTGCTGAATTTTCGTTTGCTGGCCCTTCGGCAAGAGAGCGAGGCTTTCTAATAACCGGTCTATGTTTTGGTATTCACGGATCAGCTTGTACGCCGTTTTTTCCCCTATCCCTTTAACGCCGGGATAGTTATCGCTCGTGTCTCCCATCAGCGCCTTAATGTCAATCAGCGCTTTTGGCGGAACTCCCGTTTCTTCTCTAAATATCTCATCTGTATATACCTTATAATTGCCGATACCCTTTTGCAGCAGCGCTACTCGAACTTGATGATTCAGCAATTGAAGCAGATCTTTATCACCCGTTACAATCGTAATTTCCGCTTCCCCGGAAAATAGGGCAGAAAGCGTACCGATACAGTCATCCGCCTCATAGCCTTTTATGCCGATGTTTAAAAAACCGAGCTCTCGCGCTGCTTCTTTCGCTAGATCAAATTGCGGAATCAGCTCTAGCGGCGGTTCACTTCTGTTGGCCTTATAATCTTGAAACAAATCATTGCGGTACGTTTTGCTTCCCATATCCCAGCAGCAGACGACATGTGTGGGCTGAAACGTATCAACCGCCGTAATAAGATGCTTTAAAAAACCGTTGACGCCGTTTGTGGGAATTCCGTTTTCATTTATCATAAAATTGCGATGAACGGCCGTCGCGAAAAACGAGCGGAACAAAAGCGCCATGCCGTCAACGAGCAGTAATTTATTATTCATATATCGAAACTCCTTTTTATTCAATGTTCCTATTTTACCAAAGAAGGCGGTAAAAAAACAGCATCCCCCCATTTGGAAGATGCTGCCGTCACGTTATTCACCGTGTCTTTTATTGCTTGCCATCAGCTTTTCAGCTTCACGGCCGGCATAAGAATCAAATTTCTGTCCGAAGCCGTTTTTCTTTTTGGCATTGTTATTCTGCTGAGCATTTCTGTTTCCCAGTTTTGTTCTGCCCATGGTCATATCCCCCTTTAGAGAAGATACGGATAGTATGTACAGCAAGCGCTGATGACACACGCGGCAGGTTCATCCATTACTGTCTGCTGACGAATTCTTTCACCATCTCTTCACTTACGAATCGTCTTTGCGGCACGATGCCCTTTTTCGCCAGCTGGTTCATTTTTGCGGTGATGCCATTGATGGCATCTGTCGTGAACGGTTTATTCTGTCTGCATTTTACAATTGCTTCTTCAATGGCCTGTTCACGCTCATAATCAAGCTGTACAAATGTTTTGACGTGCTGATGCTGTTTTGCGGAATGTGCTGAAATTGCTTTATGGACTTCTGACATAAAAGGTTTCATCTCGCTTTTTTTCATTTTAGTCTACCACGACTGTTATCTGCCGCCAACCGGATTTTTAAATTTTCAGCATTTCATCTTTCTTTTTCCATGCTTTTTCGGCTTCGTAAAGGTGTTCAATTTCCCTTGCACTCGTATTTTCCGCAAGACCTTGTAAATAAGTGTCCCGCTGCTCGCGGATCTGGGAAAGGCTTTTATCCGCCATGTCTTCTTGCAGACGGCGCACCTGCTCAGCATATCGCTCTGAAAGGCTTTCTTTCTCCTGCTCAAGCCACTTTTCTGTCACTTTTTGCAGGCTCAGCCTGAGCCCTTCTACAAACGCTGCTTTTCCGTTCTGTTCAAAAAACTGCTTCGGTGATTTAACTTCCTTTACGTGATGTGAGAATGCCGAGACGTCAATGACCGGGGCGACCTCTTTCAGCTGAACGGCAAATTCGTTTTCACCGCTCACATAAATGGAGAAATCTCCGTCTTCCATAAGCTTCTTCTGACAGTTTTCCATCCATTCCTCAGTCATATGGCGCTCAATAAAACCGGTCATCCGGATATCGAGCGTTTTCAGCTCTTGAATATATTCAAAACGGAATTCCTTGAGCGCCTCATTCAGCGCCGCTGATATATTTCGTTTCCAATCACCGTTTTGAAGACCCGGATGAAAGGCGTTTTTCAACATATCATTCGCATAAAACGTCAGGCGGTGTTTAATGTGATAGAGCTGTTCTTCCGTATCTTTCATCACTTTTCGAATGATGACCTCAGACGTACGGCGCTTTGAAATGTCAGCGAGAGCTTTTTCATAGGAAGACTTCAGACGCTGTTTCTTTTTCTCTTTTTCTTCTGCCGACTGGTGAAGAGATTCGTGAAGCTGTTCCACCATATCGCACAATTTGTCCGCCTCTGTTTTCAGCTGGGCGCAGCTGGCCCTCATTACATCTTCCTCAATAAAGTGCTCAAGCCCGGTTCTTACATCAGAGAACCTGTTATAAAAAGTTGCTTTTTTACCCGCAAGCTCTTCTTTACTTGAGACATGATATAATTTCGGCCGGTTAATTCCCTCTTTTGAGAGTTCTGAGCGGACATAGTCTTTGACGGTTTCCAGCTCGCTTTCCGTTTTGGCCAGATCGGCGGCGTTAATGACAAAAAACATTTTATCCATGCCGAATGATTCTTTGACGAGGCCGAGTTTCTTCAGAAAGGACCTGTCTCCTTTTGAAAAAGAATGCTGATAGTACGTCATATAAAAGAACGCGTCAGCATCTTTTATATATTGAAAGGCAAGTTCCGTATGGCGCTTGTTTATACTGCTTGCTCCCGGCGTATCAACAATGGTGATGCCTTTTTGCGTGAGAGGCGAATCATAATACACGGTGACTTCTTTTACGCAGCAGGCCGTTTTTTCTTCGGCTGCGTACGGTTTTAAATCTTCAACCGGCACCGTCAGTGTCAGCCTTTGACGGATCTGTTCTTCGTACGTATCAAACGCCTGCAGCATCGTCTGAATCACCGGGATGAGTTCATCCGGAATTTTTCCCTTTTTAATGGCATAATTCCATCTCTCTTTCAGTGAACGCCCCTTTACATCAGCATCTTTCAGCTCAGTCAGCTGAAGCATTTCAGCGTCCAGCTCCTCCTCCGTTTTAAAAACGATCTCCGCAGATTTATGCGGTTTGCCGTCTTGCGGTTTCGTTATTTTGTTGATCGTAGCCGTTGTGGGCGTCGGTGATGACGGAAGCACGTATTCACCGACAAGCGCATTTGCAAATGATGATTTACCGGAACTGAATCCGCCGAATAACGCCAAGGTAAACTGGCGGTTTTCAAGCCGCTCAATCCTGCTTCGAAAGGCTTCTGCCTGTTTTCCTAATATGCTCGAGGATTCAAGAATCCCGGCAAGCTCATAGAACCGATCTGTCTGCTCTTTTATAGGAAGTTCCTTCATCGCATTTTTTTCGGGCTTGCTTACTTCATGCTGTACAGCCTCTTTTGGTTTCTCTTTTTGGACGGGCGCTTTCGCAAGGCGTTTTTTTCGCGTATACCAGTCGCCGCTTCCCGTATCACAGGTCAATTCTTCTTCCCACAAAGCGCGGACGCGGGCTGCTTTTTCCAAGGCACTGCGTTCTTCTTTTGCCGATTGCGCGAGCTCATCTCTTATTTTCTTTTCTTTTTCGAGCCGGTTTTTCAAGTTCTCAATGAGCGGTCCGTTTTTTGTCTGAACATAAGCGGTCAGCTCCTCAATGAGTTCCGCTGTCTGTCTTTTGGCTTCCCTTCTGATCATTTCAGCGAGGTCTTTCGTATAAGTTAATACGTATTCAGATGAAAAGGACGCTCCCTGCTTAAGGGCCTGAGCGGTGATATCATCAGAAAGCGGTGTGCGGTACGCCTGGATTTTCTTGATCAGTTCGTCCGAATCCGATTCATACCGCTTGGCCGCTTTCGTAAATGTGTCGATAATATGCCAATCCGCTTCCCCTTCCGTTCTTTTTTTAATATCGGCAAAAAATTCAGCATGCCTTCTTTCTTTCTCCTGAGCCGTTTTCGCTTTTGAAAAGAATAATCCGGTTTTAAATGAGGGCTGCTGTGATTCAATATAAGCAGATGCAAGCTCCCTCATCTCAAAGGGTGTCAGATTAGCATTTTGCAATATGTTCTGTACGTCTTTTCTGATGTTTTTCTCTGCTGTTTCAGCCTGTTGAACGGCTTTTTTAAGCTCACCTTCAACAGAACGGACAAGTGCTTCTTGTTTGTCAAACTGCTCTCCGCTGCCGTTTTTATCATCTTTTACGAGCATCTCTGTATGCTCTTTGACTAAGTGTGCAACTTTTCTCTCCGTTAAGGACCATAAATTTGTTTTTGCCTGCTGTTTCAGCTTCTGCAGATGTTTTTTCAGCTGTTCCATGCCGTTTAAAGGATGGTCAGGCTCAGTGACAGACGTAAAGAAAAGCGATTCTTTCGGTATTCCCGCGCCTTCAAGCATGTCTTCCACCTGCCTGCGGTACTCTTCAAACTTCGTTTCAGTTTCATCATGTCTGTCAATTTGGTTGACGATCAGAAACAAATTCGGAATACGGTCTTTGATGGAGCTGAGAAACAGCATATTTTCTTCTGAATGGACGTGATTATAATGAACGACGTAAAATAAAGCGTCAGCCTGATGGAGAACCGAAGCGGCAGATAAAAAATGCGCTTCGTCCGTCGAATCAATTCCCGGTGTGTCAATGTAGGCCGCATAAGGCTCTGACTCCTTAAAGCCGGCATAGACTTCCACCGTTTCAATTTGCTCACCGTCTTTACAGAATTGCTGCACTTGTTCTTTATCGTAAATTCCTTTAATTTCTGCATAAGCCCCGTCCGTCGTATGAAGCACGACTTTATCTTCACCGTGCCGGATGACAACGAGGTTGGCGCTTGTGGGAATCGGGCTTGTCGGCAGTATGTCTTCACCAAGCAATGTGTTTAATAAAGAGGACTTTCCGGCCGAATAATGCCCGGTAAACGCGATATAAACCTCTTCATCAGCCGCTTTTTTCATAATGGCCGCGAGCTGATCGGCCCGTTTTTCATCCTGATGTTCCAAAAATTGTGCGTATAAGGCACCCGTTCTGCTGAAAATCTCCCTGTTATGGCGTTCTTCTTCTGTCATGTGTCTTTACCCCTTTGTGTCTGTCGCATCAAATGACGTTTTTCATTTTTAGAAAGCTCTGAAAAAAACCTCTCCCCCATTTTACACAAGAATGACTCACTTTTCTTCAGGAAACGCAAAAAAGCCGCCGATATCGGCAGCTGATAAAGAAAAAACACCCGCGGCAGGAAAAACCGCAGATGTTTAAGAAGACATCGATTTATTCGAAACTTTTTTCAATACGAAACCAATTAAAACACTGTATGTACAAACGGCTGCAAATAAAAATAACATTGTCATTTTCGGCACCACCTTGAATGAGAATCATTTTCATATTTATATCTTATCATGAGTGAGAATGATTTTCAATCTCTATTTTGCGGTGTTTTCTTCTAGCGCTTTCTCTTCGGCGCGAATCCTCACAGTGAGCATGCAGGCATTGAGAAACGAAAAGAGAAACAGTGTCCAATACGCTCCGTATAACAGCGGCAGAAAAATAAATTCTAAGATGACGACCGCGTAGTTCGGGTGCTTCATCCACCTGTACGGCCCCTTTCTGACAAGCTCCGCATCCGGCACGACAAGAATTTTCGTATTCCAATACCGCCCTAATGATAATAGCGCCCAATACCTGATCCCCTGTACAAATAAAATGATACATATAATGGCGGCCCACCTTGGAGAAAGCGTTTTTTGAAACGCCGCCACCTCAGCTGTAAGAGAGACAAAAAAGAGCACGTGCATTAGGACGAGAAAGGGATAATGTCCTTCTCCGTATTCGACTGCGCCTTGCTTTTTCACCTTTTGCTCATTGCGCCGGGCCACGATCATCTCCGCAATCCGCTGGGCCGCAAGCAGCATGATAAACAGCCAAAACATTAAGAAGCCCCCTTTTCCCAGCTGAACAGCAAAAGCTCTGACGAAAATCCCGGCCCGAGAGCGCCGATCAGCCCTTTCTCGTTTTCTTTCTGCCGTCCGTGGAGCAACTGTTCTTTTATCACATGAAAAATAGTTGCGGAAGACATGTTCCCGTGTTTTTGCAGCACCTTCCGAGATGCCGCAAGCTGACCGGTGCCCATTGAAAGACTCGTTAAATAGGCGTCAATGACCTTTTTCCCGCCTGGATGGGCAAGAAAGGTTTTAATGTCGTGAGGACTGATACCATAGTCAAATAAAAATTCATCAACATTGTCCTTCAGCCACTGTGAAACCAGGGTGGGAATGTCTCTTGAAAAGATGACTTGAAAACCGCTGTCGGTGAATTCCCAGCCCATCACATCTTCCGCATCCGGCATCATCACCGATTGAGTGGCGAATATCCGCGGAAGAAGCGGCTGTTTGACATCGTTTCGGTTCGCCTTTTCTCCTCCGATTAGTACTGCGGCAATTCCGTCCGCAAACAGGGAAGTTCCGATTAAGTTGCTTTTTGACTTGTCGTTCGGCTGAAACGTTAAGCTGCAGAGTTCAGCCGCGATAACAAGCGCGTATGCTTCAGGATACGCGCGGCAGTATTCGTACGCCCTGGACAGGCCGGCCGCTCCGCCCGCGCATCCTAAGCCCCAGATCGGTATCCGTTTTGTTTTCGCAGAAAACGGCAGCTGATTCATCACTTTCGCTTCAATGCTGGGTGTTGAAAGCCCGGTGCTGGAAATAAAAAAGATCGCATCGACTTTTTCATATGGAAAGGGATTTGTTAAACAATCCGGGTTTGTTAAACAATCAAGTGCCGCATCCGCACTGTGCTTGACGGTTTCTTCCGTATACAGCCGGTTTTTTTCTGAAAAACCCCGTGCCGTTTTATACCATTCAATCGGCCGGACAAACTGCCTTGATTCAATTTCGCCGTTTTGAAAGGCTTTTAACAGCCGGTCAATATCCTTAAATGAATCGGCAAACATCCCTCTCGCAAAATCCGCCGCCGTTTCTTGCGAGACATGATACTTCGGAATGCTCGTTCCGACAGATAACACATATGCCATGCCCATCACCTCTTTACATAAAGGTTCCCGCTTTTTTCCTGAATGTATGCATAAGTTTGAATCGAGGATTTCACTGACATGCCATTTTAATAGGAAATTGGCCCTTTTGAATAAGAAACCGTTCGACTATACTTGATCCATTCATAAAAAAAGGTTGTGATTGGGATGCTGACACCTGTCATTCTTAGAGGGTCACTCGTTCAGTTAGAGCCGATGACGATTGATCACACTCAGGCACTTTGTGACGCTGCTTCAGAAAATAGGACGACTTACGCTTACACCCATGTCCCTGACGGAATCGAAGAAACAAAGCGTTATATTGAGCGCGCGCTTTCCGATTATGAAAAAAGACTTGCATTGCCTTTTGCAGTACGGAGTCTTGAAACAGACCGAATCGTCGGAAGCACGCGGTTTATGGATGCGGAAGTGTTTACGCGGCCGGCGGACGCAGCTCCGGAAGTGTGTGAGATTGGCAGCACATGGTATGCCTCTGCCGTGCAGCGGACTGGTGTCAATACGGAATGTAAACTTCTGATGCTGACTCATGCGTTTGACGTGTGGCAAGCTGTCAGGGTGACGCTGAAAACCGACGTTCGCAACCAGCGCTCACGGACTGCGATTTTGCGGATCGGAGCCCAATTTGAAGGGATCCGCCGCGCACACATTCCGGCTGTCGACGGCGGTCTCAGAGATACCGCCTACTACGCCATCCTTCGGGAGGAATGGCCTTATATCCGGCAAAACCTTTCTGGCCGGCTCAAAGCATATAACTGAAAAACCTGCCGATATATGGCAGGTTTTTCACATATTCGGATCATGGACGTATAAATTGAGATCGATCCGTCCGTCTGACGTGACCGCTACCCCCTCAGCTTCAAGAGACAGCTTCTGTACAGAAAACATCTCTTCGTCTCTCAATCCGATTTCGCCCTTTGCATTGATGACCCTGTGCCAAGGAAGACGATGCTTTTTACTCATGGAGTGAAGAATCCTCACAACCTGCCTCGCTCCCCGCGGACTTCCCGCAAGATCGGCAATTTGACCATACGTCATCACTTTTCCTTCAGGAATCTGTTTGATAATGGCTACCGCCCGTTCCGTAAATGTCATGCAACTCCTCATTTCGACTAAAAATGATTTCCCTAGTATCATACAACAGTTTTGACGTCATATGATGATGCCTTACTCTGGAGGCTTAAAATAAGATGGTACGAGTTAATAAAACTCATGGGGGAAAATACTTTCTTATATTGACAAAAAGTTAACATAAGTTTATATGGACAAATTTTACATACAGTTATATAATACAGTTGTATCAAATAAAAAAAGGGAGTGTTTTAAATGAAATTTAAAAAAGTTTTAACCGGTTCAGCTCTATCACTTGCTTTACTTGTTTCTGCTGCTCCTGCTTTTGCAGCAAGCCCGGCTGCAGATGGCGGGAGTCATAAAACTGCAGCTCCTCAGGCAGTGTTAAAAACTATATACATCAATGCTAATACACGTGGAGAACTTCTTAATGTAACAGTATTTGCTGGAGTTAAATACTATTTAAAAGATGCCAAGCAGAACAGTGATGGTACATGGACTGGTGAATACCAAGGTTGGTTTTAAGATTATCTAAGGGATAAGAGATTTTTCTCTCATCCCTTTTTTCATAGTTGTTTTCCCTACTAACCTCCTAAAAACCACGATCATCGAAGAGCGTTGTGCGGCGATCCTAAGCAACCGTATGTCAAGCTCTGTCTCAGCAGCAGACCGTTGTTCCTCAATGCATTTTAGCAGAATGTCTCAGTATGCATCCTTTTTTGTTCCCAACCATGCCGCTTTTCCTATGACTTAATTGTGTTAATTGACAACTCGTATTTCTTGGCAAGGTTCTTCTATTTCATGCCTTACGCACTCCTTATACTCCTTGGTGTGCTTTTCAGCCACCAATATTCACCGCCGCCTCTTGTATTGGAGATTCCGAAATGAATTCACCCTCGCAGAATAGTTTCTCCAGTTAGGAAAACACCTAAAATGAATAAAATTAAATGTAAGGGCAATAATTTTTCGTGAGCAAGTACACATAAAACCTCTTACTTGCTCTTTTATTTTTGATAAAACACAATCCAGGGTGATAACATGAGATTTGCTTGGGAAGAATTAATTATAATTGCATTCGGAATGATTTTACTGAGAATTTCAGGGAGAAAATCCATTGCACAAATGACCATTGCACAGACAATGGTCATGATTTCAATCGGTACGATTATCGTTCACCCCATTTTAGAAACCAGTTTATTGAAAACATTAATCGCTGCGTCTATCCTTTTTAGCGCTTTGATTTTGATGGAATGGTTTCAAGTAAAAGTAAACTGGATTGAATCTTTTTTAACTGGAAAATCTAAATTCGTTATAGAAGACGGCCAACTCAATATAGAAAACTTAAAGAAGCTGAGACTGACAGCAGATCAACTCGAAATGCGTTTAAGACTTCTTGGCATTTCAAACATAAACACAATTAAATATGCCACTTTAGAAGCTAATGGACAATTAGGTTACGAATTAAAAGATGACTGTAAGCCTTTAACCATCAAAGACCTTAAAAATGTGATCGATCCAAAATGTCTTAACAAAGAGCCTCAGCCTCAAAAAGATGATCAAGCCAATATATTCAAGGAAATCAAAAAACACCAGACTCAGCACAAGCCAAAAAATCTTGAATAATTCGCTGATTAGTAAAGCCTTTTGTTATTCAAAACCGAAGCCGAATCAGACCGTTAACCGCCATTTTTTACCGAAACCGGTTTACAAGAAACAAAAAAAGCATCTGAAGCAGATGCCTTTTTTAAATTGATATTGCGACGATGAAAAGAGTCGGCAACCCCCGTATTTTTCGAGAGGTCCTTGTATGCGCCTGAATATGCTTTTCAGCCGCCTATATCCACCGCCGCCCTTAGCCATAATGTTAGTCAGTTTGTTTTTATAAAATCATTGATTAATTGATCAGTCGTTAATATTGTGGCAAATTCATCATGCAATGTTGCCAGAGATATATTGTGAATAGTCTCTGCATCATAATATGTATCATTTTGATCTCTCATTCCGAAGGCTGCTGTTGCATCTGAAATCAGGTATGTATCAAATCCTAAATTACCGCTCATCCTTGTGGTTGTTGAAACACAGTGCGGCGTAGTCAAGCCAGTGATTACGACAGTTGTTATATCATTTGCTTTTAAAAGCTCTTCTAGATTAGTCCCAATAAAGCTGCTGTTTACTTTTTTGGTTATAATGACTTCTTTTTCCATAGGTTTAACGATTTCCTTTATAGCAACCCCCTCATTTTTTGGATAAAATAAAGAACCAGGTTTATCAGAAGTATGTTGTATGTATATGACTGTCCATCCTTTTTCTCTCCATAATTTCAGTATTTTGCTGATATTTTCTTCCGCCTTTACGTTATTTCGTTCTCCCCACTTTTTATCATCAAAGGCTTTTTGTACATCCACAATGATTAAAGCTTTTTTCTTTTCTGCCATCAGATAACCTCCTATATTGAAAATTCGTATTTATAACATTTTAAATAAAGATTTTACTTTTGTACAATTGTTTCAGTGTTAAATTTCATATCGCACCTTCCCCGTTGGAAAAGCATTGAAATATCTAAAGCTAGCACTCACTCAAAAGCTGCAGATCACCAGAGGCCAGCAATATTCAACTCTTTTTCTCTATATACTTATCAATATCCTGAAATAAGCCGCAACAGTGAATGAAAAGATTGCCCCTAACTAAATTCACGCTCGCAAAATATTAACAAAAAAACCCTTGGTTATTTTTGTATTGTATGTAATAATACAAGTGTATTAAAAAACAAAGGAGTGTTCAAAATGAAATTAAAAAAAGTTTTAACTGGTTCTGCCTTGTCTCTCGCTTTACTCGTTTCCGCTGCCCCTGCTTTTGCATCTAGCCCTGGTCATACAAATAGCGACTCAACTCAAACAAAAATTTCGACACAAGCGACCAAAGATTCTTTTACAATGGATTACCTTCATAGATGGGATATCCCAAATACAACTGTTAAGAATGGTGTTACATATTACCTTAAGAAAGTAGAGATAATCGAAGGGTTCTATCGCGCAACTTTTGAAGGATGGATTAATTAAAAGAAGGGGCTTTCCCTTCTTTTCACTCTCATTTGTAAGGATCCGTGCACAAGATACTCGTTCACGTACATATAGTCCGGGACGGTTTTTCGGCAAAAAAAGTGGATGCCTCATCACTCAATTTGTTTCTTTTCAAACAATGAAAATAATAAATGAAAGAGGATGCCTCGCAAAAAGTTCAGCAAACTTTCGGAAGCATCCTCGATCTGGATAAAATAAGATGTTATTTTAAAGAAAAACGGGTGACTAACCCTCTTGAACCCTTGTCACATCAAGGTTTTTTTTCGTTTTAGGAATCATATTATAAATAATATTCAAAAGGACGGCGGTAAAGCTTCCGGCGACGATTCCGTTTGTGGTCAGTAGATTTAAGTAAGACGGCAGGTGCTTAAACATATCGGGAACGACGGTTACACCGAGTCCCAATCCGACCGAACACGCGACAATCAGAAGGTTTTCCTGCTTTTTAAAGTCAATTTGACTGAGCATTTTAATGCCGTAGGAGATGACCATGCCGAACATGGCCACCATCGCGCCTCCCAGTACGGAAGACGGGATGATGGTCGTGAAGGCTGCGATTTTCGGAAAAAGGCCGAAGAGCATTAAAAGTGCGCCCGTGACACCGATAACCGCGTTTTTCTTAATTCCCGTCAGCTGCACGAGGCCGACGTTTTGGGAATAAGCCGTGTACGGAAAAGCATTAAAAATGCCGCTGATGAATACCGCCAGGCCTTCCGCACGGTAGCCTTTTGCTAAATCACGTTCAGACAGGCGCCGGTTTGTCAGGTCACCGAGAGCGAAATAGACGCCGGTTGACTCAACAAGGCTGACAATGGCAACGATGGACATCGTAATAATCGGTGCCGCATGAAATGTCGGCGCCCCGAAGTAAAACGGTTTAATCATTTGAATTGCGTCAGCATTCGCCACATTGTCAAATTGCACTTTTCCCATAAAATATGCGATGGCCGTCCCGATGACAATGCCGATTAAAATCGAAATGGATTTCAAAAATCCTTTTGTAAACCGATAAAGCAGCACGATGATGACGAGCACCGTAAATCCGAGGGCAAGGTTAGCCGGATCACCGAAATCCTTGCTGCCTTCCCCGCCGGCAATATGATTCATCGCGACCGGCATTAAGGTCATCCCGATAATCGTCACGACAGATCCGGTTACGACAGGCGGGAAAAAGGATACGAGCTTGCCGAAGAAAAACGACAGCAGAATGACAAGCAGACCCGATGCCAAAATGCTTCCGTAAATGGCTGAAATCCCGTACTCCTTACCGATGGAAATAATCGGCGCTACCGCGGTGAACGTACAGCCGAGCACAACGGGCAAGCCGATGCCGAAACATTTATTCCTCCATACTTGAAGCAGCGTAGCCGCCCCGCACATAAAAATGTCAATTGATACGAGATATGTCAGCTGTCCTGCGTTCAGTCCCAATGCCGCTCCTACAATTAAGGGAACGACGACGGCGCCGGCATACATGGCAAGCACGTGCTGGATACCGAGTGAAAGTGTTTTGGCATAGCCGTTTTTCATGAACGGACCTCCTGTACAAATGTCACTTTTCCGTCTTCAAGCGATTGAATTCTCGCCAATGATTCGACCCGGCATCCTTTTTTCACCAGCTCATCTCTTCCCGGCTGAAATGACTTTTCAATGACGATTCCGATCCCGCAAACCGCTGCGCCTGCTTGTTTTACGATGGATAAAAGTCCTTCTGCCGCCTGTCCGTTCGCTAAAAAGTCGTCAATGATTAACACGCGGTCATCTTTCGACAGATGATTTCCGGAGACAGCAATCTGACTTTCTGTTTTTTTCGTGAAAGAATAGACGGATGCCGTCAGCAGATCATCCGTTAATGTGAGAGACTTCCTTTTTCTCGCAAAGATGACGGGAACGCCGAGTTCAAGGCCGGCCATCACCGCAGGGGCAATGCCCGAAGATTCAATTGTGACGATTTTGGTTATCTCGTCTTTTTCAAAACGGCGCGCAAATTCCCGGCCGATCTGCTGCATGAGAACCGGATCAATTTGATGGTTTAAAAAAGAATCCACTTTCAGCACTTGATCAGAAAGAACAATTCCGTCTTCTGCTATTTTTCGTTTTAATGCTTCCACAATGATTACCCCCGCTTATAAAAAATAAAAAAAGCATTGCCCGCTCTCCAAAAAAAGAGCAAGCAATGCCGAATGATCTACACGCAACGGCCGAATAAAGCCGTTCCATTGCTCACTCATAGTCGGACATTTACGGTGACCGGTAGAAACTTGCGTGCCATATCCACGCGATTATATGAGTGTTCGTATGATATTAATCAAATTATAACAAGATACACTTCTTTTGCATAGTGAAATTTGAATATTTCCGAACTTTTACAAAGAATTGGTTTTCGATTATTCGTGTTTTTAGAATTTTTAGAAAAACACCCGGTGTATACCGGGCGTTTCGTTTATAAATATAAATTTGAATATTTGCCGACGAGATACTCAATGAGATATTGAACGTTCAGCTCTTCTCCCGTTGCATCTTTTATGATGTCAAGCGGCATTTTGCGTCTTCCGTGCTGATGAACCTTTTCTGTCAGCCATTGTTTGATCGGCTCAAAATCGCCCCGTTCTATTAATTGGTCAAATTCAGGCAGATCGTCAAGCATGGTATGCTTCAGCTGTGCCGCATACATATATCCGAGCGCATAGGAAGGGAAATAGCCGAAATCGCCGCCCGCCCAATGTACGTCCTGCAAAATGCCTTTTGCGTCAGATGGCGGCGTAATGCCTAAATAATCATGATATTTTTGATTCCACAATGCAGGCAGTTCTTCCACTGTCACTTCATTGCTGAAAATCGCTTTTTCAATTTCATAACGGATAATAATATGAAGCGGATATGTCAGCTCATCGGCTTCAATTCGGATAAATGTCGGTTTCGCCTCATTTACGGCGCGTACTAAGTCCTCTCTTTTCACATCTTGAAATTGATCAGGCGAAGCCTCAACCATTTTTTCATAATAGGCGGTCCAGAAATGTTGATTTCTGGCGATAAAGTTTTCATAAAATAACGATTGGGATTCATGAATTCCCATGGATGCACCGTCAGATAAGTTCGTTCCGCTCAACGCTTCGTCAATATTCTGCTCGTAGATCGCATGCCCGCATTCATGAATCGTTCCGAAAATCGCCGTGCGGAAATCGTTTTCGTCATATCTGGTCGTCACCCGCACATCGCCCCGGTTGATTGTCGTCGCAAACGGATGCACCGTCTCGTCCAGGCGGCCGCCGTCAAAATCATACCCGAACTCTTTTAAGAAATACAAGGAGAGGTCTCTTTGTTGTTCTTTCGAAAACGTTTTCGTTATAAAGGAAGTGTCCGGTTTATTGCCGGATTCCGTCACTTTTTTGATAAGCGGAATAATCGCTTCCTTCAATTCAGAAAACAGCTGATCCAGCACCTTTACCGTAACACCCGGTTCGAAAATATCGAGCAATGCGTTGTATGGATGATCTTCATAGCCCCAATACGAAATAAACCGCTTATTAAAATCAATCAGCTTCTCAAGGTACGGAGCAAACATAGAAAAATCAGAGGCAGCCTTTGCATCCTCCCAAGCCGTTTCAGCTTTCGATGTTAAAATGACATATTCTTTATACTCATCTTCAGGAATTTTTTTATTATGATCATAATCTTTTTTCGCAAGTTCCGCCGCTTTCACTGTATCTTCAGGCAGCTCTTCTGCATGCGCGAGAAGGATGTCGATCAGCTCTTTCATCCGGTCGGATGTCTGGATTTGAAAAACGTCAGCCGACAGCTGTCCGATGCTTTCCGCCCGGTCATCAGAGCCTTTTTTTGGGGCTCCCGTTCTTAAGTCCCAATGCATAAGTGCAATGGCTTCGACATAGTGGGATACTCTTTTTAACAGATCAAAAAACTCTTTTTCATATGTATGTAAATCCATATCCGTTCCCCTCCCTTTTCACTATCAATTACAGGCTAATGGAATGCCGTGATAAAGTCAACTTCCCGGATTTAAAAAAGCCGCAGGATAAGAATCCTGCAGCTTTTGTTTTTATACGATTTTCGGTGTAACAGGCAAGATCTTTTTGACTTCGGCCAAGACCCGTTCACTTTCTCCGCCCGCATAAATGGATATGGTTCCGCTGTCCTGATTAGAACGGATGAGGCGGCCGATTCCCTGCCGGACTCTCAAGAGCATGTACGGCAGATCAACTTCCTCAAACGGATCTTTTTTCGCTCCGTTCCGCTTTGCGGTAAACACGGGATCATGAGGCGGATACGGCAACGCCCAAATGGTCACATTCCGGAGCGAGTCACCGGGAATGTCAAGACCTTCCCATAAGTGGACGGAACAAAGCACGGATTCTTCATCCCGCTGGAATTTTTCGACCAGACTGCTGATTTCTTCATCACCTTCGTAGTATATCGGATACGGCAGCTCCCACGCGGCAGCCTGTTCTTTAAATTCCTTCATGTCTTCAAAGGAAGGGAAAAGAACGAGGGTGCGTCCTTCATTCTTCTTAATGGTTTCAATCGTTTCGGCTGTTTTCTGCTCAGACGTCATGTCACCGTGAAGCGCAACAGACATTTGCTCCTCATAATCGTACGGAGATTCAACGGTGAATGATAAAGGATCACGGATTCCGAGGCTGTCAGCGATATAATCAAATGAACCGCCCTCAGAAAGAGTGGCCGATGAGAAGATATAAGGAATCTTTTTAGAAAAGACCTTTTCTCCCAAAACTTCGGCTACAGTTCTCGGCATAACGACAAACGTTGAGTCTGTATCCCGCGTTTCAAGCCAGCTGATGGCATCCTTTTGATACAGCGACAGCGAATATGCCATTTGTTCGACGTATTCTTCTACGACTGACAGCTCGTACTTATCGATCGTATACATTTCCGATTCAAATACGAGCGCCTCCCCGATTTTATCGAGCAGACGGCACAGTTCGTCAGCCGCACGCTTAACACGCTGATCGTTTTGGATGTCCAATCGGTGAGAGCCTGCGATTTCCTTCGATTCCTCTGACAGCACATAGAAAAACTCATCGTTTGCGGCAAGGGCATCTTCAATCAGTTCGGCGAATTCCTCTCTGATATCATTTTGAAGCAGACGCTCTAAAAACAGCTCAAGCGTCGACTGCTTCACGCGATACGTTAACGCTTTTTGCGCGGCGAATTCCAGCAGATGTCCTTCATCAAACACGACGGCGCTGTGATCCGGCAAAAGCGGCAGCTGTCCTTCCCTTTTGCGTGATTCTTCCGTCCATACATGCTCCATGTAGAAATCATGGGAGCAAACAATCAGATCCGTTGATTTTCTGTAATGATCTCTCGAAAGTGTTAAACCGCATCTATGTCTCATATCACAAGTTAAACAATCTTGGAAGGAATCATAGCTGACGCCTGCCCACTCTTCATTCGTCAAATCAGCGTACTGTTTGCGGTCGCCGTACGGATAAAAGCGCTGCATCGCTTGTGATTCGTGTACGAATGAAGGCAGCGACTCATAAAGATCCAGCCACTTTTCATCATCAGAACGCTGCATCGTTTTCTCAAGCTTTTTCAGACACAGATACTGCTCATGGGATTTGGACAGCCGTGTATCAATCTGCAGATCCAAATGTTCTGTCAGCTTGGAAATGTCGCCTTCTTTTTTGACAAGCTGTTCAATTAACGTTTCATCGGCGCATGCGATAATGGCCGGTTTACCCGTATATCTGGCATAGCTGATGGCAAACAGCAGATACACCAGCGTTTTCCCCGTACCGACTCCTGCCTCAGCGAACATGACTTTTTTCTCTTTAAATGCCCGTTCAAGCTGAAACGCCATAAATACCTGCTCATCCCGAAGGTCAAAGCCTTTCTCGGGAAGGATATCGTAAAACACGTCACCAATCCAATTGTTCAATTCTTCGTAAAAATTCTTTTCTTTTGTTAAAGCAAAAGGCAAACGTGATGTTGTCACCCAACTCCAACCCCTAACTATTCGGCATTCAGACCATCTATAATATCATTTAACCCTTTTCAATACAACAAAAAAACTTGGCCTCGCCAAGTTTTTGCCATTATCATTTCCGGTTAATGATATGTGTACATAGGAACGGATGGTCTGTTGAATGTGTATGTTTTACCGCATTTTCAAGTTCTTCCTGTGCGTGTGTCATGGCGGAAGGACCGAACTCCGCTCCGGCTTCCTCCAGCCGGAAAGCAGTTGCGTCTAACGCCTTTTGTATTTTACTGAAGTGCTCGCTGTTCAGCATAAAATAGATCACCTCTCAAATAGAAATAATCATCATTCTATGCCGATGCTTCACTTTCTATACATGCCATTCTGAATGATCCGCACCTGACCTGCACAAACTACAACAGATATTCGATCGAATATCCATCTTCACAAAATTATTCTATCCGGGAGTGATGGTTACATGAGTTATAAAGATCGATTAGATCAGCATTCTGAATTGTTTCATCACAATTGGACGCGGCCGAAACGCTCTAAATCGCAAGTGAACGGCCACACCGAAATGTCCAAGACCAACATTATTTTACGGAGCAACGCAAAAGCGCACCGCTGGTAATGGCAGAATAAAACGTAAAGATGCCGGAGAAGACGCTGTTTCAGGCGTCTTCTCTTTGTTGCGGCTTTTTCCGCTGCGGCCGCACTTTAGCCCAGTACTGATAATAATCCGTTTTGATAAAACCGTTAAAGAGCTTCCGTTTTTTGGTTGCTTTTCTTCCGTAGACCTCTTCAAATTGTTCATTTGACGTTAACATGTAGACAGACCATGTATCAAGAGATTCAAATGCCCGGCCCATTTCTTTATACATCTGCTCGACTTCCCTTTTTTCGCCGAGCCGTTCGCCGTACGGAGGGTTTCCGACGATTACGCCGTATTCGAGTTTCGTCGTAAAATCCTGCACCCGCATTTGTTTGCATTCGATCAGGTCACCAAGTCCCGCTTCTTCTGCGTTTTCTTTGGCGATGTTTACCATCCGGTGATCCACGTCACTGGCAAAGATCTGCAGCGGCTGATCATAGTTAGCCTTTTCTTCCACTTCAAGACGCGCCTTGTCCCACAGTTCTTTTCCGATCCATTCCCAGTCTTCTGAAACAAAATCACGGTTAAAACCGGGAGCAATGTTTTGCCCGATTAAAGCGGCTTCGATGGCGATCGTGCCGGAACCGCAGAACGGATCAACGAACGGACGGTCAGGCGTCCAGTTGGTTAACTGAATTAACGCGGCAGCGAGCGTCTCTTTAATCGGAGCTCCTCCCTGATCAACCCTGTATCCTCTTTTGTGAAGGCCTGTTCCTGATGAATCCAGTGTAAGTACGGCTTTATCTTTTAAAAGGGAAATCTCCACCTTATACTCAGGGCCCGTTTCTTCAATCCATTCATTTTGTTTTCCTGATTGCAGTTTCAGCTTTTCCGCTATCGCCTTTTTGACGATCCGCTGGCAGTCAGGCACACTGGCAAGCACTGATTTCACGGACTTTCCGGTAACGGGGAACTTTGCGTTTTCCGGGATGTACGCGCGCCAGTCAATCGCTTTTGTTTTTTCAAACAGCTCATCAAACGTTTTCGCCTGAAACTCGGCGACCTGTACTTTGATGCGGTCAGCCGTCCGCAGCCATAAGTTAGCGCGGCAGATCGCAAGCGCATCTCCTTCAAAAATGACTTTTCCGTTGTCTACTTTGCATTCATAACCTAAATCACGCACTTCTTTGGCGACGATCGCTTCGATTCCCATCGGCGCCGTCGCTATTAGTGTGTACTTCTTCATCGTATCACCCTGTCTCTTTTAAGCTTTCGTTTCATTCAAGATAAAAGCTCCCCTTTAAAGGAGAGCTCTAATTTGTCATATCAATAATGTTTAACGTTCTGTAAGCCATGTTTTGTTCCGTCGTACTGCAATCGGCTCATCACCTCGTACTCAGGCGGCAATCATCTATCTACAGAAAGCATTCTGTCCTTCTATCTGTTCAATTCCTTCAAGAAGGTTCCCCTACCAAAATTTGGGTTTCTCGCTCGAGGGGTTTACCGCGTTCCACTCTCACCATTTCTGATGAGACTTCGTCACTGTGGCACTTTCAAGGATACTCAGCCATATCCGGAGACGTAGGCTTTTTTCCTGCCGTCAGCCTATCAAGGCTGCCCTAGCTTATTTCTTCGCTAGGCACGAACACTACGGGCATCTCAGCACCGTGCGAGCATGGACTTTCCTCTACAGATTCAAAGATCTGCAGCGATTACCCGAACGTTAAGAACACTTGTTCATTATAAAGCAACTTGTCTCATTTGACAAGTGCATCTGCCCTATTCGTCATAAAGTTTGCTTCCGAATACATGTTTCTCAAGGTTGGACAGCCTTTTCAGAATGTCAAAGTTGGTCGTATTGGACTGCACCGGCTGTTTTTTGCTTGCTTCTTCAAGCTGTTTTTTCAGCTGCAGATTTTCTTGCTGCAATTCTTCAATTTCTTGATGAAAGGTTTCATAATCCTTAATAATCATATCTAAAAATTTGTCAACGTCTTCTTGTCTGTAACCTCTAACGCCTGTTTTAAATTCTTTTTCCAAAATGTCTTTCGCAGAAAGCTTTACTTTATCAGCAAGCATCTTTTTCACCTCATATCGTGAATCATCATGTTATATTTTATTCAGAAACACGTCCCGTTGTCAAATATTCTCTGACGTGTTATGTAAAGAAATCTTCTTCTTCAACGGCGGCACGGAGATCATCCATCGTAATCGAATAAATCGGATATCCGTCTGTTTCACGGCGTTTTTCTGCCTGCTGCAGCATATATTTCGGCGATCCTTCCATTTCAGGATCATATAAAAGCAAAAGCGCATCTGACTTTTCAATAAAGAACGCGTTTTTCTGCCGGAATTGGAGCGGACTTTCGTACGGCCGATGCGTCAGGCTCTCCTCATAATCTGCCTGAGCAAGCACCGCTTCATACATTTCTTTATTCGGTTCCTTCCACTTTTCTTCTTGACCGTAGAAAGGCGTGATAACGGCAACCTTTAATTCCGGATACTCTTCTCTGAGATCGTATGCCGTTTCAGCCGCCCAAAGCTCAGTCCCCAGCTGTCCGGATATGAGAATCCATTCCAAGCCTTCGTCAATAAAGCTTCTGAGTCTGGTTTCTATCGCCTTTTTTATATAAACAAGGGCCTGGTCATCCTGTTTAAAAATCCCGAGTTCAAACGGCTTGTATCCTGTTACGGCTAATACTTTCAATTGATCACCTGCTTAAAAAATGGGGCTCCCCATCGGGCCCCATTTTGATTTGCTGATATCCTAACCGATCTTGCTTAAGCGTTCAATACTAATGATCGCAGCAAGGGCTTCCGCACTGAAAATGCTGGTGAGTTGTCGGGTCAACATTTGAAAAAGTGTGCGGATAGTAATGAACGTGCTCAAAGTTGTGGTGATTTACGTTAGTTGTATGTTGCGGATGAATATGCGGCACAACTGTGTTAGAAAAACAATGGTGTTCACAGCAATGAGTCGGATGGACAATCGGCGGCATCACGTTTGGTCTGCAACAATGATGATGAAACATGCTAAATCCCCTCTCCATTAACTTTTATTACACTGTTAGGTTATGAAGAAAAGAGGGTGCATGTTCTAATTCAATCACCCAATTTAAAAGTGCGTCAGCAAGCTGTCTTTAAAATTCGAAAATACAAACGCAATCAAAAAAACCACGACAAAGAACAAGTAAAAAACACCTTTATACATACCAACTCTCCCCTATAAATAACTAACGCTATTTTACAAGATGCGGCACCATTCTACAACAAAATCGATGCGGATTCAGAAAAAAATATTTTTGGCGAAACAGCTCGGCTTTTGCGCTTTCCCGGGCAATATTTCAAGAGGAATATTTCCTCTTGAGCCGGGCAATTCTCACATGGAGCTTCTCAGCTTCTTTTTCCGATATTTCCCCGTCTTCTGCCGCCTGCTGCGCGGCCTGCAGAGCTTTTTTGTAATCTTTTGCGTGATGCTCAAAATAGATCGCCAGCTCTACCGCTGATTGGTGTCTGCATATGTGAAGATCAGAGCCCGTCAGTTTCTCCCAAAGGGGCACGGCGTCTTGCCTGCGGTTTTGTTTTTTATAAAGCATTGCTAAGTCAAAAAGGGCCCGATCTGAATCTTCAAAGGCTTTGCCTTGCAGCGCTTCCAGCTGTGAAACAGCCCGATCGGTTTCTTTATGAGCGATAAACCATTTCGCCATGGCGTATGCTTCCTGACGTTCTGACGTCTGATCAGAAGATGCAAAGATCTTTTTTGACATATGGATGTAAAGAGCGATGAGGGAAAGCACATCTTGTTCATTATGCGAGAGCACTCCCTTTAAAAGAGCCGGATCCTCCGCCTTTAAAAATTGAAAATACAGCATCGGCGCCAAATAACCAGGGGTGTCTTCGTCCCTTTTAAAAGCAAGCTCTTCATTTTCAACCGCCGAAAGCGATACACGCTCTAATTTATGTTTCCAAAGCCGTCTCGCCCCGTGCAGAAGATCAAAGTGACCGAAGTCAGGAAGTTTCGGAAGCCTGTCCCGGAGCAATGTATGCCTAGTTTTTACCTGCGGCCAGTCAAAGGCTTTTCCGTTATACGTAACAAGGGACGTAATGTCAACCTCACTTAAAAAGCTTTTGTAAAGAGCCGTCTCGTTTCCCGGTTTAGGAAGCAGATGCTGTTTAACCGCGACACGGTCTTCATACACTCTTGCATGACCGAGCAAAAAGATCATATTGCCGGCCCCGCCGCCGAGGCCGGTCGTTTCAGTATCAAAGAAGAACAGCTGGCTTTTTTCGTATCCTTCTGCTGATAAAGTATGTGTCAATCCGCCTTTATTCCATAATGCCATGACGTCATCAAGTTCACTGAAGCTGTACCGTCCGTGGCGGTGCGAAAGCGGATAGACGGTTTCGCGGATAAGACAGTATTCATCCTCAAAAAAGAAAGGCTTCACTCCGAATGCCTCCCATTCTTCTCTAAATGGGACTTGAATATCCGGGACCGAAAGTTGTGAAGCTGCCGGCTTTTTTTCAGCTTCCGGCACATTCAGGTGGTTTTTCATCCGCTTTAATTTATTTTTCAAGGACATCTTTCGTCCCCCTTTTCTTTTACACGTAATTCAAGAGCCGGAGTATCGCTTTCTTTGCATCTATTCCTTCTATTTCGGAGCCGATGCAGGAAGGACATCCGTCTTGACATGGACATTGTCTGATCAGGCGCTCAGCCCCTTCATTGATTTCATCAAATCGCTTATATACTTCATCGGCAAGTCCGATTCCGCCCGGATAATGATCATACAGAAAGATTGTCGGAAGTCCGGTATGTGCGGCTTTGATTTGCGGCACGACATGCACGTCATTTCGGTCGCACATGACGTATACAGGCACGATATGCTGCAGGACGTGGGCAATACCTAAAAGCAGCTGTTCAAGCGTTTTTTCGCCGATCTCCGAATCCGTCTCTTTCAATTCAAGCCAGGCAGCACTGGTATGCAGTTCTTCTTCTGGAAGATGAATCGGCCCTGATCCTATATTTTCAAATGTCGTCATTTTAATTTTAATTAAACTACTCACTTACCCACCGATTATATAATTACACCCTTCTTTTTCAGATTCAAGGGTGTATGTGTGTCTGCGGCTTACACGGCCCCCTATCTTAGATATTCTTTTTCATTCCACACCGCCGGCACTCCCGAAGAAACTTCCCGCTCTTAACCGAGCTTTTGAACAGCGTATAGTCGCAGTTATCACATCGTCCTGCTCGCTTGTCCGGGAATTCCTTGTATTCGTAAGTGATCGACGTATCAATACCGTTAGTCTCAAATTTTTCTTCCATTTTCGATCTTCCTCCGTGTCCTTCATCGTTGTCAGAACGATTATATCACGAAATTACAACAGTACAGCAGTCGATCTGGATCAGGTATACACTCTTTGCCAGCAAACTTTTCGTTACTTAATCCAGTATTTGAGCTGGTTTCCCTCAGCTGCCCATTTGATCATACGCGCCCGTTCGTCAGAAGTTAATGCCGTCCAGTATCTCGCTTTTATTTTCATCGACGTACCCTCTTTTTCAGCTTCTCGCCAATCATAAAATTTAATTGCTCAAGCTCCGCAGTAGCTTTGTCGATAAAATCGAAACCACCTTCATATCTTAACGGCCAAATAATTCCGTGGATGGCGGCCGCAGCACTCTGCAGCTCGATCAACCGCTCAACAGAACGCCTTGAAATAAGTTCCAGCTCAATATCCGTTTTAATCTGGCTGATTCGCAAAAAGAGGTTTGTTTTAAAAGTCACGGAAAACCACTCCTTTAATTTGTTAATCTTAATATACACCATTTTTGTATTTATGTAAATAAGTAAATACAAAAATACAAAATAAAAAAAGAACCCAACTTTTAGTCAGGTTCCTTAATCTTCTTTAAGCAGCTCCCGATATTTCTCAGCCTTTTCATAATGCTCAGGGTAAGCTTGTTTATAAAGACGGAGCATTTCTTCAAACAACTCCCGTTGCCCTTCAAATTTCGTAGATGTTGCAACAAGCGCATCAGCCTGCAACTTGGTCTCGGCTTGAAGTCGAGTATTATATGCGATCATCTTTTCAAATTGCTTAGGACGTCCTTTTGCCAATATGTAACCCCCCCAGTTGTGTATAGTATGCTGATTATAATTTATCACAATTTTGTAAATAAGTAAATACTTAAATAAGAAAAATATATTTTCGATTTGTTTTAGCAAGGGGGTTCTTAAAGTCGAAAAGTTGAAGTGCACAGGAGAGAGCAGTAATAACCCCCCCCTAAAGAAATACACATATAATATATAAATAATAAACATATTATATTTTATTTATATTATTATATTCATACTTATTTTTTATTTATTATTACGTAGTAATAGCCTAATTACGACGACAACCGTGACCCTACTGAAGGCTTCGTTTGCTGTGCGGCCTTTTGTCTGGTGGCTACCTCGCTTAAAAAAGCCTCCACATTTTTTGACTGGAACACGCGAAACCCTGCAGTTTTAATCGGATATTTGTGATCCGTGATGATCCAAACATAAGGAAATGGTGCCTTTTCTTTATGAAAAGGGAGCAGCTGCCAAGCACCTGATTGATAATACTTTGAGTATCTAGCCATTTTTTCGTTCATTATTTTTTGTGTGTAGTGTGTACGTTGAACTTCTACAAACCACACTGAACCACGCCACATAACACAGACGTCTGGTCGGACATGTTCTGTATAACCAGGCTCAACGTGGAAGAATTTTAGGTCTCCGCCGTCACGCTTTAATTGCAGATAAAAATCAGCTATAGACAAGAAATGGTCAACTTTTTGCCCACCGGTTTTAATCCTGGAGGGCTTCGGAAAGTAAACATAAGGTTTCCTGTTTTGGTCTGCTTCAATGTAGCCCCGGTCCCTCAGTCGTTTCAATGCGAAATTGACATTAGTGACTGGACTTTTTGTGTGGCTATAAAACATTTCGGCCAGTTGATCGCGGTCAAGTGCTCTAAAGCTTTCTAAAGCCTCTATTATGCTTTTGTCCCGTGCTTTCATTATTCAATCCACCTTCCAAAGATTTGATCACTTTCTTCTTCAGCCATGGTTAAATCGTCATCCGATACATGTTTAGCGGTTTCCGGCGCTACTTTGAACGGCTCTAACAGTTTCTGCGCCTCCTCCAGAGTTAAAAACGGTGCCTGCACCTCTGTCATGTCTCCCTCAATATCCATATAGAACCTGCCGGGAACCGGGAGTTTTTCGGCTCCTGGTGTGCTGAGCACCCTTGCCTCTATCGCGTCCCGGACACGGAAGCCCATTGCCACATTAAGGTTGGCTCTAACCGTTGTATCAATAACCTTGGCTACCGGCCGCTGCATTGACAAGATAACAAAAATGCCCAGCGCGCGACCTAATGAGGTCAGATCTATAAGCTGATCCATTATTCTCTGATTCTTACTGAGCTTTATCACTTCATCAATACACAACACAATATAGGGTTTTCTTTTATCAGATGGCAGCTTATCTATATGTTCCACTGAAAAAGCATCCAATAGGTCACTTCTTTTATCCATCTCGGCGCTTATATGCTCAATCATCCGCCCTATGTCCTTTTCTTGAACAAGATTGGCTTTAACGTGCTCCACATTACGGAATAAGTGAAATTCTGCTTTTTTACAATCTCCGAGGTACAGTTCTAACTCCTCTGGCTTCTTGCTTAGAATCATCGTTGTTAAGAGCTGACGCAGTTGTGTTGATTTACCCCAGCCCGTGCGACCTCCTATGAGGATATGGGGGTTAACAGTCATGTCGTATGCAATAATTTTGCCGTGCCTGTCGGCCCCACATAAAGCAGGTAATTTCAGTGTTTTGACCGCTGGTAGCATAATCGATGGATCGTACGCAACGATTTCCTTCATTTCTTGGGAGTACACGTACAATACAAACCTTTTCATGTCCCCTTTTAATTCAAGATTACGGCCGAAAACCTGTTGGAACACAAATTCTTTCTTTATTACATCCTTAGGATCCATTCCGTTCAGCAAAGTAAATACATAACGAATATGACTATCGGTAAGTTGAACATCGTGAATTTTAGGGTAGCGGCGTGCTTCATTACCGTTCGACAATTTTCTGCTAATAAACAGGCCGGCAGCTCCCAAAGCATATTTCAACCTTTGTTTTGCCCGGTATCTTTGGACGAGTCCAGGCATGACTTACAGACCCATCACAAAACGCAGTAAAAGGAAAAAGTACGAGGCCGGTAAGCCTATTTTTAACAGACCATTTACAAAAGTAGCGACGTACTCAAACGGCCCGCCCCACATTTTTGATTCCATCCATGCAGCCCCGATGCATACAAGCCCTACTCCGCCTACTAACGCGTAAGCTCCAAACATGACCGGCTCCATAGAGAAAACTCCTGACCAACTAAAGTTAACTCCCAACATATCGACCACTTCCTTACTAGAGTATTTACATGCGTTACAACTAAAGAACAGCCTACTAAAGTAAACCAACCTAGAACAGCGCCACACCAAACAACTAAAAAATTGTTAGGAGAGGAAGGAGTGAAGAATGAACGAATGACGAAACGACGATCGGCAGCCTGCATTAGAGTATAAGCGCGGACTTAAATAAAAATGCAAGTCCACTTAAATAAAAAGGAAAAATAATAACTATTGTTGAAACTGTAGTAGAGGTGAGAGCATGAAAATGAAATCTAATCTGAGGAAGATCTTAGAGGAGGATGGTCGTTCTCAAAAATTCCTTGCTTCCAAAATCGGCATAAGTGAGACATCATTTTCTGCATTGAAAAACGGGAAGAGTCTTCCTACCCTCCCCGTAGCATACAAGCTTGCCAAGCTCTTAAACAGATCAATTGAAGATATCTGGTTTTTCGACAACGATTATGATAAAAAATAAAAAAACCTGCTCTTCAGCAGGTTTCGTTATGCAGTAGCTCCTCGAGATGCTACTACAATGCCGGAATCAGCGTTTACACTATGTGTAGCTCCGCGCGATGCAATTTTGTTTTCCTGTTGCTTAGGAACAAACACGTAACCCGCTGATACAATTAGTACCGCCGCCAAAACACTTACAACCGCTTTTTTCATAACGCCGTCTCTCCCCTGTGTTCACTTCAGAATGCTCCTTGTTGCGTTAATTGATTTCTCGTAGTACTTAACGCTCTTTTCGAAATCTTTTTTGTGCTTGTAGAAGTGGGCGATATCGAGCGCCAAGGCTTCTACGTCTACAAAAGATTTCTTCTTTTCTAACAATTGGATACATTCTGTTACCTTCTTATTATCCTCTAAAACGTACAATGAATGCAACGTTTTAAATTTTAAAAAGAAGATTTTTTTATCAGCTTCTGTTGACTTCAGAAAACCTTCCTGAAGCCGTTCTAGCGCTTCCTTTACTTGTCCAAGTTTAAAGTAACTCCTTGCTGCTTCGTAAACACAATGCAGGTAAGCGAATGGCGCGTTCTCTTTTAACTCGTCAATGGCGAGAGCTTGTTCTATGTAAAGAACAGCATCATTCAGTTTGTTTTCCTTAATTTTCATGTAACCTAAGTTAAATACGGATAATCCGAAAATGTAACGATCTTCAAGAGACTGGGACATTTGAGCGCACTCGGTTAAAAGAGCTTCTGCTTTAGCGAATTCCATCTCATCAATATAGTTAAGGGCAAGTGCAATACTGCAAGTCAAACGGCGGCGGCTATAATCTCGATGCTTACAAAAAATTCGAAGTGCTTGGTTGAGGTGGTTCTCTGACAATATTGTGGATTTCATGTGGTAATAAGTTGTCCCTATTCGATAATGAAACTCGGCGATCTCCAGCTCATCGTCTATGCAATTCAGCTTCGATTCTGCTGCTTTGAAAAAGTCAATGGCGTTACTGTTGTGGCTGCTGTGGGCTTCGTATATACCCTTGAAGAAGTAGTAATAATACTCGAGAACGCCGTCAATACTGCTATTTTCCTGAACCGGCTCCGGAAGGTCAATGTTCTCATCCATTCTTTGGAGTAACATTCTGTGCTTTAATTGTATTAATTGACAATAAAGGATCACTGACTCGTTGTCTTCCATATCCGGGAGCATACGTTCAGAGTCTTCCTTTAATGTTAACGCAGCTTGTATTTCACCTTTCATAATCGCAGAATACCAGTTATTTAAAACATTAACGACTTCTTCAGACGCTATTTTATGTTTCACGCAATTTCCCCCCTGCAGTAATTTCCCCAGTAGTCGACACACTTTTCTACATTTTTAGCTTTCATTTTACAGAAAATATGGAAATTAGACAATCCAAGAAATGCAATATTTCTTATTTTCTGATAAATAATGTCGAATTACCTACCGCTTCTCCGATTTTAACAGAACGAACGTTCCCAATCAATAAAGCGGAGTCAATAACTGGAGACCTTAAATTGAATTTATTGGATAACCTATGTTCATTCTAAACCATTTTTGTAATGAAGTAAATACTTAAATACAAAAATAATGATTTATTCGAATAACGCTTTGAACTGCTCCATCATCTTACCTTTGCTTGTCCGCCTCTTAATTTCAATGGCAGCCTGGCGGAAACCCGTATAGAGATACTTATCGAAATTTTTAATTCCCCCACGTTTCGCTTTCATAATTGTTGCATGCCAAACTTGAGTAAAACAGATTGCATGGTCTTCTAAAAGGATATTGCGGTCTACGCTTGCTTTTGCCCGTAGCAATACACCGTAATACTTGTATATCTCATCTGCTTCAAAATAACGGCTCATTGCAGTATAGATGACCTCGGGAATAGTGTTTTTTAGTGCTTCAGCCGGGATTACTGCCGTATCAAGATTTTGATAATTGAATTGTTTAGTAGGATTCGATGGTTCATTTTTCAATTTCGGATCTGGACCCCTTGTCCCGCTTGGCTCTTCGCTTTCCTGACGGCTGGTCATTATCGACTGGTCATTATTGTTTTTAGAAGCTGTTCCGACTGGTAGGACAACAAGAATATTCGCACCATGGCCTCCATTCACTTTTCGAGTAGTTGCTACTTTCTTTATAATCTCCAGCTTGACTAATTTGTTCAGCGCGCGGCGGGCTGTCTTTACCGATTTCCCAATTAGCTCTGCTAATGTCTCAGCTTTCAAATGAGCGGCTCCGGAAAATTTAACAGCATACCGAGCAATTTTTTTAAGAGTCAGCCTTTCCGTTTCGTTTAAATCAAATGAATTGCGTTTAATATGCTCATAAACCGCACGGTTTAATGCTTGTGTTGAATCAAAAGATTGATACTCTGCGAGATAATGCATTGATTACGCCTCCCGTAATTTACGTTTAACGTAATTGTAATTACACTAAACGTAATTGTCAATTACGTATTGCGTAATTTCCCGGAATAAATTACACTAAATGTAATCGACACTGTGGAGGTGCTGAAAAAGTGAGGCTTCGTTTAAAAGAAATACTCAAAGATCGAAACATCGAACAAAAGGACCTTGCCGCAAAGACTGGGCTCTCGGAAAGAACGATTAGCGTACTCTGCAATAATAAAGTCAAGCGCTGCCCAATGGACGCACTCGAACGGATCGTCCTTGTACTCGACATTACTGACGCGAATGAACTAATTGACCTCCGGAGCTGATGTTGCTTGAGTCTCCTGCTAACAGTAAAATTTTAGCCCTTGATAACAGAACATACATTCGCATATAATCTGTCTCGAGGTGTTTACGATGATTAATGATAAAAGCATTTGGTCTTCAAAGTTTATACTCCCTGAATTACGAGAGGGATTCCAACGACTGGAGGACGAAAAACACAAGATTCAAAAACCCCTTCTTGATGCGCAATGTATTGAGGAGATGGAAATTACCGTGGCTCAGTCCATGGAAACGGGTTCTCCGCTTCTATTTGAGGTATATGACAATGGGTACATACATGAAATTAAGGGCTCGGTGCATTTTGTTGATCATGTTCGAAAAGAATTTCGTGTGAAGGGTAGCAGAAGTGAGACAAATTTAGTGCAGTTTCAGTCAATTGTAAGCGTAAAAAACACCCCTTCCGTTTAAGGAAAGGGTGTATTTCTAACTTAGGCTTTCTGAATTTTTTGTGGATTTGTCTATCCAATTGACAGCTATGTTCTGCCTGCAGCGTTTGCAGGAGGCGTTTACCTTCCCATTAGCCACCCCATTTTTTTCGTAACCGCAGTTTGGACACGTATATCGAGCCCCGCCTTTCGCAGCAGCGAAAAAAGGTAAGCTTAATATCAATAAGACTGCGCCAGCGAAAATTCCAATGATAGTCAGGCTCACAAGTAACGCGATGGCTAAAAGAAACAATCCAGCCAATAAACACAGGATCCTTCCAATCCCGAAACGAGGTTTTGTAACAGTGATTGTTTTGTATTCCACTTATTGTACCTCCGAAATTTGTTATTAAAAGTATACTACTCTGTTTATCTTGTACGCAACGCAGCACATAATAATCAAGATGAGGTGTTTCACATTGATTAAATTTGAGGATATAGTTACAGCCCATTCCGAAGTATTAGATAATTTTTTGTATGGAAATGGTTTTTCACAAGCTATTAACCGCGATTTTGGCTACACAGGGCTTTACGAAAAGATAAAGGCTGAATTAACTCCTGTGGATAGAGAACTGTTTGAAACTGTATTAGGCACTACAAATTTCGAAATGGTGCTTAATTCGCTCTTGAAAACAGAAGCGGTGAATAATGCATATCAAATATCGTCAGATCATCTGCAGAAGAGTTATCGTAATATTAAAAAACTGCTAATCCAAGCTGTAAAGGACATGCATCCGCCTTTTTGGGAAATAAATCATATTCAAGATAAAATAGCGTGGACTTTTCATATGTTTAGGCATAATATTTTCACCACAAATTATGATCTATTGACATATTGGGGCTGCGCTCCCATGTTCAAAGAATTAAGCGATGGCTTTAAGTGGCGGTCTATACAGGATCATACATTAATTTTTTCTGAAGAGGTATTTGAAAAGGCAAATAAACTGAGTGTATTTTACCTGCATGGAGCCCTTCATTTTTATGAAGAGTATGGCGACATTAAAAAAACTCCGTCCTCTGGCGACTTGTTAAAGGCAATAACAGAACAATTTGAAGAAGAGAAGTTCCCCTTATATGTTTCGGAGGGTAATTCCGATATGAAACTGACTCAAATAAAGCAAAATCCGTACCTTTCATATTGTTATAGAAGTTTAAAGCGTATTAACGGAGGCTTAACTATATTCGGTCAAGATCTCAATGAAGATTATGACAAGCATCTTATTAAAGCCATATCAGATTCAGAAGCGGAATACATTGCGTACGGTATTTACGAGACTGAACAAAATCCAGCAAAAGATATTAAGCATAAAATCGAAAAACTGTTCAGAACCACGGATAAAACATTACTCTTCTTCGAGTCTACAAGTTTTTTTGATTATGCAAGAAAAAAAGCAGATTCTGAATCACACCCGCTTTTAAAGAGAAAAGGAGATTTCCCTCACTTTATAACAGGCTAGCATTTAACTGCAGGTGCTCAAATCATATGGTAAAATCTTGTTATAAATCCATATGAAAGGATATGTTTTATGAAAGTTTTTGAAGCGAGTACAATACTTTCTGCCGCAAAAAAACGTGAACAGGATTATAAAGAGCTACGAAATCATATGCTCGAACTGAAAAAAGCTTTTCAGGGTGTCGCTGATCTTGGTTCTGATGAGTTTTCCGGAAAAGGCGCGGATAATATAAAGGCGTTTTTTCAAGATCATGCAGGAGTTACTGATCAGTGGCTCGATCTTATTGATATGAAAATCGCTTTCCTTTCCGGCATTCCTGCAGCCATTGAGGATGCAGGTCTTTCTGATTCATATGTTGAAGAGTCTTTCTTAGAACACGAACTGGCCCATGCCCGCTCAAAATCAAAATCCATAATTGACGAGCAGCGGAAAGAAATAAAAACCATACTCAATGAAATCAGTGATATTGTCTCCCTCGAGCCCTTTTCTACGCATGAAGTCGATCGGGAGTTGCTTGCCGCCGAAAAAGTCCAAACAGATACCATTCAAAACGTAAATGATCTGGACAGAGCGCTCACCTCAGAGTACGAAGCAACAGAAATAAATGAAGAGTTCATTGCTGCAGATTTCCAAGCTCTTTTTTCCGCCACAGGGAAAGGCAAAAACGCCACCCCGCTCAACTATAATGCCAAGGCTTACCGGGAAAGTGAAATCCATCAGATGCAAGCAGGATTACATAAGCAGTCATCCGAATATCTTTCGTTCAAAAAGCAGCAGGCTGAAGAGCGGAGAATCGCCAAGGAACAGGAAGAGCTTGCGAACAGGCCTTGGTACGAAAAAATGCGGAGTGTTGTTTATGATTTTACAGGAGAGGTTACCGGATATTACGATTATAAGCGGGCTGCAGATGGAGTTGATCCCGTAACAGGAGAAAAACTCACTGCCGGGCAGCGAGTGGCCGCTGGCGGAATGGCTGCTGCCGGCTACATTCCGATTGTTGGGTGGGCGGGCCGCATCTTTAAAGGCGGAAAAGCAGTCTATTCAACTGGAAAAGCGATATACACGGCTGATAAAGCCCTCGAAATTTATAAAACACCGAAAACATTTCAAACCCTTCAGCATTCTGAGAAAGGTTTATACGGACTTGCATCGGCAAATGGTTTCAGCGAAGCTGTAACCGGCCGGGATATATTCGGCAATAAGATTTCTGATGAAAGGCGGGAATCCGGCTTCCATCAGGCATTAGCTGCAATCGGTCCTATTGGTATGATTGGAACAGGAAAAATCTTAAAAGCAAACGCGGGTTCAGGAAAATCAAGAAACTTATACCGCGGAGATGATGACGTTTTTTCCACTAAAGCTCCTAATGGCGTTGTTAAGTCACACATTGATCCTAATTCAGGAAATTTGATTCCTGCAAATAAAAGCGGGATGTATAAAGGACGCCAGGTTACTGTTACAGAACATATTCTAGGAGGCTTCAGGGGCGCGGCAAAGTCCAACAGCCCCTATACCAGTTTCACCATAAATAAAAACATCATTACTAGCTACGGGGATCGTACAATAGAAGTAGACCTGCCGGCTCTTCGAAAAGCAATCCGCTCTGGTCAAGTAAAAGGTGTAGCCATACTCTCACCTAAACAAATCGAGCGGCTGATTAAAAATGATAAACACTCAGATTACTGGAAGAAACGAGCACTAAGCTGGACAAAAAGAGATACAGAATATTTAGTAAGAGGCGAAATACCGAGCGAGTTTTTAAAATTGCAATCTAAGGAGGGAAAATAAGTGTTCCTTTACTATAAAGATGAAAAGTTAGGAGAGATTCACGATGTCAGCGGTGAAGGCATGTGGATGTACGGTATACTCAGTCCATATGAAAATATCGAGGTCTTTCGCGGCCTTTTTAATGACCTTATTGACGAAAACGGTGATTTCGATGAAACGAAATACGATCAAGAGTGGTTAAACGATGAAAACTGGTTCGTTTCCGATAACGGTATTAAAAAGGGTATTATTGTTCCCGCTGTTTATCCTGACGGCGCTATTAATTGGAGACAGCGTTAACGTAAAAAACAGCCCCTCCCATATAGAGAGGGGTATTTCTTATTTTAACAGCGATTCAATTTTCACTTTCGTCTTCGGCCCGTAAATTCCGTCCGCAGTCAACCCATACATAGACTGGAATCGTTTGACCGCGTTTGCTGTTTTCGGTCCGTAATAGCCATCTATTCCGTTATTCTTCGCCCCTTTGTCCGGATAGTAATAAAGAGCCGCCAGAGCTGTCTGGATTTGTTTCACGGCCGTTCCCTTAGTTAAAGGGCTTGTCACTTTAAAAATGCCTGACGGCAGCGTGTAAGATGATTTCTTTTTGCCGTTTGTTGGAGAGCCTCCTGATCCAGTCAGCTTTAATACTTGGCCTACCTTGATAAAATTCGGGTTCTTGATGCCGTTCAGCTTTTGAAGAGTAGCCATGCTTATACCTTCATTTTGAGCGATTTCAGATAGCGTATCCCCTTTCTTAACGGTGTACGTCGATCCGCCGCCGGCCTTTGTTTCTGTCTTCGCAGGTGAAGACGATGCCCCGCTGATACCAGCTTTAAATGAGCTCCAGCGATCAAGCAGTTTACGTGGGCAGTACTTTCCGGACCAGTGTTGGTGAGGTACCACGTTTGCAAGTGAAATACCATGCTCCTTCATGAGCTTTTTGATCAGCCATTGAGCATTTGCCACAGCCTTTTCAAAATCCCCATCGCTATTCTCGCAAATTTCAATGCCGATAGATTTCCGGTTACCGGTTCCGCTGTTTCCGTCTCCCGCGTGCCAGCCGTTCTCATTTAATGGCAGATGTTGATATATCTCTTTCTCGTCAACTGTAAAATGCCAGCTGGTAGGTGTTTCTGGATTTTTCTCATAACGGGCGTGCATGGCTGCGTTTGCCCCTCTTGCCGTGTTCGCCGTGTTGTGTACTGTGATGTACGCCGGGTTCATTGCGTATCCCGGTCTGTTATTATGTCCTACTGGGATAAAGTCTCGAGTGATTTTTACCATGTTTTATCGTCTCCTTTTTTGAAAATAAAGAGAGGCTACCAAGTCGGCAGCCTCGTCATTTTGTTAGGTTGTGCTGTTTTAAAACGGCTTTTTGCTTACGTCCCTTTGTCGTTACGTAGTTGTTTTTAAACCAGGCAGCCACCGTTGTTCCAATCATAAAGATTAGAGAGCCTGAGGTGTAAAGCGCATCAGCAAGCTGATTCACTTGGTCCTCCGTAATATCTAAAGGTGACTTTCCAAACATCAACATAGTTTGGTTGATAAGCGCAATTAAAAGAAGCACCGTCCGGATGACAGTGCCTTTGTCCATGTTTTTCATAATTCAATTCCTCCTGAATGATAAGTTATCCGAAAATCTTTTCTACGATCAGGTACAGTATCCCGCCTGAAGAAACGACTCCAGAAATAGTAGTCCATTTCAGCTGCTTTAATTTCACATTGTTGTCTCGCTTGTGTTGCTTGTCTTCAAATGAGTACTGAATCATCCTATTCAGCATGCTTCGCTGCTCTCGGCCTTCACTTAGAACAGTATTTTCTATTTTTAGCATGCCGTTCTTCAGCTCTTCCTGCCCTTTTTCCAGTGCTACGATACGTTTTTCGTGGTCCTGCACTATGTGTTCCATTGCAAAGTCTTCACCATCCTTTCCAGGCTCTGACTTGCCCCCCTTTTTTCGATCAACCAACCTATTCACCTCCTTCAAGTAAATTGAAAAAGCTGTCTATTCATCGACAGGCGGGTTATCTGGATCATACGTGTCGCCCGTTATTTCCTTGTATTGTTCAGGCGTTATACGTCCTACACCTACCGTGTCGTGTACTTTCTTTTTCGTCCAGAGGCCGGAATCATACAAACCTTTAATTCTCGTAAACCAGTCCATTTCCATTTAAGCTCCCCCCATTGCGATAAGGTAATATAGATCAGCAATTTGCTTCCTTACTTCCTCGATCTCGCTAGGTGAAGGTGGATCCGGTTTAATGCTATCTTTATACTCATCCGTAGCAGCTTCCACCCAAGTGTTTTTCTTTTTATCAAAACGCGGAGTAATGATCTCTGGGTCCGGAACTACATCCGTGCTATTTGGTGGTAAAGTATCTGAGTCAATGTATTCTTCGCCAATGTACAGGAAGTTCTTGTCATAATATAAGACGTGCAACTTATTCGCCTCCTCTACCATAACGGGATTCCTTCATTAAAAGACACGCGTGTTACACTCGCAGAGTCAGTTGCTGAAAGTCCATCAAAGCGCAGCTCTCCATCTGTTGTTAAAGCAAACCGGGCATGTCCGTATGATCCAATTGTCGGAACCAGTAAATCGGAAACCTGAGTGGGCTTATAAGCGAATCTCGCTACTATCGTACCGGACGCCGGCAGCTTCCCAAAAGAGCCGCACAATTTCAACTCATTGTCGACTACAGAAAATTTAAAAGGAGCACCTGTGTATTGTTGTGCTCCATTAATTAAAGTGACATTGTTCCAGGTAGAGGACCAAGGCGAGTTCCATTTATCTTTATCAGCTTGAACAACATGTATGTCCCCCTTATTTGCGTGCGCATCCACCTTTTGCTGGGCTCCAGTCGACGTTTCTAGCGCAATCCAATCAGACCATGCCCCACTGACGAATGATTTGCGCCAGAGAGTACCGTCATTAGCTAAAGCTAATGCTTCGCCAGCAGTAGTCGAAGAATGCAAGTAGATACCGCGAGCGGGTTTTGGTGGCGTATTTAATCCGGTACTTGCGGTATAAAATGTGAACGTCTTATTTTGCCCAATTGCAGCTTTATGAAAATCAATTCCATCTGAAATATTGATTAAAACAGAACCGTCATCCTTAGTGAATTTCGAGAGCTGGGATCCATTCCACTTGTCTTTTTCAGCTTTTGTTACGTGAATATCAGTTTTATTTGCGTGGACATCAACTTTTGACTGCGCGCCGTCCACTGATTCGAACTCCCGCCAAGTCGTCCATGAATCGGATCCTGATACTTTATTACGCATAAATTTTCGGCGGCCTGAAGATGTCGAGTCGCTGCTACTATATGACGTATATTCCTGATATGCATACGTACCGTAGTTGTGAACGAACAGATAGCCGTTGTTATTTACTGGACCATTTAGCGCTGTTGTGACACTGCTCATGTAATAGAAGCCTGTATCCGTTACCGTGTTAAAGTCAACACCGCTTAGATACTTCGCTGCACCATTATCCTGCGTCAATTTGAAGAGCTGGCCTGCATCCCATTTTTCCTGTTTAGATTTGGTTACATGAACGTCTTCGTCATTAGAATGATTATTAAGATTTTCTTGAACAGCATCCGCCTTCTTCTGCGCCCCGTCTTTTGTTTCAATGTTATCAAGGTCTTCGAACTTTTTCCGAAGGTCGTCAATGGTCTCAATCATTTCATCATAAAGATCATTTATCTTCTGACGCAAAGCCTCGAAATCATCAATGTAATACTCTGCCAGCGGGACAATATCCATGTCTATTAAAGCTTTTTCAATCACAAATGAGAACTCGTGTACGGAAAGCGACTGACTGTTAGCATAATATAAATTCAGTTCTGCAGTTACTTCTCCAGCGTGCTTGATCTCATCTGCAGTAAATGTGTATTGGGCTACGCCTTCAAGTGGGTTCAACAGTTCAACGTCTTTAATAAAGCGGCTGCCGTTCGACATAATCATTACCAATTTCCCGCTCACTGCAGAAAGCGGTAACGGCACCCCGTCTTTTGTCAGGCGGAAGATTAGACGGGCCGTATCGATATCCTGTGTAGTGAATTGAATTCCGGTCTTGATTCTGGATTTTGTTCGTGCGTTAATTTCGAACGACAGTTCTGCATCGTTATGGATCAATCGGCTTCCCTCCTTAGTGTTGCGGTGAAACGAACATTTTAGCAATTCCATAACCCTTTTCAGGATCATACGGAGATTTCATTTTCATAACGATTCCGTATCCGCCGCTATCTGCTTTAGTGGCAACTCCGTTAACTGCTGCTACGCTGTCACCGATTGTTACAGTTTCATCCACCCGCACAAAGACTTGTCCAATTAGACCAATGACATGCCACTCGTCTCTCTCTTCCCGCGGCGTGTACTCGGCTTCTGGATCATAGTTCGGGTTCTCTACCGGAATTGTAATAACCTCATCGCCGTCAATAACTTCTCGATAAATAATGCCGCCGAATTCATCTCGGAGAAAACGGTCATTCCAATAGAAGGCAGCACCGCCGAGGACGATACCAGCAGTCTTTGAGACGACACCAAGTATTTTGTCGCCTTTTTCTGCTTTACGTATTTTGTCACCCTCTAAGGCCACAAGATGAGACGCCTCGATCTTGTTCCCGTCAGCTGATTCAAAATACTCCGCTAAGTCCTTTAAATTCGATACGCTTTCGATGGCACTTGTAGCTCGAACAGTCCCATCTTTAGCATTAATTTCGATTTTTTTATTCGCTTCTGACGCGCTACCGTCACCGTGACCCATTACAAGGCAATAAGATTTACTATTTTTTGTAGCCTTTGAAAACATAACACCTGCAGAAGCTCCGTCACCTACTGTATGGCAGTCATATGAAAACATAACACCATTTCGCGATCCTTCTGTAGAAGCTCCGCCCGCATTCCCGGCAATTAGGTTTCGATCACTTTTAGCATAAGCTGGGCCAGTGTTCGCGATAATCGCACTATATTTGGACAGTGGATGTCCGGATGATGCCGCCGTCCTGAAGCCTCCTTTGACGTTATTTGGAACAGTAGAATAATTCTGTCCAGCTAAAACAGCCGCTTGAGAATAGCCGTAAGCCCGAACTAATAGGATGTTAGTTTGAGTATTAGGCGACGTTATACCGGCCGTACCACTTGCGACATGCAAAATTCCATTTTCTAGGTTTACGTTATAAACACCGCCGCCTATTCCGATACCGTTTTGAGCGGAATCATGGATAACAAAATCCGAAATGAGAACATCGTCCGTTCTCTGATCACCGCCTGTTACGTGAATGTCGTATTCAGCCGTTCTAAATCCGCTCATTTGCAGATTCGTGATGCTTATTTTTCTACTCTTGTACTGTATCGCGATCATCGAACCGTTTTTGTAGTCGTACGTCGGATCCCCGAACGCTTTAAATCCGATAATCTGAACGCGTTGATAAGCTGATATGGATAGTGCCTTCGGTTCCAATCCTTTATACAGCGTATTGTGAATCGGTTCCCTCGATGTGCAATCCAGCAGTGTCACGTCACGCGCCTGATCACTCCAAGGATCATTTACAAGATGATGCCCAATGTGACGCAGGTCATATGAACGTACATCATGATAAGATGTGTGACCAGTGATATGAACGTCACTAGGGGCGGGCCATTCAGTGTGTGCTTTAACTTCAACACCGCGTACGTTTCCCTCGGTATAGTTATTAATCACCCACACATGCTTAGAGCCGTCGTCTACCTCAATCCCGTTTGAGTTTGATTCTCCTTCTTTATGCGCTTTCCCGCTGGGATTAACCATGACATTACGCGTTATAAAGACGTACTCACTATAATGTGTCGTGATTCCATCGTCTCCGTAACCGTACCCATCGCAATGATCAATCCATATATAACGGCACCCTTTTTCCGTATAATTTTCATCCTGGATGTTATATGTTGGTGAAGAGATGTCAAAACAATGCAGCCCTGGTCTGATCGCCTCTACATCACGAACAATACCAAACTTAACCTGAGCAAAAAGTAAACAACTAGAGCTCAGTCCCCCGGTTGCTCCTACGCCACCTTGACGGTCCGGATTCCAGTCGAGAGATACCCCTTCCACGACTATATTTCGGTTCCCCTTCACATGATCAGCATTCGTAACAACCCACTCGCTTGCAGGCGTATCCTCGTGAAGCTGCAGGATGGTAATCCCTTTCCCTTGCCCGATAAGGTAAGTCCATGACGGAAGCTTGATGCCCTTGACAACGTACTTGCCGGCCGATAAATTAAGCTGCACTTTACCGTTACCAATCGCCCTTTTAAACGCTTCTGAGCTATCTGTCTCGCCTGTAGGATCAGCTCCATAGTCGTCTACGTTAACGTTCCTTACTATTTTGCGAAGCAGCTTGTTGTATTCCTTGTCAAGCCGCTCTTTGAGCAGTGGCGCAATATTACCGTCGGCATCTACACGGGCATCTACAACTTCCTTTACATTGGTACCGTCTGCATTTAAAATGAGATTTTTTATGCGGTTGTATAAGCCATCGATATAATTACGCAAAGAAAAACCGCCGTGGTCGATTTGATCCGACGTGTGGGCGGTTTTTGCGTTTCTGTGATCTGCAAGGGAATTGCTGAGATCAGACATATCTGTTCCTATTTCTTCAATATTTTTGTTGTAGTCTTTAATATACTGCCGATCGAACCCGCTAGTTTTAGCTTTTTTGTACTGAAATTTCACCGTGAGATCACCCCCATTTAAATTGTTTTGAACTGGGTATTTATTGAAATGAAAACATTTGGATTTGCTGTGTTTGAGCAGCTTTCTATAAGTACGTCACCGTTAGTATTTATTCTAGTACGGTGCGTTTGCGGCGAACTCCCCGTGCCGGCAGAGCTGGCAACCCCACTATAAAAGTGAGGAATCGGAGGTCTAAAACCGGCTGGCAGGGTAAAAGCCGGTGCCGAGGCTCCTACAGTACCGCCGGCGATCGCTCCTCTTATAGACACGGTCCCAGTAATATCCTTCGAATATTGAATCGTGAAAACTCCATCCGATGATGTATACTGCTTCCAGCCGTTTTTAAGCTGCGGGGACATCCAAATAGCAACTGCCATTTTTCGCTCTAAAGCATCCGTGTATTCCCGGCTTGCTTGTAGAGCAGCATCTGCGGCTCCGGCTTTTTCTTTAGAGTTCCATACAGCTTTTTCATCCGCTGTAACATGAATATTTGAATTAGAGACGTGGCGGTCAAAGTCTGTTTTTAATACAAGTCCCGCCTTATTTAGGGCCGAATCTTTAATTTTACCTGTTGACTGATCAACGACTTTATCTACGGTTTTCTTTGTCGTATTGAAATCTGCAATAATATCTGATGCTTTCCTAGAGATTGAACCGAATGTAAATACTGGAGACTTCCTGTCATTTGAATAATCTTCAATAGACAAAACGCGCAGCTGTACATTAACGTCAAGCGGCTCAATTACACACCATAAACTATCTCCCTTATTCACATCGTGAAATCCCATGTTCTCCAGTTCAACAGCTGTGAACGTCAAAGAAATATCAAGGCTGTCGCCGAGCTTATTTTTCATCTCGGTTAAAAGCGAATCTTTATCTTTAAAACGTTCGTCTTTAACTGGTTCCGCATGCTTAATTCCATATACAGCAGCTAGCGGACTTGTATACTCTGCTTGTACTAAATATTTTCCCTTTTCATCTTGAGCCCCGTAACCGCGAATATAGGTTGCAAAATTACTTGTATCAATTTCTTTTTCCGGTTCGCTTACATTGAGCTTATGGTGCATAATCGGCGAATCTTTATAAGTCCCGATCTTTTTCGCAACAAAGATATGTTTCCCTGAATAATCAAATTCGGCCCCGAACTTCTCGAGTATGCTACGAAATAACGACAAAGTATTGTCCCATCCAAAGTTTTCTACCCTTACTGAGGTTTTGAGATTTGTATTATCCACCTCAAAAGTGTAGCCGCTCCCTTTGAAAGCAAACTTCAATAACTCTTCAATTCTAAACGTCCCGGATATTTCTTCATAAATCCGATAATTAATTAGGTCATCAAAAATCCGGTGTAAAGCAGTGGCCGTGACACCTTTTCCATTTTTATAGGTTTTTTCTTTGTAATTCTTGATAATATATTCTTCGTTTTTGTACCAGATAATGTTTTCGTTCTTCACATATCGGTATCCATGGCGATTTGTCTCTGTATAAAGTCCGGTAATCGATAACGACTTTTCGCCTTCCAATCCGTTACTTCTTGTTACTACAAAACCGGGGAGCGGCTCCGCTATGCCTGACAAATCCCTAACTGCTACGATCGCCATAACGTCACCCTCTATAAAAGAAATAAAAATCAAATTCTATTTCGAAATTACTCATTGTCCCAGTTAGCTCAAATGTATTCCACCCTGGTAATAGGTTAATATAGCCACGATTTGTATCAGCATAAATGCTGATTCCATTTTTTAAATGCCTCAGCCCTTCAAGTTTTATTACATCAGAAGATCCGGTCTTTTTTGTATAAGACACCATTTGATTCGAAGTCTTATTCTTAATGACTAAATTATTGGAGGCCCCTTTGTATTGAATATTTAAAGGCATATCCATGCTCGGATCTATTGTCACATTACCCGCATTATATATTCGAAAATGCGCCGTCTTGTGTCTGTATGAGAGGTCATCAGAAGGCAGCATCCCCTGGGCAACTTGCCATTTACCTGAGTCGAATGTTAAAGGATCAAGCGTTGATCCCAGAGAACTTGCAAAAGGGAAAGCGGCTGTGAATTCAATTGTCAGTTTGCCGCTTCTCGGTGTGATATCCTCAGGCTCAAATACGCTGCTAACCTTTACTGACCATACTTTTCCGGGTTGCCGGGAGTCGATAATTTCAATTTCATCTTCCGTAGAAAAAAGCTCATAAGCTTCGCTAATGAGCAGATTATAGTCAAGATGGTCTTCACCTTGTAATAGAAATACAGCTTTCGGCTTTCTAATGTCAAAGGTTGTTCCCATATCAATTGACCCGTGTCTACCGTCAATTTCTTGCCATTCGGTTCTATGTGATAATGAATCAATTTTAAAGCTCAAAAGTTTAAGTCCTTGTTTACGGTGATCGATCACCTTACCATTTTTTATAATTACTAGATACATTACCGATCACCTCTCAGTAGTTTTTTCCTTGTAATATTCTGAGCTTGTGAGTTCTCTATATAATTAGACAAAGAATCTGCGTCAAGAAACAGATTCGGATTCTTCTGGGCGATAAGATTCAGTACAGCCAGTGATCTCTGTTCAACACCGATTAGGCGTTCCAAGGCCTGGGCCACGACAGTCTGATCAGATCCAGAATCAATGCCTAACTGCCGGCCCGCTTCTTTATGAAGCTGTACTGCTCGCTGACGATTATTTTTTAACGGGATAATTGCTTCAGGGCCTTCTTCAGCTACCCAAGCGAGCTGTTTTTGAGTGACAATGTCACCAATTTTGTATCCTTTGTACGGGCCGCCCGCTCGCATTGATTTGATTCCCGGGACGTTGAACACTGTTTTATATCTAGCAAGGATATATTTTATAGCGGCCGCTGCGTTATGAACCGGGTTCATGATATCATTCATTCCCTTTACCTTATACGCATCGAATGTAGGTTTAATCGTCTGCATTAGCCCCATTGAAGGTGTGCCGCGTTTCCAGTTGCTATCCCACTTGTTTATTGTCGACGGGCCCGTACGGCCGCCGGACTCTTTCATAGCGATGGTAGTCAATGGAGCGAACCAACTACCCGGAACTTTTGTGATTTGCATTGCTTTACGAATCCACTGCTTCACGTTTCCTGTTGCTTTTTCTCCGCTCCCGAATCCCCCGCCGGAATCATCTAAATGTTTCTTTAAAAATCCCACAGCAGATGATTTTACTTTGTTAAACGCGCCTTTTGCCAGCTCACCAAACGCCGCAGGGATTTCCGGTAGCTTTAACCCCAGACTACTGATGATTTTTGACAGCAATTTCTTCGGATTCGTAGCGTAATCCCATACGTCAAAGGCAAAATCCTTCACTTTACCTGCTGCGCCTTTTACCGTGTTTACAACTGCGTTTTTCGCGCTCGTTACTGTATCGGTCGCTTTTTCGAAAAGTGATTTCTTTTTTGTCCCGTCCTTAAAAGCTGGAACACCTTGAGCCAGTAGCTGCTTAGTCATATCATGCGGTAAGACTTGTGTCCCTTTTGGTAAATTAAAGAGAGTGTCAGTGCCCGGGCTTAAACCTGTAAAGCCTGAAGGCGTTCTGAATAACTCAGGTCCTCCACCGTCACCCAAGATAGCCAGGCCTCCCTTATGACCTCCAGCCGGTGTCCCTTTAGCAAATCGCGGTATTTCCATCTTAGGTATCTGATGTTTCTTGTCTACACCTAGTGTCCCAAGTACTTTGTTGATACCACTCTGTGTTAGTCCATTCACGATACCTTCCAAACCGCCGACAAGTTTGTTCCCGAGAGCTTTTACGCCCTCCATGGCTTTTCCTGCCATGTTTTTTATTCCGTCTCCGATTCTACCTGGTAACGCTTTTGCGTTATCTACCATTTTATTGAAAGTAGAAACAGCAAAATCCTTAATACGCCCGAACAGGCGTTTCGTTCCTCCCCATAACGTATTCCACGCACTGACTGCTCCGGATGCCACTTTCCCGGCCAAGCTGGTCACTGTGCTCCAGATTGAATTCCATATGCTTTTAAGGAATCCCGCAATAGCTGAGAAAACGGCAGAGGTTACTGACTTTATGGTATTCCATGCAGTTTTCACAACTAACAAGACCAAGTTTACGGCCCCGGTAACAACCGATGCGATAATTGACCACACACTTTTAAGAATCCCTAAAACTGCGTTCCATACCCCTTGCCAGTCACCGCGAAGCAATGCAGAGAAAAGCGTTATGATATTGGTTACAATGTTAAGTGCCCCTTGAATAACACTTACGATAACCGGAAAAACAATCTGAACAACTTGGAGTATGAATTGAATGGCTGGAATAAGGACATTTTTTATCACTGCCACGGCCAGCTGCAGCACTGTGACGATAACGTTTGCCGCAACCTGTATGATCGACGTCACTACTGGAAAAATAGCTTGAACAGCGCTAAGGACTAATGGCAAAACGCTCGTAGCCAAGTCTTTAATAATCGATGCCAGGACTTGAATTATGAGTGTGATCACCGGTAACGCTGCTTGGATTACAGACAAAATAACCGGAAATACAAGCTGTACGGCCCCTAATAAATCCGGTAAAATGGCCTGGGCAATGAAAGTGATAATTGGGATTAATGCTTTAATCAAGGCTAAGACAACTGGGAATACAGACTGCACCATAGATAAAATAGGCGGAATCATAGTTGTGAATGCATTGACGAGAAGCGGCAATGCTTGCGAAACTATTGACATTACTACCTGCAAAAGACTTGACTGAATTTGCGCCCATATTTTCACAAATTCAGATGCGAAAGACATTATTGCCGGGAAAATTTGAACGAAAGCAGAGGCTAACTGTCCAATCACAGGCATCAGTTCAGTAATTGATTCTGAAAAAACCTTTCCGATCTCCCCAGCGAAAGCTCCTAATGTCGATCCAAGTTGAGCAAATGACGGGCCCAGTTCCCCTACAGCTGACATCAAATCTGTAAATGCTGGCTTCAGGGTGGCTAAACTAGTCACGATTACATCCAGCGTTTTAGCAAATTCAGGAGCGACTGCCACGGCAATTTCATTAAAGTACTGACCAAACGCTTCGATGGCCGGCTGAATAGCCGTAATAGCACCGCTGATCGTTTTCGAAATTTGCGACCATACCGATATAACCGTGTTTCTAAACTGCTCATTAGATTGATATAAGCGGTATAGAAAACCCATAAGACTAACAAGTGAAGTGATCGCTAACCCGATCGGTCCCGATACGCCCGATAACGCCAGTCCAAGTGCTGTAATAGTCGGAGCGACAATTGAAACAACTCCACTTACGCTCGAAAAAGCCGTTTTTAACTGACCAAAAAAGATATCAGCAGTCTCTGAAACCTTATCAGCTACCCCTTTTCCAAAGAAATTCAACGCTCTTTGTCCAATATCGTAAAAGAACGAGCCGATTACGCTGATCGCCGAATTAAATCCGTTTTGGATTGAGGTCCCTATGTTGACCGCACCTGCCGCAAACCCGTTCCACATGGCCGGTCCTTTTTCGAGTAGATACGCTGACACCCGATCAACAACCGCAATGATTCCGTCAAAGGCTACCTTAACGCCTCCATATGCGACTAAGGCACCAGCTTTGATTCCGTTAAACACTACGCCGAGAAGCTTCTGCAACTGCTCCGAGTGTTTATATACGAGCACAAAAACAGTAACTAATGCCGTTATTCCAGCTATTGTTAGCGCGATCGGACTCGTCAGGGCCGCCAAAATCGACGTAAATACGCCTATCATACCGCCTGCTGCTCCAATTTGAGCCGATAAAAGCCCCCAAGCGATTTGCAACGAACCTAAACCAACAAGCGCCCCTCCGACAGCGGCTAAAAAAGCGCCTAGAACGGCTACGACACCTAGAATAGCTGCCGTTACAGCTAACGTAATAGCGACGAATTTCTGCATACCAGGTGACAGATTGTTAAAAGCATCTACGACCTTTTGCAAGACAGCCACTAATGCAGATATTACCGGGGTAAGCGCGCTTCCGATATTTATCTGAGCAGTCTCAAAAGCACCTGATAATTCTTCAATTCTTCCCTTCAGGTTGTTCATTCTTTCTGCGGCAACGTCAGCGGCTTTGATTTTATCCATTGCATTAGCCATCTCGGTAAAACCTTTAGCTCCGGACTTGCCGAGAATTAATGCTCCCCGGATAGCATCTGAGCCAAAAATTTTGTATAGCGCTTCCTGTTTATCTTTCGCTGACATACCATCTAAGGCCTTAGAAAGTTCTCCAGATATCTCGGTCATGCTTTTAATGTTTCCTTGAGCATCGAAAAATTTATTGTCCATTACGCCAAGCGCGATCGATGCCTTAGAAAATGCTTTTTCAAATGAGGCAGTACCTTTTTTCAAGCCGGTTGTCTTGATAACATAAGCATCCATCGCTTTGTAGATATCCCCGAGATCTTGGCTAGCCGGTTTAAAGCCCTGTTTAGCCAGAGACTCGAAGGCTTTTTTCGTATCTAATGAAACAAGACCAAGAGACTCCATTGTTGTATAGGCACCGTCTGTCATCGGCACTAAACGGCTTAACATCGTTTTCAGTGATGTACCAGCATCAGAGCCCTTTAACCCATTCTGCGCAAACACTGCAAGCGCGGTAGATGTATCTTTAAACGACAAACCCATACCAGCGGCAACCGCAGACGTCATCGCTAACCCGTACTTCATTTCTCCGACAGAAGTAGCTGAAGCATTGGCCGCTCCTGCGAGAATGTCGGCAGCCTTAGCCACACTCAAATTATCGTCTCTGAACGCATTGAGTGCGGTAGAGGCGATTTCCGCAGCGTCTGCTAATTCGAGATCGCCAGCTGTTGCGAGCGAAAGCGCACCTGACAGACCGCCATTCATAATATCCCTTGTAGATACACCAGCCTTGACGAGTTCTTCCATACCCTGTGCGGCCTCGAGAGCGGAGTATTTTGTATCCGCTCCTAGTTTGATGGCCAGCGCTGTCAGTGCATCGCTATACTTATTTGCTTCAGCAGGATCCATGACAGATTTCACGTTCGACATTTGCTGTTCGAAATCCATTGACTTTTTCGTAGCCAGCCCCAGAGCCCCACTGACAGCAAGCGTAGCAACTCCAAAGGACGTAGCAATTTCCGATCCGATTGATTGCAACGTTCCGCCTACTGTACGTAAACGCTCCCCGCTCTCCTGGGCCCTGTCACCCAACCTGTTCCATGCGTTAGCCTGCCGTTCAATCTGTGCATTTGTATTACGTAAGGCCGCTTGCGTTTCTTTCATCTGCGCGGTAGCCTCATGCATCCGAGCACTAAGCTCTTGTGTCTCTTGTGCATCGGCTCCTTTCGCACGCTTAGCTTCTAAGTACAGTCTCCGTAAATCCTTCAAGCGTTGCTGCTGCAGACTTACTGATTTATTTAAGTAATCCGCTTTTTGCCTTAATTGATCAGCTGAAGAACCGAAATTCTTGATACCGGCTGTAGTCGCTTTAAATTCGGCGTCGAGGGCCCGCATCTTTGTTGTTACAGTGTTGATGCTTGCGTTAATTTTGGCCCCAAGTTGTCCAAAACCTGTGCTTTGCTCCTTAATTTTCTTGTTGACCAGATCAAGCTGATCTTCCGTTTTACGCATAGCGGCCACTGTTTTGTTGTATTGAGTTAAAAGCTTTGCGGTTTCGGTTGAATATTTTCCTGTAGTTTTTACGCTTTCTTCATACTGCCGTTTTAGTTCACTTAATTTTGCTTTTTGGGTTTGTATGGTTTTCGATAACACATCGGCCTTTGATCGAAGGGAGCTTAAACTGTTATCAAACTTCCCAGCACCCGCCATGGCGGCCTTAAACTCCGCGTCCAAAGCCTTTAATTTTTCATTTACGTTCTTGAGCCCTCTAGAAAAATCAAGACTCTCTAAACCTAGGCTGACGCGTAACGAGCCTATAGATTCTGCTGCCAATTAGGTTACCTCCCCTCTAAAAACCTGGAATTTGATCAATGAAGCCGAGTTTTGGCTGTTTTTTCGTTCTTATAGCGCCTTGTTTACTGACCTGAGGCGAATTTCCGTCTGCAAAATGACTTAATTCAAAAAACCAGCTGATATCCATCTCGTCGAGATAGTAAATATCAGCCGGCCGTTCTGCATTTTCTAAGTATAGTTTTTTGAGGTCCTGTTCCATCTCCTCCAAGAAAGGCAGCGGGAACAAGTACCCCGGCGTTAGTTTTTTTCCAAACCAACGACCTCGCCGTGCTGCTCACCATCAAGGCCTGTTACCTGTTCGTTTTGTTTTACATTTGTCGTACCGACGACTTGGTGAATTGTTTCAGTGATGGTGGTTATCATGTCCGGAGCTGAAATGCCGTCATAGAAGTCATCCTGTGTAAACTGTTTTCCGTACACTTCAACCACATAATTCACTAATTTATCAAGAGTTTCTTCAGTTAATTCGTCGAAATTAGTCTCTTTTGACAGCTGTATCGCGTTTCTTAACAAGCGTCCTTTGATAAATGGGGCTACGAATACTTTGTCCTCACCGTTAATTTTTAATGTTAATTGCATTTAACAACACACTCCTATTGTTTTTTGCACAAAAAAGAAAGAGAGGATTTCCCCTCTCTTTAAGATGTTTTTGATCCAGACACAGTGCTGCTTTTACTCAAAGACACTGCCTCAGCCGATCCCGTAGATGGCTCGTATACCGCTTTAAACCAATTTGCAATTACTTCCGGTTTGACCCCATCGTCACCTGTAAAAACAGAGCGCTGCCATAAGTTGTCATGCTCCCGACGTACAAACGTGCCCGAAATTGAATCGGTTTGGAATTCCGGACTATCCGTTTTTGTCGCAAAAGATTCCTCTTGCGGCATGAATTTGCCTTTATACAGAGCGTATAGCTTCGATTTACCGCCAGTAGTGGCGGATTCGAATAACAGAGCGCCGTACGGTGCCTGGTCTGTATCGCGTTTTTCTAAAACACCGTCGGCATTAATTTTATGTCCTAGCAGTAACGCTTGAGATTTTGTCGAAAGCTGATCTGTTCCTATTTCGACCTCTGTAGCACCTTGAGCTGTCTCAACTTCTGACGGACCGTCATCTGCGTACAATGTCTCACTGTTTGTGCTTGGTGAAATACTAGCCTCAATCGCATTACCGATTTTTACAGGTTTTCCATAAGTAACTGATGTTTCGGTTTCTTCAATAATCGGCGCGAAATGAATATTTTTTAGACCTACGCGTACTCCTTCAGCCATAGGTTAATCACTCCTCTTCTGTGTTTTGGGCATAAAAAAAACGGAGAATCTTGTGATAGATCTCCGTTTCATGCTCGTAATCGTCATATTGATTTCTAAATGTGAACCCAGCAGCCTTCAACTGGCTTGGGACTTCCTTTTCCAGCCTTGAAAACTCGTTCCCATTTTTAGTGAAGATATCAATTTGTACATAATGACCTTTCACTTTTTCGTCATCTTCAGATGAAAAAGCCGACTTCTGATTATAGAAAAAAAAGCGAATGTAGGTATCGTCTTTTCCTTTGTAAGAAAGAAACTCCACAGGTACTCCTAGTGGTTTAAGGCTCTTCACGACAATTTCACGTACATTCATCTAATTAAGTTCCTTTGCAGATATTTTTTCATCTCATTTAGCGCCTCACTTTGTTTATTGATCAAAGCGGGTTCTACAAAAGGCTCAGCTTTATGACCCGGATGATCTACCTTCTTACCGTAGATGTTTGACCCATCAGACATGACCTTTTTGTTTTTCAGCTCGATTAAGTGCGGGCTTGTACCAAACTCTGCAAACCGTGATATAAAATCAAGTTCGCTAGGCCCGATATCAATAACTCCATTTTTCACTTCACCTTTAAGGATGACACTTTGTGAGCTTCGCTTGTTGGCTTCCATTTCGTTAAAAACCGGTTCCGCACCGGCCTCTAATGCGCCCTTTTCGACATATTTAGCTCGATTTCCGAGTTTTCTGACCTCTGATACCAGTTGCCGCATCCCATTAACTCGCATGCTCATTTGATACCAATCTCCTCGGTTGCTATGGTGAATGTTACATTTGCCTCGTTATCGTTTATAACGCTTGTAATTTCAAATTGTCTTCCGTCATAACCGATGCGCAAATCGTTGCACAGAAGGCTCTTCATCCGTTTAGAAAATCGGATAACAAATCGCGGCTTCCGTTCAGCTTGAACAGCGGCCGCTGCATAAAATTCTCGTCCTTGTGTCGTTTTTACTGCCGCCCATACTTCAGCCACAATCTCCCACGTTTCAATGGTGAAACCTTCCTCATTTGTCGCGGTTTCAGGCGATAAAATTGAGATACGGCGGTTAAAATCCCCGGTTTTCATTAAAAAAACCTCATTTCAGAAGAAGAATCATACTCTGGAGAGAATACGACAGTTTCTTATTGCCTTCATCTGTTGCGCCCCGATGCTCATACCACTCGGTTACGAGCATTTTAACGGCCAACGAATAAAGATCATTCTCAGTGTCCTTAACTCCTGATTCTTGCAGGTGCTTTTCCGCCGCAGAAATTAAGGAGGAGATAAGGTTGTCCTCCTCATCTCCGTCTACTCTTAAATAGCCTTTCATATCCTCTAAATTCACAGCCATGTTACTCACCGTCCGGAACAGTTGGTTGTGTAACGGTAACAGTTAGAGACTTTTTCACGGATGTCTTGTGTTTTGAAGAGACAGTGATCGTTGTATTCCCCGCTGTTTTTGCTGTCACTAGCCCCCCGCTACTAACCGATGCCACCGTCTGAGTGCTGGAAGTATAGGTTACATCCTGTTTCGCTTCGGCCGGTAATACAGATGCTTTTATTTGAAAAGTCTCGCCGACGGCTAATGTCTTCGTGGTCGGCTCGACAGTTACGCTTGTTGGATCCGTAGACTTTGTCGTAACAATTAATTCGTCGCTTAATGGTGAGGCTTTTCCAGCTGTAGAAATCGCCTTAACCTGATAACGGTATGTTGTTTCCTGTTTCAGGCCGCTTTCTGAAAACGACGTTTTAACACGAGTGCCTAATGAGACGCCGTCCCTGTATACTTCATACTCTTTAATGCCCCCTTCAAAGGTAACGGCATCCCAATTAAGGGATACCTCTGTATCCGTAACGGACGCCGTTAACCCTTGGGGCGCATTAGGGTGTATCGTTTACTTTAACGATACGGAAAGCGGACTTTAATTTAATTTGGTGATCGATATAAGCGGTTAAAACGAAGTCCTCAATACCTGTTCTTACATTTTTGTCCCGCTCATACGTGACAGGCAGATCATAGTTGAAATGAGAGTATGAAAAATCACCGACAATAGGGTCCACAGCAGCATCACAGAAAATTGCAGGCTTTCCTAAGATCTGCTCCGGTTGAGCATTGAAAAGCGTAGCGTTTCCGTTAGTAAGATCTTCAACAATATCCATATATTCTGCATAGGTAATCGCAACTTTTGCATTTGCACGGTAATCCTCGTGTAAATCAGCAATAGCCGCTTTAATTGCTTTTAATTTAGTACTGCCTTCAACTGTTTTAATCTCGGCTGAGTAAAAAGACATGTGTTCCTCGCCTTTTTTAGGCGTTGTTGCAAACGCCACTTTCTTTTCTTTAGCAGCGAGCCCACTTTCTAAAGCACGGTCTACGGTCTGAACTAAATTCGTATCTGTTCCTCGTAAGACTGTCTCAGAAATAGGAGCAAACACCTTAAATTTATTTCGGCCGAACTTTACGATGTCCCCAGTGCTTTTGAGCTCTTTTGCTGTTTCTGTATCCCCGATAAACTCATCGTCATCTAATTGGAATGAGATTTTAGGCAGTTCCAAGTTGATCTCATTCGTGAATGTTGAGTGTCCCCGCAGCGGATTTTTGACGAATGGTTCATGTAACAGTTCAGTTGTCATAGTTGTAGGCAATAGCTTTTCGCCGCCGGAATCCCCGTTATCGCCAAGGACCGCTTTCACCCCACCCAGTTGTGCTTTGACTTCTTCTGAGACTTCCCTGCCGCGCATAGTAGCACGGAACAATTCAGCTTTTGCCGCAATTTTTCGCTGTTTAGGATCTGGACTGTCCATCCCCTTAACTTGACTAGCTCCGTTTTGATTAGCCCGAGCCTTGATTTCTTGTTCTTGTTCTTGTTCCAGGGAATCGTGCTGGTTCTTTAAAATGTCAAAACGCTTTTTCAAATTGATTTTTTGTCTTTCTAAATTTTCTATGTTACTGATATCGATATTAGGATCTCCTGCGGTATTTGCGATCTCTTCCTCGACACGTTTTAATTCAGCCCCTACAGTTGTAAGTGAGTTTTTTAATTGATAAAGATTCATTATAGTTCCCCCAATGTTTTGTTAATTTCCATAAGCTCGGTCTCAGCTTCAGCCTTTAAGCGTTCCCGGAATAATCGATCCTTTTCTGACTGTGAAGCAGTTGGCGCTGTTTGTTGCGCATTAAGTAGCGCAGCTGGCGTATTGCGGTATTTAGCGAACAGCTCTTTGTTCCAATTTGCTGCCACGTTTTTCGCTTCTCCGACAACGTCACATAGTCCCAGGTTTAAACACTCCTGGGCTGTTAACCATGTCTCAGCGTTAAGCAGTTCGATAAGATGATCCTTATCAAGTTTTTCGCCGGCTTTCCCCAAGTAGGTCTCAATCATGCTGTCACGTATCTTGTCCATATCGTCTGCCTGTTTTCGTAATTCTTCAGAATTACCGATAGCGAAAGTCCAAGGATTATGAATCATCATCATCGTGTTCGCAGGCATAAAAATAGTGTCACCCGCCATTGCGATGACACTTGCGATGCTGGCCGCTACACCGTCAACGTGAACATTGACCGTAGCGCTATGCCTTTTTAAAATGCTGTAGATCGCTGATCCGTGGAAAACGTCTCCTCCAGGTGAGTTGATATACACATTCAGGGTTTTTACATCCCCCAAAGCATCTAGGTCTTCTTTGAATGTCTGAGCGGTTACCTCGTCACCCCACCAAACAGAAGAATCTATTTCACTGTAAATGCTCACTTCTCCGACTGAACTATCGTTAGCCGTCGCTTTTACTTCCCAGAATTTTTTTGCCTTTTTTACTGACATCTCTAACTCACCTCCTCTCAAGTGTTTAAATTTAAATTAAATAAATCGTTCACAAACACACGAAATAAAGAAACAAACGGCTTTATAACCCGTAATTTCGTCCCCTACCTGAGGCATTACCGATATCATCATCTAATTTTTCTTTTTCTGGTGCTTGATTCTCCTTCGGCGTTCCCGGCTCCATGCCTTCCGTGATTTTTTGGTTTGCTACTTGCTCCAGTGGAAATAGATCCTTACTTGCGAGTAGAACGTCCCCTCCCGGAAGCGGCGGTAATTCTTCCCACGCCCTAACTTCATTCGGCGTCAGAAAAGCGTTTCGAATCCCTTGCTGATAAAAAGTTCCACGAACCGCTGTATCTGCCCGTAGCAGCGCATTCATGTTAAATTTAAAGTAATAACCGGATGTTCGTTCGTCTGTTGTGAGCAGTTTACGGTTAAATTCGGTTTCATAATGTCTGACGATGGGAAGAAGCGTACCTTTTACGAAATTACTGTACAATTCTTCTGTTTTTTGAGTTACGCCGTTACCATCCGACTCCCCGACCATAAACAAAGGGAGATGAAAAACTGAAGCGACCCGGGATCGCGTTACTTTGTCCACATCAAACACACTTTTATCGATAAACTGCTTTTCAAGTTCCTTTAATTCAGTCCCAGCCTCTTGTATAATAACACCGCCATTATCTCGGTAAAAGGTCTGAAAACTTTCTCTCATTTTATCGATTTTTTCTTCATTTACGTTCGCTTCGAGTTTCAAAATAAATGATAGTTTAGCTCCATCCATCTGCTCCAACGCGAAAGTGCGGACTTCAGTGTCAAAGTTCAAGGTTCCCCGTAACACATCCAATCGAGAGATACCTTTTTTTCCATCTTTCGTGGTAGTGTGTACATGAATCATGCTTGTGTTATGGACATGATAGACGTTGTAGTCGCCGTGAACTTCATACCAAAGCTCCTTAGTTCCTTCTTCGTAAACAGGAAAAACACGCAAAGGATCAAGTATCTCAAGCCCCTCTACCTGAAAATACCTGTCGTATTTCTTGATTGCATAGCCGTTACCGTAGACATTTCGGTGTACCTCTAGGAGGTTTATGAATTCCTCAGTTGTCATGTTGTTGTTTGGTTGATCCGTAAGAAGTGCTGAGGAACTGGATTCTGTTGGCTTGTACGCTTTATACATCTTCAACGGCATGCTGCTAAGCGAGTTCGCAAGCCGAGATACCGCGGCATACACAGGCTCACTGCTGGTTAACGAGTGCTCTGCTCTGGTGCCAAAACCACTACTGTAAGGGAAAAACCAACGAGAAAAGTCGTATCCAGGACCTTTAACCGACGAAAAAACCTTTCGCATGCCATTTTTAACGATGTTCCGCAAGCCTCCCACTGCCCTATTCCATAAGCCCAAATTGTCACCTCCCCATCAATTCTTTGATTGACCACACCTTAACATTTCCGGTAGAGACCGGCGCAGTGAGATCCGTCATTACGTTTGTATGAGCATTCAAAAGAGCCGCAAAACCGTCAATTTTGCGATACCTGTTCTGTTTTGTAGGCATTAAATTCCCGTTTCTGTCTTTGACGAGCTTAACATTGTTGATATACCACCGAAGCAGCTGATTTTGATTTGATATTACCTTGCCGTCAATAAACAAATGTTTTAAATCTTTCATAGCAGGACTCAGAGTTTCAAATCCTTGACGAACTTTTTCCGTTTTGAAACCATAAGCCTCTAAATCTTTGTTGAGTCTGAAGGCATTTGCTCTGTCGTATTTGATTAGGTCTATTTGGTACTTTTGAGCTTGTTCGATAAACCAGTCATATACCAGCTCGTATTGAACATAATCATGCTTTGTTATCGTTAGTAAACCCTGCTCTGCCCATTCCGTATATGGTATTTTCTCGTTGTCTGCAAGAACTTTTTTACGAGGGATCCATGAATGTGACAACACAAAAATCTCTCCCGTTTCCGGCAGAGGGAATTCAAGACACGCGCTCGTAAAGTCTTCAGTCTCTGAAAGGTCATAAGCTCCTGTGCAGGTCTTACCTTTCAAATCGTTTATGTCTATCACTTTTTTGTTTTTCTGTATTGTTTCATAATCCAGGTAAGACAAATCCGACGATCTCGAGAACCAGTTAAACTGCTTTGTTATGAAATCGAGCCTTTCTTCTGGTGTCCTTTTGTCTTTTTCCCAGTCCTCTTTGAGAATTTCTAGGTTTAAAGACAGACCCATACTTGGATTCGCTTTTACCCAAGTCTCAGGTTTATCGAATTCTTCAGCGGAATCAAGCTCCGCCAGGTAATAAAACGTACGCTCGTCAGGAAAAACACCGTCCAAAACGTCAGCACCTTGCTCATAATAATTAACCAGCGGACCGTCAAGCTGGTACCCCGCCGTTGTTATATAAAGAATTAAAGGTTGTTTCCGTGATCCACGTGACTTTTTTATAACATTTATGAGTTTATAATCAACAAATTCGTGGATCTCATCGAATACAGCGAGATGCGTGTTTAAACCGTCAAGCTTTTTACTGTCACTGGCGCGCGGCTCGATTTTCGACTTTGATTTTGGGTGCTTTATTGCGTCACGTAAGTTCAACAGCCGTTTCTCTAAGACCGGCGAACTGTCGACCATGGCTTTCGATTCATCAAAAAGAAGTCTAGCCTGCTCCTTGGCATTTGACAATAAATATATACGAGCTCCAGGCTCCTTGTCTGCCATCAAAAAGTAGTTTGAAAGTGCTGAAATCATGGTTGTTTTACCGTTTTTTCGCCCGATAAACACCAAACCTTCCCTAAACCGGCGAACTCCAGTGTCTTTATGTACCCAGCCGCATAATGACCCAACAATAAAATGCTGCCAAGGCTGCAGTACTAGCGAACTAAAATCACCTTGGGACGGTTTACAAAACTTCTCCATAAATCTAATCGGGTTATGTGCTCTTTCTTCATCAAACACCCAAGGAAAACCCTCGGTTCCGGCGCGGTCTAAATCCTTCATGTGTCGTTTACAAGCTAAGATAACCTTTTTACTCGCTAAAATATCACCTTGGATCACTTCTTCAGCATACAAGTGCGTTAGAAGCGTATCACTCGGCTTAGTAATCAGGTAATTCATCACTATCGCCTTCTTTCAGCACCGTTTTGCGTTGTGCCGCTGTCAGGCCGAGCGATCTCAGCAAGTTATTCAGCGTTTGCGTAGCTTTTGTTAGTTCGATGACCAACGGATTCTTTACCAGATTTGTCTCTTTCGCTTTATTCGTGTGCTGCATCATTAATTTGGATTTCGATACTTCATCACGTAATCTGCAATAAAATTCGTACGTATCACAATAAATGTGAATGAGTTCGTCGTCGGATTCTTGATAAGATTCGCCTAAGTACCGTTTTATCCGCTCGAATGTCTTTTTTCTTTCCATGGGTAAGTACCCCCCTTTCATGAAAAATTTCGGCGCGGTGTGAGCGACGGGCCCCGCCCGGTCCCTTAATTCTGAATAAGCACATTTAAGGGTAGGGGGGGCTATACCTCCGGATTGGCCTTTTCTACATAGATATTTATTCTCCGCTTCTTAGGCGTTTCTCCGCCGCTTCTACGGCCCTTTTCCGGGTGACGCTTGTTATGACAACTGAAACATAATGAAATCAAATTAGATTCATCTAATGCTTTTTCAGGATTGTCTTTCAATTCATCGATGTGATGTACAGTATCGGCTTGAGTGATCCGCTTGTTCTTTAGACAGTCTTGACATAGGTAGTTGTCTCTCCTTAGAACAAACTGCCGGCACCTTTGCCACTCCTTACTCTTATAAAAGGAGCGCGACTGCTGGTCTCTCTTATGCTTGTCATAGTAATTCACTCGGCTTCACCTAATGACTTGAGGTGAGCTTCGCGCGCCTCCTGCCGGCACTTCTCGTCATCACAGAAGTATCTCCAATTAGGTATCTCACGCCTGTCCAACTGCCTGCCGCAGCCCTCACATAAGACAATCAAAGTTATCACCCCAATAAAAAAAGCGCCCATCAAATGGACGCTTATCAGTTATTATATATAAGATTGTTTTTCGCACTCTGTGGTTCACATAGTAATACCACCTTACCACAAATGATACCTTGAATCCCCTATTTTGTCAAGCATTATTTTATAATTTTTTCAAGGAAAGCCTTTGCGTTAGCAGACTTCCCATTGAGTTCCTTATAGATTAAATCAATAGCTTTACTGCAGCCTTTGTAATAAGCCTTCTTCGGTATCCCAAGTGTATCAATCGCCAAGCTCATCGGCAGTTTGTATACATACCGACATTTAACACAGGAGCGGACAGTCGGCGGCAAGTTCTCGATAGCCGAGTCTAGCATGATTTTATTCAGCTGCGTTCCAGTCACTCCGTCATACGCCTTCGGTCCCCCAGAGGATACAACATCGTCCGGCCGCTCCCCGGCAGCGAGCTCCGTATAGTTTTCTAATAGCTTCTTAATAGTGCTCTTGCTCATGAAATCCTCCACACGGACATTCCCTTCCAAAAAGACCACCTCTTAGTTATTAATAATTAATAATTAATAACTACATATAATAAATAATAATAAAATTAATATAATGTATTATTTATTTATATATAGTGTATATAATTCTTTTAGGGGGTTATTGTTCTTTCGTTTTTATTCACTGGAGTTTTTCAACTCTGTATACCCCCCTCGTAAAAACCGCAAAGAATATATTTTTACTGGAGTTCTGATATTCGTCCATATTCCCTCGTATTCCGGCGTTTCGGAAACTCAGTTATACTAGTTACGAACCTCTCGTTTTCTTTCGATTACTCCTGTTTACTGCTCGTTTTGTTTTCTTGACCTTACATATTCATCAAGTAATATTAACGAGGCGCTGCTTTCGTATATCCTCTTTCTTTTTTCCGGGTTATCTATTGCATTACCTGGTAAACAAGTGGCTATCCAGCAGAACATAAACGGTTCGTTAATCTCAGCTTCGGCGATAGGGATACCAAAAGCTGTTTTTGGACTTCGAACTCGTGTGGCTTGATAACCGGATTCAGACTCAAGCATTTCCTTAATATCAGTACTTATCAATATTTCATCTGGCGGCCTTTTCCCCTCAGCTCTTACATTTTCTAAAGCCGTCTTTATTTGCTCGACTAACGAATTAATATCCGGCAGTTGTGTTCCCTGGTTTTCGTTCATTCTTACCGCACACCTTTCGTTTGAGTTCGGCCATCTTCTGATCGATTGTCGTTTTAAGTTTTGCAGCCTTGGCGTCGTATCGTTTCCGCGCCTCTTTATCGGTTGGCGGTCCCTCGATTTCCCAGAGTACTTTCAGAGCGGCTATCTTCTTTCTGATTTCATGGTTCGTAACAGCTGATGTATAATGCCGTTTGCAATGCGGACAGACGAAGAATGTCTCCACGATCCCTTTGCCAAGCTGCCTTTCTTGAGCCCAAACGTCAAACGATTTGTTGCACGTATCGCAGTTAACCTTCATATAAATGAAGCCCCTCTCGTTAAACCGTTACCCGGAAGAGGGACGCGGCATGTGCGTTTATTAAGGCATTAAACCCAGCGATGCTACACGTTCGCTTCTTTTTACCGGGAAAATGATTTGTATTTTTATCGCTCTTTATTTCAACATTCGAGAAATACCAGCGCATCATGTTATCAAATGTTATTTTTCCTGCTGATTCAATTCGGATCAGATGCTCGGTAGGTTTATTTAAAGTTAATGCTGCTTGCCGTATCGGAATCGTATTGAATCCAAGATCTTCTAAGTGATTAGCAAGCGCAGTTCCGTTATAAGGATCGTAACCAATCGCGCCAATTGGGATTTTCTCTTTGTATTCCACGAACCAGTCAGACACGAATGTATAGTCTAAGTATTTAGAATGTACCAGCTCAAAGGTACCTTTACGGTATAACTCCCGTATGTCATCACGGACTAAGTCTGTATGATTATATAAAGCTTCCGAAGTAATCCAGGAGCGGTGAAATACGTCTACACTCCCGTCAGATTTTAAAATCTCGATTACCGCGCTTGTAAAGTCGTTTGTATTTGCATGATAAAAGCCGCCAATTACTTGCTCGATGAATATGCGCTTGTCTGTCATTTTTTATCGTCTCCAGTCCATCAACTGTTTTTCACCAAGATAATGCGCCAAAAGAGTGAGCGTAAACACCGTCGCTGTCTAAGCGTAAATAAAGGCTTTCAGGTAGGTCCGGTCTATACAAGAATCCCGGTTTGTAACGGTCCTCCAATGATAATACAGGATCTCTTGGCACTATTAGACCATTACTCCCGTAAAGATTCTCTTCGGGGTAATCACGCTGCACTCGGTAAAAGCGATAACAAATCTTTTCAACTTCATCAAAACTAAGATCAGGATCTTCGAAGTGTCGTCTCAGCTGTTCGATTACACTATCACTTGCTTCTATCGTTAAGTACGTGCAGTCGTTTAATTGAATCCGCCCTCTTATGTCAAACCCTTTCATCCCGCTCACCTTCTTCGAAAAACACTGTTTCTACATTTGCGAAGTTCACAGCGGTATTTCCAATTGTGATCCACCCTAGCGGGATCGCAGGGCTAATTTTATTTTCGGAACCTTGAGTTATATGTTCACGCAGAATTTTTACCGCGGCACCTGTTAGGGCGATTGTTTCTCCAGACGTGGTTTTGCATATCGCTCGCATTTAGTGTTTCCCCTTTCGTGCAGCGGCCTCTAATGCGCCGACATATTTTTTCAATCCTTCTGCTAGTCCTGTTTTAAGCCTGCTTGTGTCAATGTCTCCAGGTTGTGCTGCTTCGGCTAGATTCGCGGCAGCTTCTGCTATGCTTACCGGGCCCTCACTGTTGTCCGATTCATCCGATAACTCCTTCCGTATCATTCGCTCAGCTTCAGCGAATGAGAAATCAGTAGCTTTAGGAAACTCGAAATCAACTTCCGAACGATTTCCGGAATCGAATTCGATAATAGCTTCGACTTTCATACCGAAAGCAAACGATGTCAATAAGCAGTCCCCGTTATAGACGTTCTCAACTTCCAAACGCTCGATCCTTCTTATGTTTATCTTCATTCGTCCGGGCCCCTCTCTTGATCTAAACCTGTATGATATGTTGTAAGCTTATCGCGTTTGAGCTGAGCATTAGTTCCTCGTAGCTCTTCAGAGGTAATCAATCCGTCCATGCGAGTCTGTACGCCCTCAACGTAGGTCACTTCGTATGCATTATCGATTACCCACCGAAACGTCGGATTATCCACGATCGGGTTTCCTTCATAACCCGGCAGCAAAAACAACGATACGAGTTCCGGATTTATAGCGTCCAGCAAGTAAGCGTTACGTGAGACAAAGCAAGGATTCTTACATTCTGGATATCTTGCTTTCACCCTCTTCCACATCGCTTTAGCTTCTTTGACAGTGCGTCCTACAACATACGCCGTACGCCACTTTGATTTATCAGAAGGCGCAGTTATCGGGCCTTGTACAATCGGTAGTTCCGCAAAAAACTCCCTACCCAGTTTTATCGTTTTCACTAATACAGCACCTCTCAGGGAAGCGGGCCGCATATCGCAACCCGCCTTTATTTAATTAAACTGATACTTTCCCGCTGATATGAGGATGCGGATCGTATCCAAGAATTTCGAAATCTTCAAATCTAAAGTCGTCGATATCCGTCACAGTACGATTGATATCCAGTCGTGGTAACAGTCGCGGCTCTCTTTTCATTTGCAGTTCGATCTGTTCCAAATGGTTCAGATAGATATGAGCGTCACCAATCGTATGAATAAACTCTCCTACCTGCAGCCCGGTAACGTGTGCGATCATATGAGTAAGTAACGCATATGACGCAATGTTAAATGGAACGCCTAGAAAAATATCGGCCGACCGCTGGTACAACTGACAAGACAGCTGCCCATACGATACATAAAACTGAAACAGCAAATGACAAGGAGGCAACGCCATTTTCTCAAGATCTCCAATGTTCCACGCGTTGACGATATGCCGGCGGCTGTCCGGGTTTGTCCGTATCTGATTGATTACGTTCTTGATTTGATCAATAGAATTCCCATCTACAATCTTCAGCCCTTGTGAATTTTTTATTTCTAGGCTTTCCGAGCTACGCCATTGCTTGCCGTAAACTGGTCCGAGTTCTCCGTTTTCATCCGCCCATTCGTTCCAGATGCGGACTCCGTTTTCCGTAAGATATTTCGTGTTTGTATCACCCCGAAGAAACCACAGCAATTCGTGTGCGATTGATTTAAAATGCAACTTTTTCGTCGTAAGCAGCGGGAAACCTTCCTGAAGGTTAAACCGCATTTGATACCCAAAATACGATATAGCCCCGGTGCCTGTTCGATCATCTTTTACTACACCAGATTGTTTTACTGTTTCACATAAATCGAAGTACTGTTGATCCGCCATGCGTTACCTCCTAGTGTATTCAATTAATAAGTCATTCTCGGCCGTTTTAACTACACCGCAGCTATACGTGTTGTAAATTAGCTCAGAGTTGTTAGCTTTTTCTGTGTAAAACGAATATGTCAGTTTCTTGTCACTCACGGAATGGATCTCATTTTGAATTAACCGCGTTGCGTCTGTACCGTCTAAGTACACTCCATAACCCTGATCCTTTGTCCTATTGAACAACAGGGTATTTCCGAAAATAGAATGAGCTCGGCCGCCTATAAGGTGAAGTGCGATAATCGCCTTACAGTCAATGATTCGGTTATCTCGAATGAAACTAATGTAGCGGTCCGCATACCCAAGGATTGCAGTATTTTGCGCGTTTCTTATGATGTTACCTTCTAAATGAACCTCACTTTGCTTCTCCCAGAAAACCCCGTAACCGGAAGCGGTTAGTGTGAAATCATTCCTCATGGCTTGGACTCCTGTAGACCGCTCACAGTACAGGCCTCCATATCCTTTTGTTTTGTTGTTACTAAGTGAAACAGTGTCAGAATCCATTAGCTTAATGGTATATTTATCTGTGGATCCTTTACTTTTATTATTACTAATCGTTACGTCGAGACCTAGCTGCACCTGAAAATGAATACAGTTACCGTCAATACGATTACCCGTTATAAGAACGTCTTCACACTGGTACGCATGAATTGCTACTGATGTGATTTCCTCCAACGTGTTTTCGGTGACAATGACTCCTTTACCTCTGGCGCAAATACCGGTTCTGAAACCGCGGATGGTATTTCCGGAAATGTTCACGCGGTTGCCTGTCTCCGTACTTGAAACGCCTATAGAGTCAATACCGTAATCTTTCAATCTCCCGCTCTCATTTATGATGTGGTTATCTTTGATGAGCACGTCTGTACTGTAACCGTAAGAAAAAACATCATCGCTAAAATTACCTTCAACAATCACTTTTCCGCTCGTGTGGGCTCGGAATGCCCCCCGTCCATTGTGCCTAAACCTGTTCCCTACAATTCTAAGCTCATACGGGTGATCATATTTAACGCCTTTATCCCCGTAGCCTTCAAGATCGATGCCGAGCTGCGGGCCTATCTCGGCCCCGCCCGCTTCCTCAATGTCGTTATCTTCCACAAGCAACCCTTCACATCCGTTCGTCGCTAAATTGTTTCTGCGGCCCCTGGTTAAAACACATTTCTTCACCGTTACGCTTTTGGCCGGCGTATAGGTACCCGACCAGTTCATCATGCCATCGGCAGCGATCCAAATGTTATCCCCTATACAATCAGAAATATGAACATGTTCGATTAATACATTTCGGCTGCCGTGAATATGGATCCCGAAACCCCATTCATGCGTCTTTTTCAAACTCCCCTCTGGAACCGTATAATCGTGCAGTTCCCGATCGCCGATGATTTTCCCGCCGCTTATTTTGACATTCTCAGCCTGTCCTACATAAAAGCATGAATAACCCTGCGAGCTATTAGGAAGGACATGAAACCGCGCCTCCGGGTGCATTTCAATTTCTATGTTAGACGGTACGCGAATCCCGCCGCCAAACTCCGGAAGCCGTCCGAACTTGCTTACGGCATCGATCAAATAGTCACCTTTAGGAATGTAAACATGACTTAATGACTGCTGCGCCGCATATTGAACGGCGTCATTGAAACCCTGGGTAGTTTCTGTTGGATTTTCACCATTCGAATTTATCCCCCAGTCTTCAGGAACGATAGAGAGCGAGTATTGCAACTGATTCACCGGATTGGTCATCGACGGTCACCCGCCATTTCATTTACGTTTTCATCAACGAATTTCGCGATGAGATTGGTAAATTGATAGAACTCCGCATTTTTCGAACCAGCTCGTCCGGTTATAGAAAATTTGTCAAACATCGATCGCCGCTGGCCTGTACTTATCTCAAGCTGAATACTTTTCCCTGTACGGTTTCTGTTTGCAATGTTATTCGGGTTGGTACCGGCTAACGGTGCATTGCTCGCCAGCAACTCTGCAGAGAAGCCTCCGCTGTTAAGAGCATCTGTCATTTTCGCGGCCAACTCTCGGTCCGTTCCGCCTACTAATGTATGCTTTTCGCTTGAAGCATAGCCGTGAAGCGAGATAGTCAGATCGTGCCTGCCCAGCATATCCAGCGCTTGAGGTTCGTCGAAGTGGGTGCTTGTAATATGCAGGTCGGAAGCACCCGGTACTTTTAGCGCCTCAAAGAGATAAGTAGAGTACGATCCGCTGAGCTCCCTTGCTAGCTCACTTGTGCCGCCCTCAATACCACCACCATGAGGAGCAAGAATTAAGGCTGGAGTCTCGAGATCCTTAGTGAAAATGCTGTAATTACCAGGATCCTCATTTGCCCGCAAGTCCTCAAAATTTCGGTACTTGTCCGCAGCTAATGCGTCGTTTCCACCTGATGTAATACCGAATCCGGTAAACACCATTGAAAAAATAAGTAGGAGCATGCTATACTTATATAGCTTCGCGCCTCTGCGAAGTGCTTGGTAGAGAAGGGATGGCCCGCCAAAGCTCCCCTTCTCTGCCCCCTTAACCTTTTTTGAGGGTGCCACTATTCTGTTTTTGTTTTGAACCACACATACCACTCTCCATTTTTAATTTTTAACTTCTTCTCTGACGTAACTGCCGTCGGAACATTTCGCGTGTTAAATTTCGTCCTACATGTTTTACATAATTCACCACCTCCTTTCAATGCCTTCTTTCATTCAGCCGTGAGTTTTTTCAAACCTTCAGATGTTATCGCAAAACCCTGAACACCGCAGTATGCGCAATGGACACTTGCCGGATACTTGAGATTTTTAATAAACGTCCATTCATCACAGTCATCGCAGTGGTATCCATGCAATTCTTCTTTTTTTAAACTCATTTCGTTCCACTACCTAGCCATTCAGGATTCTGATGCACGTTGCCGATTAATTCACCATACATTTGAACAAAATCCCAGCGTATTCCACCCGCATAAAATCCGGCATCCTCGTCTGACCATTTAACGACTAGATTAAACACTCTGCCGTGTGATTTATAACAGATAATATCTCCGGCATATACTTCTTTTCCCATAAGCTTTTTGCCCGTCCACACATCCCGACTGATCAACTCGTAACCTTCTTTATCTGAGTAGATTGTCTCTCCGAAAAATTCAATTTCGCTCAAGGTGTAATAATGCAAGGCAATTTCATTGGTCTTTTTATGGCGGAATGCATACCGGATTTTGATGATATTCATTCCGCATCACCCTCCCATGCCGCAGGAAGCTGGCTGTTTAACGCCCGCTTTACTACTCCGAAAGGGTCGTTCTCTTCATCGCTGAAAGTAGCAAGCAACCTCCTTAAATTGCTGTTCTCCGCCTGCAGCCGTTGAATCTCTTCCTGAGCCTGCCGGAATTGATCGACAGCAATTTCCTGTTGGCGCTCATTTTCCTCAATAACGGCTTTCTGCTCTTTCAATGTTTCAAGGTATAATTTTTCGGACCAGTTATATCTGTTTACCATGCCAATGCCCCCTCAGCAGGGGATTCCCCTGCTTTGTTTTTATATTTTTCATATAATAAAACTCGTTACACACGGAATTTAGAGCACAGTGAATATCATTGATTGATTCTTCCACTCTCTTTTTGCCTCCTACATGTTGTATGTGATAAAAAACCAGTTACTTGTTGGACTTCCGACGAATCCAGTCCAATTTGATTTAGTATACATGTTACATTTGACGATGTATGTTCCATTTCCGGTGTTTCTCCGGGCAGATGTCACACTAAAGCTTTTGAGCGGCGTTGAGCCTGTGAATGATCCGGAACTATATTGTCCCGTGTGGATCAATCCAGAATCCGTCCACTTGTACAGGATCGCTTTGTAATAATATTTCTTGCTGCCTTTCTTTTGGATTTTATAGTCGATGGTGGTAGCTTTCGCTGTATACGTCGTCGCGTCCGTGTATACCCGCATCTTGCCGCCTTTATAATTTCCCCACGGCGACCATGCGGCGTAAGCTGACGGTGCAACGGCCGCCGCTCCCGTAAGTAATGCCGCTGATAGAATGATTGATTTGAATAGTTTTTTCATGCTTCTTCCCCCAGTTTCTTTTTGTATTCAATGATTTCTTCTTCAGTAGCGGGACGGATGAGCTTCGTTGTGTTAGCGGCTTCCACATCCACAGACGTCTCTATTCTGAAGGTGCGACGTAACAATGTCAGATAGGCATAATCACCGATTTCAAATTCTTTTTTGTCAGGTTGTGAAGGTTCGGGAACATCTTCGGGATGATTTCCTTCATTGGTGAATTTTTCAAATTCAACCCCCGCTTTGAATCGCAATTCATTTAGGCATATCTCACACAGAGTAATGGTTGTGGTATGGTTGGTGTCATCAGTGAACGACACTGATCTTACTGCTTTTTTGAACGAATGCAGTGTACATGTTTTCTTAATAGGTATAGGCCTTGTAAATTCAATCATTCCGTCACCCCCAGAAATATTCCATAGCACTCACAGCGCCATATACGACCCAAGAGAGGGCGAAAAACAGAATTCGCCAGTTTTGCCCTCGGATCATTTTGTTTTGCTTCTTAATAGTCCGTGCTAAATCCTCATTGCGTGTTTCCAGTTCGATACATCTTTCTTGTAATTTTTCGTTTTCGTACTTCAATTCTGAGTTACCCCGTTGTAGAGCTGTTTTTTCAGACATCAGCTTAAACTTTTCTTCAAGACTCATTCCGCGTCCTTCTTCTCTTCCGGCGGCCACCACCCACGAACCAAGTACCCACTGATCGCCGAAGTAACTGACACACAATTTAATCGCAAACTCGGATTGTCGAAATAATACGCCAGAATTATTCCTATGGAATCGGCAACGGCCGACATTATGACAAGCATCAATACTCTAAATGCAAATTTCACTCCGCGCCCTCCTGAGCGTCGATGTGTAAAGCTTTGAGTACATGGTATACAAAAAAGTTTTGTTCTATCGCAAACCACAGTTCTTCCGAAAGCACTTCGTCATCCATCGTCTCAAAATCACCCTTGTCAAAAGATGTTGTAGTCCCTCCGGGGGAAGAATGGAAGGTCTCTGATCTGTTGATTTCTTCCCCATCTGCGCTGAACAGGCGGACAATTCCCTTTTCTGCTGTAATTTCGACTGTTACTTTTTTAACTTTTTTGGTAGTCATCCCGCGCCCTCCAATAACTCAGGATTTTGGTAAACGTCGCCGATGACTTTATTTGTCGCCGTCTCAGAAAACAACGGCCGGCACTCTCCTTTTTTCTCGTTGACGATGCACCATGAGCCGTCAATCATTTTCACTTCTCCTATGAATGGCTCCGGGTCATACAAACCGCCGGGCGCTGTTTCCTCCTGCTGCACGATGTCCCTTGCATAAATTCGTTTGAGTTTTCCACTCGTTTGAAATTGGTCAGTGCCTTGCATAAAGGCGCATTTATCATCAGCGTAATGTGCGACTAAATATCCTTTATTACCATAACGCCATAAAGTCCAACATACACCACCTTCAATTACTAGGCTTAAATATTTATCATCCCAATAATGCATTTTCCCGCCGTCCCAAACTCTGTATGCTGTGTTCATCAGAGCGAACCGTCCATTTTAAGAAGTTTGAAATCAGGGTCATTGAACGCTTTCGAAATAAAGTCATAGCCCGCGCAAGTGCCGTCATGATCTTGTATTTGAGAAAACATAACAAGCGCATAGTCTCGTTCTACTTCTCGGATTTCTTCCTCTTGAAAATTTTCGTAATCGTCCGTGTCGGCGACGCTCTCGATGTAAACTTTTTCGGCATCTGCCTTGTCTGTTGCTTTAATAAGCGCGTAATATGGATCATGGATTTCGTAGAATTTCATTGTTCTTCCCCCTTCAATTGTTTGGACGCCTGTGTGACTTCCACTATCTCGCTTGGCTCTTTGAATGTTTTCCCCAGCGGTCAATTTCAACATTGTGTTTCTCTCCTTTTCCGCTGATATTTCTTGATTTCTTTCTCTGTAGCGGGGCGGACAGAGGCCTTTGCATCATAAGCTGTGCGAACCATGTGGTCCTTTTTAAGCTGTACTACTTTCTTAAAGTGTGTAAGGAAGATGTAGTCCCCTACTTTGTAGAGATGTCTCATCAGCGATCATCCTCCCATTTCCTAATGTTCCGCTCCGTTACAGACATCCAACAATACACGGCCAAAAGCAGGCTAATAATTCCGATAACTATATAAATCATTGCAGAAACGTCCCAGTTTGTTGCTGAAGCGTCGACTCCTTCTCAAGTTTCTTCATTTTTTGATAAGCTTCTGTGTAATCCTTAATAATTTCATCCAGGGTCTCTAAACGGCTGGAATAAGATTCACTAACCTCATTGATCAATTGTAGAGCCTTTTGCATTTTCTTTTTATTTCTGTATTCCAGGTATACACTCGCCGCAAACAGGCCGGCCAGCAGTATGCAAAACGCTAGTTTGTACCAATCCATTATTTAACCGCTCCCTTCTTTTTAAGAAAAGCATTTGCTTTATCTGTAAGTTCCCAGTAGAAAAGGTTATCGTCTTGATTCATTGAAGCTTTGACTAACCCGGATCCTTGCAGCATCTTCATCCATTCATCTAGGCGAACCGCGGCGATCGTACCACCTTCCGCGGCGATCGCCCGGAGCAATGCCTCGCTGCCTTTCAAGGGTTAACGGCCATCCATACCAAGAAAGGTTGCGGTCATTTTGACTGCTAAGGAAACAACGTCTTTTTCATTGACTTTGTTGCTACTTTTAAATTCGTCATAAAACCGGATAGCGACCTGTGACACTTCTGGGATGAGAATCACCATTGCAGGTAATTCCTTCTTTATTCCTTCTTTCATCATTTCAAGCTCGATGTCTGTGTATTTTTTCATAATCTAACGTCCTTTCGATTTAAATCACTACTGTCTGTACAAGAAAATCTTACCCATTTTAATTTTGACTAGGCGGCTTTGGTGGTCTTCGAGTTTTTGGAGCAGCCTTTAACCCATGATTCTTGTCCTTTGTGTCTCCAATAGCTTCACTAACCATGCTCCCTGCGGATAAGACAGCCCAGAATAGAGCAACCTCGGGAGGATACTCGGCAAGCGCGATTAACGCTATAATCACGAGAATAACCGTCATAGCAACGACTCCTCTACTTTTTTTCTTCCCGGTAAGGATTCAAAATGGCTTGAATCTTACGAAAGGTGTGCTGTGCAGCCTTTATTGCGGTTTTTAATGCAGGATCGTCGGTCATTTCAGGGGTAACGATCGCCTTATCCGGATCAAGCAACGCGGCTTCTATGCCACGTGAGTCGATAATTGAAGAAATGGTCGCATACTGCTCCTGGATTTCTCGAAAGTCCCGGCTTGTCCAGCTGCATTGATAAGCGCGGAAGAGTTCTTCAGGAACAGCAGCATCTCGGAATATCTCAGATTGTCCCTTCAGAAAGTAAATGACATTATCAGCGTTTATTCCGTACAATGTAAGAGCGGCCGCTCTATTTGCATAGTTGCGATCCTTACCCGCGGCTTCAAAAATTGCACTGGCATCTTCAAGGTCAATCGGATAGTCCATTGTTAATTTCTTCAGAAAAGCGTCCTTAGTTTCCATCGTCTACCTCCTTCAGTCCTCTTCCACAATTACAACAGCGTTGTTAATCATGACACGCTTTCCGTCTATATCGAACTTCACTTTATTCCCGTACTCATTGATCTCAACGTCGAACTTTCCTTTGTATGTCTTGATGGCATTTCCGTTTTGATCATATACGACAGCTGTACGTTTCAACCCATTGACACTGGAACTCGTATCCTTCATGAGACGATCCCAAGTTTCGCAGCCAACTAAACCACAAAGTAATAAAACAGCGGTAATTATTAACGTGATACGTTTTTTCATTGGGCGTTCTCTCCTTTATGCTTAATGGCTTCTTCGATGAACGCGAGGCTATTGCCGTAAGCAGCATCTATGATTCGGACATCTGGAGAAAATTTGTGCTGAAGATCGTCATCATAAACCTTCTGATAGTATTCAAGTTTCATTGAGAAATTCGACAGCGGGTTTATAATCAATTCGTCATCCGGATAACCTTTCATTCTGACTCGAATTCCTATATAAGAGACACCCAATTCCGTTGCTTTTTCGAATGCCTGTACAAGTTCGGTCTTTTTCATAAAGAAGCCCTCCATTGAATGTTTTTAATTTAGAGACATAATTAACGCAATGATAGACAGGATAAGCGCAACAGAGCTTGAAATGATGCCGATAAGGAGGCATGTCTCGGATCTCATTCGGCACCGTCCTCATATAAATCAAATGCATTGAAAAAGTTACCGAAAGCATCACGATCAGGGAAACCTTTAGCCGTCGCCTCTATCTTCTTAATTTTTGTATCGCATTCATGGCACTTTACGTACTCATTTTCCGAAAGTACATACCTGCGACTACGGTCACCGCAGTTTGGACAGATATAGTACGTTTTGTAGTATTTTTCTCCGTTATCTTTCTTGATTCCAGTTTTCCAGTGTTCAGGTTCCTGATTCTCACTCATTTCCTCTGTTTCTTGTACCGCAGTCTCCTGCTCTGTTTGTAGAAACGAACCTTGAAGCCTCTCGGCGATCGAAAAGCCGGTTGATTCGGAGCCAAGGAGCGGCAATTGTCGTGATCGGCTCTCTTCCTGCTGCATGGCACGGAATCGCTTTGTCGCTTCTGTAGCTGATACTGGTTTCTCTTCTGTTTGCTGGTACGAATTTAAAATCTTTTTCTCGGGATCTTTGTGACTTGCAATTAACGGTAAAACCAGTTCATTCCCTTCAAGAAGAGCAATGCGCTTTGCTTTAAATTGATTTTTGTTAGGCTTAACCCCTGAATCTTTGCGTATAAAATTAAGATCATTTGCTTTTATAAAGTCGTAAAACCCAGCAGTCAACACGCTTACCGTTCTTTCGTTGTTTATCCGGTCGAGTCCGTATTCGCTCAGGATTCCGTGAATTGCTTCGTGTAAAAGGACTTTCGCGGCGTACTCACCCTCAGCTTCTTTCGAAACTTGTATTTGCTGTTTCCATGGATTTATGTCTCCCAACTGTACGCCGCTTTTGTGATCCTCTTCGATAAATCCTTCCACCTGCAGAACTTTATATGGCATGCCGTTGATTACTAATTTCTCTGGTAAATTCATAAAATCAACCTCCTAGTTTGCTTGTTTACTATCTCTAAAAATCGGTACGTCCTGTCCGCAAAGTTCGGGTAAGTTTGCACGAACAAGCTGTTCGGCAAAGGGCGGCGGGACAGCATTACCGCAACGCGCAACCTGTTTCGCTTTTGAATATTTCACACCGTTCGCATCTCTATCGATCACATAACCCGCTGGAAACCCTTGAGCGGCGAATAGTTCATGAGGCTGAAGCATTCGCATTCCAATGTCTGCGATTTGATAGTTTTCGCCTTTAATCGTGATTAGCCCGAACCTGTCTTTCGTGGTGACTGTATGCAACGGGATATCGAGGGCCTGGCCGATATCTGATCCATAATATTTCGTTAAGAAAGCTCGAACCTCACCGACATGCAGGCCGCCCGCCGTTATGGTAGGCATCGGGTTCGTTACCGCTTGACCGTCCTTGCATGTGCCTCGCAACTTGATTAAGTGACTTGTGGCAATGGCGAATTTATTGCCGCGTGCAGTTATAGTGCCGAGCGGCTTTTTTAGGTCAAGCACGCGCCGGCCTTCCGGGTCACCATAACCCATTTGAATTAACACTGGGTCTACTACGCCCCAACCATTTTTCGCTGTTACAGTCTGTAAGGGCTTATCAAGTTTCTGTCCTCTAAAAAAATCACCAGAATGATTGACTTTAATGATAAATGGATCAGGATTATTCAAAACAAAACGCTGGATGCCGCGGGCAATGCGCCGCATTGTATTTTCAGATAAAGGCTTTTTTCTGTTGAAAATTGATTTTGTTTCGAGCGTCCAATCCATAATATCTGCAGCTGTCTTCCAAGGTTTCAGCTTCCCAGTCTTAACAGCCACGCTTTCCGGATCTCCGTGTGTCGGTTCAGGCCAAATGATAGGCCTACCGTCACATCGAGCTATTAAGAACAACCTTTTTCGTATTGTCGGTGCACCGTAATCACAGGCTCTAAGCTCTTTCCACTCCACACTGTATCCGTGGACCTTTAACGCATTCACAAACGATCGGAATGTACGACCTTTCTGCACGGGATCCGGTCGGCCGTCTTTTCGGAGAGGGCCCCACGTCTGAAACTCTTCTACGTTCTCCATCATGATAACCCTCGGCCTCACTGTAGCTGCCCATCTCACAGCTACCCAAGCTAGACCGCGTATTTTCTTCTCTACTGGTTTTCCACCCTTCGCCTTGGAGAAGTGCTTACAGTCGGGGCTGAACCACGCTAGACCTATGGGCCTGCCAGCAGCCGCTTCTCGAGGGTCCACATCCCAAACAGATTCACAATAATGTTTTGTATCGGGATGATTTACCATGTGCATAGCAATAGCGTCAGGATCGTGATTAATAGCGATATCTACCGAGACACCAGTAGCCAATTCAATACCTGTACTGGCTCCGCCGCCTCCGGCGAAATTGTCAACAATGATTTCTTTCGTTTTACTGATCATGACTTGCCCCCTACCGCTCGAACTTTACAATCTCGCCGATGGTTTTTTCTTTATAGTTCTTAACATTCTGTATTTTGAGGAGGTTCCTGAATTCTTTAGCTTCTGATTTTGGTACATAGGCGATGCCTATAGACATCAGCATTCTATATTTGTCATTACGTCTTACACTCGTCATTGATTACCTCCCCAAGAAATGACATGTACAGCGGCTTTCTGTACGCCAAACGCCAAGGCCTGATCCAAGTTGTTTATGTAAATGTCTAGGTGATTCCCCTTAACTCCGCCGCCTGTGTCCTGTACTGTCCGCTTGCCGATTCCATCTATATAAACGACAGTTCCTAACGGTATGACAGCAGGATCCGCTGCCACTGTGATGCCCTCTTGCACCATAGAACCGTCGGCTGTAATTCCATAACCCTCATCACCCGGCTGCTTCCCGGTGCTTTCTACTCCAGCTGTGTAAGCTGTTATCTTAAAAACGCCGATATCATTAGAACGATCACCGCCAGAAGTGCTGCTGTTAGTTGCATTCTGTGAACCAATAGGCTGTTTTTCAAATATTTGTTTTTCTTTGCGAGCTTTTCGATCTGAAGTTGAAGCTTTTCGTTCTTTTGTTCTTCTGTTTTCAGGTACTTTCTCAACAAAGCCTCGTTTTGCCTCGATTCGTGAAGCTGGTCGGCTAAGTCTTGGCAAGATTGATGCAGGTTGTTTTCTTTCCGTAAGCCTTTTACAATGATCTTCTGTTCGTTTTTCTTCTTCGCTTTGCATAATTGGCGCTTTTCCCGCTCGAGCTGCCTGTCTTGTTGTCTCCTCTGATATCCTTTCTTGCGGTTGTTCGCTTTGCTTTTCGCCATGAGCCAGCACCCCCAATGTAAAAATTAAAGAGCAGGTTATCAAAACAGAGATAGGTAACACATCCTTTTATCTTTTAAATATTGTGACACACGGCTAAGACAAAATTGATCTGATTGTTTTCTTATAGTCCCTAACGACAATACGATCACCCATGTAAATTCTGAGCGTAAGAAGAAGCAAATCTTCATTCTCGGAAATCCGGCCCGAACTAACTAAAAACTGCAGCCATTCTTCAATTGAGTAATTATAAGCTGTTTTATAAAAAAGCCTTTCCCTGTTGTTCTTCCAAAGCGTTATGAATGACTCTTTACCTGGTTCACCTCGATACGTGTTCGAGAAATAGAAATACTGCACCGTGTAATTAAACAGATCTACAACGGAGTTTGTAACGCCCTCGCCTTTTACCTGGAGCTCCCCGCGCTTTGCCCAAGTTCTGATCCGATCCAGTTTCTTATCCACTTCCCAGGCCCACAAGGTTTTTGCGTCTAAATCAATCATGCCCCTCATGAAGCGGCTGTCGTAGTCAATGTCCTTACTAACGAAAGTGTCAGTAGCCTCGGCCAAAAATAAATCCCAGTCAGCAGGCGGCTTGTCCATGTTAAAACTTTGATTCATCTGTCTCTCTCCATTTCCTGAAGGTATGATCAAACAATAATTGTTCATACGGCGGCAAGCGGGTGGATCGTGCCGACTGTTTTAACACTTGCTCGTAATCTTTCCGGTATCCATTAACGCTCCAAAATAACACCAAAGGGTTATATCGTTCAGGACAGTGATCTACCGGTCTTCGAGCAATGTATCCTACACGACGGCTTGGTTTTTTACGATACTTAATTTTCGCTTTAATCATGTTGTCAACTCTCTTTCATCAATGACATGCTCAGCAATAGCGGAAGCAACTGCCGCCAATTGAATTAATTCCTTATGAAGATCAACAGCATCTGTTTTCTTGCCCCAGGCTTTATTCCGCTGCATTGCTTCGCACACTTCCCCGAACTCCTCACCTAAAATCATTAGCCAGTCGCCGTAACTGTGCCGCTGGATACCCCATTTCTCATTTTGTTTTGTTCGCTCAATCAGCACTTCATCATTTACAAGAAGCATTAATTTTGTAGGGCGTGAAACGGTGTTCGGGACCTTTTGACTTAAATTCTCTAAATCTTTTCGAACACTCATACAGTCAGCCTCTCTTTCTCCCAATCTGCGTAATCTTTTTTCTCTCCCCAGCGGTAACCGACTGATGGATCAGCTACTACAGGAACCGGAAAATTTGGAAGCGGCGGCTCTTGCATAACCCCTTGAACCCAGTCCTTTACATTTTCAATAAGGACAGGATCGTCATCTATTTCGAAAATCATTTCATCATGTATCTGAGCAATCATGTCAACATGGCCGTGAATAAATAAAACGGGGCTCTCGAATTGGTTTGTGTCTTTGTCGGTGACTTCAGCCAGTCTTGAATTGTAGGTGTCTCTCCCGATCTTTTCATATACAGCGTTTTGACACTTTTTCATAATGTCAGCAGCACTACCCTGAATCGGCGTATTGGCCGCTCGACGTTCAGCACTGGAGCGGTCATACCTGTTGGCGCTGTTAATTCCGGGAAGAAGGCGAATGTATCCGTATATTGTTTGCACGTAGCCTTTTTCGCGGGACTCCAATACAATTTTTCTTTGATATTCCGGTATTCGCTTGTATGCTTTTTTTACAGCGTTTACGATATTTGCACATTCATCAAGGGTTTTTCGGACAAAATATTTCGTTTTAAAGGTCTTTTGCAGTGCGTGCTCTGTCCCGCCATATGCAATACCGAAATTGCCTGCCTTTGCGTCAGAACGCTCTTTTTTCACAATTTCGCTTTCCGGTTTCCCGGTCATCACAGACGCTGTCCTTTTGTGCATGTCCCCGTTATTAGAAAATAGATCAATCATGACCTCGTCTCCGGATTTCCAAGCCATTAAACGCAGCTCAAATCCTGAGAAATCGATTAGGAAGTAAACTTTCCCTTTATCCGGGACGTGAAAATTTCTTATTCCGAACTCATCGTTATCTAACCGTGGAACGTTTTGGCCGTTAGGATTAAAACTGTTACAACGTCCCGTCTCAGTAAAAGTGCTATATCCTGCATGTATTCGGCCGCTCCGACGGTTCACATGTTTCTCGCGACCTTTTATATGACTGGAGAGCAGCGTGGAATACTTTTGGATTTTCATTAGCTCACGAAGTAGCGCGATGCCCTGTTCTTTGTACGGATGCGGTTGCCGCTTTTTAATTCGGATCGCATATCGTTCATCTTTTGTGATCTCACCGTTAAAACCGGGCTGCCCGTACGAAGCGTCGGGGTCAATGTTCTCCCATCCTTCGGGTAGCGGAACCGCCAAATATTTTTCCTCACTAATCGCTTCCAGATTGTTTTCAAGCATGAAGATCATATCAATAAGTGCCTCTAGATCAAGGCTTGCCGCTCCGGTTTTTTCGGACCACTTTGCTGCTGGAAGCTTGAAATGGTCGAAAATGACACTCTTTACCTCTTTGGTTTTTCCTGACGCTCCCGTGTCGACATTAAGCCCTAATGCGTCGAAGGCAATTTTTTTGATGTTAGCAGCGGCCTGTTCCTGCATTAGTTCCGCTTCCTGACGTTTTACATCCGCTTGATCAGCATCCCACTTCATGCCCCAATACTCCATAATTCCGATCGCTCTTTGGAAAGGCATTTCTATGTTGTGCAGCCATTCTTCATAACGCGGGATTTGTTTCGCAATCTCATTCCAGTAAAGGTAATGCTGAAGACCGTAATCGCTATCCTCGGCCGAATATAGCAACCCCTCACCCGAATCTGCCGGAATCTCGTCGAAAAAGTCCGCATCGTTCTTTTTCAGAAGCTCTGTGAACTCGTTCATGTTTACGCCGAAAACTTTTTTCGTGGCCGGCTTCAGACCCCAACCGCTATTCGGCTTTTTAGGATCAATGATCTTTTGTGGAGCGGCTACCTGCAGGCATCTTACCCACATCATGAGGGGGTCAGCGACTGGGCCGAGAATATATTTTCCGTACTTCGCTGCGAATTTCGTTTCGAACGATAGATTTACCGCGATCTTTAAGACCTTATTGTTTGTAAAAATCATCTTTTCGAGTGTGTCCATGACCAGCTGGCGAGCCTTGTCTCTCGTTAAATGTCCTTCAAAGTTACGGCCTTTCTTGTGGCTGATAGGAATAACACGTGTTTCATGTGGTGCTGCTGCGATCGACAGTGTACAAATTTCACCTTTCCATGGATCCAAAGGTGATCGAAGATATTCTTTTCTATGCTGCTCTTTCTCCTCTTCAGAAAGGCTGAAGAACCAGTTTCGTGTTTCCTCGTCTGCCGCTGTCTCCCAGTCAAAAGATGCGTACCCCGTCTCAAGACAGCGGTTCAGATATGCTTCCAGGTCTTTCAGAGTCAGAATTGCTTTGTAATCCTTCACCTTTTGCGGTTCTAATTTCGGCCAAACAATTCGAAACTCGCCCGGCTTAGGCTTTTCCTTTAGAACATTAGCAACGTTATTATGCGGCTGTGCCGGCTCAGCAGGTTTCTTTTTGACATTAGATGCTAAAGTTTTCGGTGTCCCGAACAAACTTCCGAGTCTCATGATTTCACACCCTATTTATATTTTGAAATTTTCTACACACCAGTTATACAGGAACACTTACATGATGCCCGTTCGTATACGCATAATATTTTTCTCTAATTTTGTTTAACCTGTGTTTGATATTATTTGCGGTACATCCCACATGTTTTGCTATAACCGTATGTTTCACCCCTTGGAGTTTCATCGTTAGAATTTCTTGATCGACTTTCTCCAGTCTCGATATGAAGTCTCTTATGATCAACTCTGATTCCTGTGTATAGCCCAAAATGTCTGAGAGATTTCTTTCTCCTTCAAAGCTCACATAACTTCGCTGTGCAGCTAAGCATGCTTTCGCAAACTGAACGTTTTCAATCGTTTCATTCAGACGTTCAGCTAAGTCTTCGCACGATAGCTCGGTCCACTTGTTAGCGGCAATTTTTCGCGCAAGTCTTTTTAACCAAATTGGAAAATAAACTGAGTTATATCCGTTTTTTGTAATTTCAAAATTAATCTCACTTTCGATCTGTATATACGCGTAATGTGAAAATTTCGCACCTTGTTTCGAATCATAAGAGTCGTAAGCTTTCATAAGACCAACACTTCCCGCACTTACTAAATCCGAAATTTCTAAACTTGTAAAACGTAATTGGGACGCTTTGTTTTTAGCAATTTTTGCAACAAGAGGCATATTACTCATCACAGCCTCATCACGCGTCATCATGCGGCCGTTAATCAACTTTTCCACAATGTTACTCCTCCTTTTGGAGCAATTCGTGCAACAGTTCTGCTACTGCATCACCGCTATCGACTTGCTCTTTTAATAACTGCAACGTTGCTCTTTTATAAACGCCTAAAGCGGCCAGTGAATCAGCTTTCAATGTTCCCGATGTTTTTGACGCTTTCTTGAGCTTTTCGATCTCCTGCTTGAACTGACTATTTTCAATTCTCAATTCATTAAGGCGCTTTTCATTTTCTGCTTTTTCCTTTTTCAGGTTCTCCGCTGTTTCCCGAAGTACGTTCCGACGTCTATCCAGATCTGAGCATTGAGCCTGAAGACGCTGCTGTTCCTCTTGCTCCTTTTTCAGCCTCTGTTCTAATGCCGCAATGTCGTCTTTTGCTTTTTTTAACTGATCCTTTAACGAATTGTCACTCTCTAGATTTAGTTTTGAAGACCTCAAGAGTTCTGTTGTCTTCTTAGTTTCTTCAAGAGGAATGTCTTTTTTCACTGGCTTGCCCTTTAAATTCTTCTTTTTCCACTTATGAAGTGTCTGGTACGATACCCCGAAGTGTTTCGCGATATCCGTTTCCGTGTGTCCCTTGATTTTTAATTCCTGATAAGACTCAACAGTTAATTTATCAGCCAACCTGCTTCCACTCCTCTCCGTTCTTTTTAATAGTCGTCATCGTCCATTTGATCAAATAGTCCGATCTGCATGCAGTACGCTATATAAGCATTAAACCGCGGCGTTTTTCGGAAGCCGCCTGATGTACTGATTGTCATCCGCATGCGAGTTAACGTGTTTATAATTTCTTTGACTTCCTCACGATCGATTGATAGCATCGCTTCAATGTCATTCAGACGCAGTGCTTTTTGCTGTGCGAACAGCTTAATTAACTCAAAAAATTTAAATTCATTTTTCAGCGTGTCGATCTTCTTTAGATCGCCGGTTATTCTGTTGTAGCGAGCTTCCGTCATTTCTTCTTCACGTATTGCGAGTTTAGAATAATAGTTCAAGCCGCAACCCGGGCTATTGTAAAGAGCCTTTAAATACCGCTCAATAAACTCTACATGCCCCGGCCAGACCTGGATACGCTCGCCTGACTCGTCAACACTGTGGGTTAGAGCGGCCAATGCTACCGACAATCTCGCAATCTTGTTTCTCTGATCAGATGGGCTTACCAGTGGTACGTCTGTTGCATTCCCGTATACCTTACTTAGCTCAGTCGAAACGGAAAGCATTTTTTCGATTGTTCCTTCTGCGAATAACACATCATCCGGTTTCCGAGACCACGCGTATAGAATATTATTCTTTAACGCACGACTGCTGATCATATTAGGATAGGTTCCTAATTCTTGGTTATAAAGCTCAGAATCTACATCTGTCGACCTCATAAAAATGGCAAAGTCAAAGCGGCGAATATCCTCGTTATTGAAAATATCTTTTAATGCTTCAACACCTTGTGCATAATCGGCAAGCCGGCGGCCTCTAGGTACGTTTCCCGACATAATAGCGCGTACGCGGCACGGTGTTTCGGCTGTTACAGCTCGTTTGACTTCCAGTTTTCCGTCGGAGCGGGCAAGCGTCATTTCCCCGTAATCGTCTTTGGTAATTCCTGTTGCTTCATCAATCCAGATCATTTCTTTGTCTGCTAAAGGCCACGCACCCCAGACAATGTACCAGGCACCACCTGATCCTGACTGCTCCATCTTATAGGTTAGCCCTGTTCGGCTCGTGCTCTCCGCGTTGACTCGAGTACCAAGGCCTGCGTATTTCATTGTTTTTTCGATCAACGCGCTTTTTCCCGTTCCTGTATCGCCCACGACTTTTAATTCTACCCAGCCGCGGATTGGATTTAGATCCCACGGAACCTTAAATCGAAGAACGCTATGCATTGTAAGGAGTACACCTAGAAGTGTCTCGTCCCGCTCTACGATGTGTGTCACATTGTATGTAAGATCGGCACATAGAGCGGCGACTTTTTCTTCAATCCCTTTTCCCGTATAATCCTGTGGAGTAAAAGATTTAAAGTCCTCCTTAACCTCGTCTGTCATTGAAAAGCTTTCTACGACGTCTTGAAGAGGTTTAGCATCTCTGAGTAGTAAAGTACTCTCTTGGTTTTTCGGATGCGGATACACGTATCCAGTTAGCTCGTAGTACTTATTTTCGGAGACTGGGAGACCGCCAATCGCATACACTCGACGAAGTACGTATTTCCCGTCTGAATTATCTTCTTTCTGCCCGTCTGATTCGTCCTCAGCCATCGGAATGACCAGCAACTCTTCTACGTTTGTACTATCTTCAACTTCTAAATTGTATTTAGCGCAGTTTGGAATTCCTGAAATGTCTCGAAGGATACCCTTAATGTTGTCGTCACCGATGTTTGTCATTTGAATCAGTTCTCTATCCTGCACGCCGAGCTCTTTGTATAGCGTGTGGCTCGGAATATCGTAAAGCGGGCAGTGCGTCTTCTTACAGTTATCTCGGCCCCAGCAATGATATTCGATTTTCTTAGGAACGATATACGGCGTATGTTTCTTGCCGGCAACCATGACATGCGTTTTGACGGCTTTACCAGCATGATCCGCGTTCCCGGTCTCCGCCAGATGCATGACCTCTGTTACCTCTTCCTCTTTGTGCTTCTTGATACATGGACAAAGTTCACCCGCACATGCCACCCGGTCATAATCTTTTTCGCCTGGTTTCTTTTCGCCATGTAAACTGCGAATAAAGGAGCAGTGAAATTTATAATCATTATCTTCGCTGAATACGCTATCGATCACACTGCGGGTATTCGCTACACGCTGCCTTTGCTGATAATTACTATCCGCAGACGTAAAGCGCAGCACCCACTCCTCAAGGACTTTCATTGTTTCTTCCTTGGTGTGACCAGCGTCTTTATAGTAACAAGCGAGCTGTACAGTCGCCTGGTTTCTGTCGCCTTCTTTTTTCCAACCGTTCTCCAAGATGTCCTGAACACACACTGGCGGCCGGCCTTTCTTGAAAATAAATTCTTCTTTATCGTATCGCTTGCTTTGTGTAGCAGCAGCCTGTTCATATTCCGTTACTTTATCAGAGTAAAAATGGTTTGTTTTCCCCCGGATGCCAGCGGCTCCGTTACGTTCATCTGCTGTAAATGGCAAGTCTTCTCTTTTACGTGGGGTTTCCGCTAATTCCTGAATTTCTTCTAAAGTTAGAGTCTTGATTTCTTCAAAACTAAGTTCGATTTTGTATCGTTTCGTTTTCGCGTGAATGGAGTTCGGTAGGCGTAGCTGCCTCCTGTTGGTATATACGACTAAATCAAGTGAAGTGAGTTCCAATCGGTGAACAAGATACCCTGCAATATGTTTAAAAATCTTGTGTAGGTCCGCTCTCGGTTTAATCCCGACTGCCTGTGATCCAATTAGAATATGAAAGCCTTTGGATCCTGAAAAATAAATATGAATGTCAGTTTCTCGGACATCAAGCTCCTGGGTAAAAAATTCAATCAACTTTATGGCATCAGCCTGGCTGACCGCGGGATCCCGATCATAGTCTAAGTCGAAGTAGAGAGGAGCCAGGAAAGGCTCTCCCTCGACTTTTTCCGAATTTGCAAAACGCTGTACGGTAGCGAAACAGTTAAAGTTCAATGCTTCTTCCTGCTGCCACCGTAGAACGTCTTTTGACTCCATTCGAATCCATGAGTTGTTTTTCCCGTGCGGATCAATATGCCAGGCGTCAACATATTTAAAATCTTTGAGCTTTGGTTCTTTCTTTGCTGCCATTACGTGACGCCCCTTTCAATACTTACGCTTGTTGCTCGTCCGGATTAATGCCGTAGTCTTCAGGTTTGAACAGCCCGACTGCCTGGAACTCTAAGCCGATAAATTTCTGACCACCTGAAGCACCCTTGTATTCTTTCGTAATCAGCCGCGTTACAATCTTGTTAACGCCAGTACCTCGCGGAATGTTCAATGCTTTGTACTTTCCTTTGTAGACACCAAATGCGAACTGACCCCATCGGATTGTATCTGTTGGCGAGAATGACATGAGATAAACTTTTGGGAAGTCATCAGGCTTCAATGTATCTACTGGAACTACAAAGGCCATGTAACGAAGTTTAATGTCTTCAAGTCCGTAGCGATCAGCGGCGTCAGGATTTTCCGCAAGCCATAATGTGAGTTTTTCCTGTGCATCTGCCAATTCTTTTTCTGCGACAATCAACTCTCCATCTTCCGGGCTACCTTCTAAGCCCCAAAGGGAATAACGTTTTTCACCTTGGCCAACAACGATATCAATTGTGTCACCGTAGGAAACAGACTCATCGTCTTTTTCAACGAAATTTCCTTTTGAATCTTTCGTGAGCCAGTCTCCCATATGAACAAAGTCCATATCCAGACCTGCGTTTGCTTCAATAAACCCGTTTTGGATGTCTTCTAAAATCGCAGTGATGTAATTGCTACCGGTTTTTACCGCCGCTAATTGGTTTTTTGTTTCTGCTACTTCATTTGTGTTTTGTACATTTTCATTGTTCATTTGTTCAGTCATGGTTCTTAACCTCTTTCGTTTTTTGAATTTTTTTACACACGAGAATAATAGTTCACCAGTGCTTGTTCATGTTTTTGAAGTGCTCATAACGACCAGATTTTCGCAAATCGGAAACTTTTTGTTTTATAACATGTTCAGTTTTACCTAACGCAAAAGCAATGGATTGAGCATGATCGGAATCATAATACTTGCAAAGGTATTCTAGATCAGACTCTGAAAACTTTTTCCCGTGATTAAAATGAAAATCAGGATGGTATTTCATTCTCCCACAAACGTCATACTCATAAGTCTCAGCGGCAACTGTTACGGCTGCCTCCATCGTCACCCACCTCCTTAAATGGGAAGATCAAATATAGCAGAACTACCGAGAAAGTCCTCAATCAGTTGTTGCTCTGTTCTCGGTTTTTTAGGAACCTTTAATCCTAAGCGCGTGTAAACTCGGCGACGGCTGTAGTACTGATCTTTAAATACGCCGACTTTATAGTCTACATAATCGAACCAGGTTGCTTGTTTGTCGGGGTTACTCAGGTCTGGTCGCATGATCCGCCCAATCTCCTGCTCAACTGCAGATCCTGAAGCGTCTCCTCGCTTGTCTCCTCGCTTAGGCATAACCATGTGACCAATTGTAAGGTGCGGCATATCTAAGCCTTCACGAGCAAGCTGAGTAGCAAATAAGATATCGATTTTTTTCTTACTGCAAGCCTCCAAGATTTCTTTTCTTTCCTTGCTGCTGACCTGCCAGTTTTTAAATTCGTCTTCCGTGTAAGCTTCAACCTTAAACTTAAAACCTGTCTTTGTTGCTTTCTCTTCGAGAATCAAATGTGCAGGTGGCGGGTTTGCTACCCATTTATAACGACTGATCCCTCCGTGTACCACGGCCATTGTCGGGCAGCTTCCAGAGGCGGTCAGCTGTTCGATCTTCTCTTTAATCATGTAGCAGTATCGAACACTTTCCGTAATTACGATACTGTGATTATTTGCCGCATTATCAAGGATAGACTTTGCAACCAGTTCGAGCCGTCCTTCGTCTTCAATCAGATGCCTGATTAAATCTGTATAATCAAGATCTTCGCCGCCCGCGTCTACGCTATTGTTTTCATTACGTAGAGAAGCTGTCTCGTAATCAAAATCTGTAAAAACAAACTTCACATCCGGTTTTATGAGTTCTCCGTGTGTATAAAGCGTCGAGCGGTCCACTCGATGAAGTTCCGGCCCTACCCCTTGGTACAAGTAAAAATGCAGCCCGTCTTTTCTCTCAGGAGTTGCTGTTACGCCTATCAGCTTGTCCGCTTTGAACTTCCCTACTGTTTCGATAAACTGAACTGCCGGGAAGTGGTGAGCTTCATCGATAATCACCATTCCGATAAAGTCGTTCAAAGCAGCTACCAAGTGTGGATTAGCTCCAAGTGTTTGAACAGTGGCAATAATCAGTTTCCCGTCTCCCCACTCGTGTTTTCCATCTCCGAAGAAACCTATTCGACCGACCCCTCTCAGCGTTAATTCCGCTTTCTTTGCTGTCTGATACATTAGATCTTTTGTATGCGTCAGCCAGAGCGTTGAACGACCGTATTCGAAAATCGTACGCATCCCCATGATTGTTTTACCTGATCCGGCAGGCGCGATCCCGACACCGCTGCCTTTTAACAGAGATTCTACAAAAGGAGCCTGATAATCTCTCACTTTAAAAGAATCATTCCATGGACCAAAATCTACCTCACGGCCTTTCTGCGTGTTCCGGACTATCACTTTTTCAGGATCCTGATTGTGATTAATCAGGATATCGTTTAACTCTTTTTCGAAACCTCTCGGGCAAATCAAGTCACCGCGATCGTAAAGGTACAGCTCGATTTTAGGATCAACGCCCCACACCCGACGCCTTCGCTTTTTGGCTGCCGCGTACGCAGGATTCTCATACGTGAGTGCCTTCGTAATTGCCGCTTTTAACGGAGTTGTTGCACCTTTAATTCTGATATTCCAACTGATAAATATCTGTAACAAATTGTACCAACTCCTTTAAGTCATACCGCGGTTGCTCTGTATTAATTCTTGGTATTTTTACAGCAGGGAGCGTTTCAGATTGAAACTCTGTTAATCTAATATTGAGCCTGTCGTTGTGGCGCATGAACTTCAGCGCTTCAGTGAGACGAAATGCGTATGTTTCGTCGAGACCGATGTCAGGATTATGGAAGCTGACTGTGACTATACCGAAGTTTCGATCGATGACCTGGTCGAAATCAATCAGGCCTTTAATTTGATTTTGTCTGAGAAATCCAAGTTCAAAGCTCTTACTCTTGGTCCTTTTCATTTCAATTAGTATGTTTACTTCATTGGTTAAAACTATCCGATCAGCGGCGTTTGTACTGCCGCCCCCATCTTTTAGTTTCATATGCCAAACGTTTTCCACCAAAGGCCAACTTCGTTTTATTTCAGCTTCAAAATCATTGCCGCGTTGCCGCCGCTCCCTTTGCTTATTGCGCATTGCTTGTTGCTTGGGATCCATTACACTTCGCCTTTGTTCTGTTTCGATTCTTGTAAGAATTTAGACCATTGACTGTCTGTGATGATTTCGTTTGTCCAAACGTCTGCAGTGGCTTCAGATAGCGATACACGAACATCGTTGTCTATCGTTACAGAAGTGTCCGCAGTATCAATCATCTTAAATGCTTTATCCTCAAGCCATTCCTCCAGCTTTTGATCGTCGCTTGCTACTTCTGGAGGAACAAGTCCCATTAAATCATCACAGCTTACACTGAAGATTACCGATCCTTGTACTAGCGCCCGTTCTACAACTTTTCCACTCATAGTAAAACCTCCTAATGTCTTTGTGTTAAGCTAAAAACTTGAGCAAATTCCCCTGTACGTGAGCTTTCGCTTTAAGTAGATCCGCTGCTTCTTTAGCTGTTGCATACATGTCTTTTGCCGCCATGATATTGACCTCAATTTCTGCTAATTGAGCCTTTACATTAGCCAATTGCCTGTGCTCGCTTTCTGCGGCAGATCGGCGGTAAGAATCCCTGAGAGTGTCATTTGTTAGTGCAATCTTCTCACCTTTCCAAATCACGTACTGGCTACGCCCTTCTCCCTGAATCTGCATGATAGCCTCGGCTTCTTTTAACTGGACCGCAGTCTCCAGTGTTGTTTTTTCTTTCATGAGTCTTGCACGCTCACCGTAAGCTGAGTCAACTTTCTCCCCTTCCGCAACCACATCAGCAACAGCTGCGTCGATAGCCTGAATTACAAACTGGACATTTTCAGGAGAAACTACTGAGTCATACCCGGCAGGGACTTTTTTAATTGCAGCGTTTAGCAATTCTTCAGCAGCGTTCATTACTTTTTCTTTGCCATACTCTCCTACAAGAGCTGTGATTTTATCTTCTAAATTTAATCGCATAAGGTTGTACACTCCTTCATATAATGGGATTAGTCAAGTACGACTGGGATAACAGCAGTAAGTGTTTGTTTGTCGTCGGTGCTGACTAGTTTGATTGCAAACTCGTCTTGGTAGAATTTAATACACAGCTCTTCATAACCCGCGTCCTTAAAGAGCTTCAAAGCTTGCAAAAACTGCTCTGCGTTGATTTCATATTCAAAATCATTATTGTATTGCGTAGGTCCTAAATCGATATCAGCGTTTAGAGACTTACTTTTCACAGAAAGTTCTGTATGTTTCCCCGATACGCAGGATGACAACGTAAGCACTACATCTTCTTTTTTGCCTTTTTTCTCGCCCTGTTTCGGAACAACTCCGGCTTTGATAAATGCATCTGTAACTAGATGGAGATACGTCGTACTTTGAACTTGGAGCTGATCGATAAAACCTGTAGGAATTAATGGATTAACATTTGGATAAACACCATCCAGTAGCTCCCCTGTTTCTGGATCAATCGAGGCACCGTCATTTCGACTTTGTACGTTCTTTGCTGCATAGATACGATTTCCATCGGATACTACAACAGATCCGTCGTGAGCATGGTAAACCCCTTTTAAAGCTGGTTTTGCAAAACCGATGTCTTTCACCATTTTTTCCGCGTGTTTGATGAATGTAAGATAAGAAATAGCCATTATTTCGTTTCCTCCTTCGGTTTCACTTTTTCTAATAACGTGATAGTTAAATGCTCGTTTACAACGTCTGTAATTGACAGTGTTTCTGTGCAGTGTGCTTCGTCCCTTACAAAAACGATGTTTAACTCGAGAGGTGAGACTTTACATACAATCGCATTAAAATCCTTATTCGCTAGTAGATTTAAAAAATCGTAGGATCTCGTGTTAACACATACTGCAGTTCCAGGTGAGAGAGTGTCTACATCAAACTGCGGTTTATTTACAAGAATATCGCTCATTTTTATTCTCCTTTGGCACAAGCAGTGCGAGCTTTATTTTTCCTTCGTCCACTTTAGATGCCGAGATTTTAACTGTATGTGGAGGGCTAAACCTTAAAGCACTGGAGGCCATAGGAAGGCGAAGGACAGATAAATGCGTCCCATTATTTTCTATAACAAGACCATTCCAGGTTTTTGTTGTTTCCGTTACGGAAATCGGCGTGTCATATTTGAATATTTCTTCGTCAAACTGCGGTTTACTCACTAACATTTTTGGGCCTCCTTTATGCTCTCAGCGTTTCTTTTGATTCCGCTATTTTCTCTAAAGCGATCCTTACAACAGAGGGGTGATACCCCTCCTGTTCTGCGATACTCTCAATAATGGAGTTAACGTCCACTAAGACTTTCTCCCCGGTGTTTGACTGAATCAACGATGCGAACTCCTCCATTGCGTACTGCCGCTCCTGCTCACGTTCTATCGCGCTACGATCCAGAATTTCTTCTCCTGGCTTCGCCGATTGTAACGGGATTAATTCCAAGTCGTATTTCCGGTTTTGAATATCGATCAGAAGAACTTCTATTTTTCTCGTAATCTCAGTTTGAGAAGCGGAAAGCCTGCAGATAGCCCCGCAGTTTACAAACGTCTTACCGTCAGCCCGCTCATAAATTCCGTAACCAGTGTGATCGTGCCCAGTGAGTACAAGATCTGCTGTTGTCTCCACGTCTTTGATTAACGTAAACCGATCAAACGGAGGCGTATGATCCAGCAGCATCCCGTGAGCTATGTGGATCTTTAAGTCTGCATTACTTTTGCAAGCCGGCGCGTATCCGTATCCTTTTTTATCAATTTCCGCACTGTATGGAGTAAACGTAAGCTGCACTTCTGGAAAATCCCCTCTGCCACCGAGAAACCTGGGAACACTCGGATCGTTTATTACTTCAAGCTGTGGCACTATTTTTTCCAAAACTCTCAGGCTTGTCCTGTTGTATGTATCTAAGTTGTATCCGTAGATGTCGTGGTTGCCTGCTGTAGTGTATAGCGGGACTGGGCAGTTTTCAGCGATTAGCTCCGCAAATTCTAGGAGTACACCCGTTGCTACTTCAGGAGTATGAAATGTGTCACCGGCTGTTATAATTGCGTCTACCTGTCGGTACCGTGCTAAGTTGAAAATCTCCAACAATTTTTCTTTTAGTGACTCCTTGTAGTTGTCTTTTCGGTTTCTTGGCGTGGTTCCGCGAAGATGCCAATCTCCTGTGTAAAGTAACCGAGTCATCCACAACACCCTTTTGTTGTAGCGGGATCCTCACCTGCTTCAGTGGGTTTATACCGATATAAATTCCCGAAGCTTGATACTGAATAGTTATAATCCTCAATTTCTTTATCCGAAAGTCCTGCGCTTTTGTGAATATCATTCCATGCGACCCGAAGTTTCTCTAAAGCCTTATTAAACTCCGCATTGTATTTTTCTCCCGCGTCAGAAATCGGATTTTCCACTTCTTTCGCTACAAGGTAACGTATATACGCATCTATTTTATTTTTCACGAAATCCACTTCGTGTTCTGCGATTGCTAAATTCAGAAACAGTCCATCATCTACACGGCAAATTTTTTCTTTATTATCCGTAGGTCTCAAAATATCAGCTAAAATTTTACGAATACTCATTGGATAACCCCCTATATCGTTTCAACTATGCTTTTTCCATTGACCTGTCTTATTCCGATACTTGTATCCCCGATTTCCGCCAAAACGGAAGAGTGGGTGACCAGGACCATTTGTCTGTTAAACTTTTGACTGAACTCTTTCAGGAAAAATGCTACGTTTTGCACATATTCTTGTGAAACATGCTTAGCAGCTTCATCAAGAAACAACGGGCCCCGAACCCCGGATAATTCACCGACCGCAAGTTTTAAGGCAAGACTAACAACGTCAGCCACTCCACCGCCCCTATCGTAATCTGGCGGTTTCAATTGTGTGGTGACACCTTCTGATGTAAGCCAATATTCTGCTACTGGCTGGTTCGCTTTAACCTCGATATTTACGTTGAACCGATAATCCTTACCAAACACAACAGATAAAGCACTGGTTACAATATCCTCAATCTGTTTTTTTGCCTGTTGCCGGGCGTACTCGCTTGTCTTCTGCAGCAAGATCTGAACTAAATCAAAGTTGTTTAATTCCTGCTGAGCCGCTTCCAATCTGTTCCGAGCTTCTTCCTTCTGCTTTCTAAGAAGATCACGCTGACCAATTAATGCGGATATCTTATCTGATGCCTGCCTTACATCGGCTTTCACTCTCATCAGTTGATACATTGGTTACACCTGCGGGATAAGATTTTCGATTTTCTCTAAATCTTTTTTTATTGATTCGTCCAATTCCTGAATTGTGCTTTCAATGTTTTCCGGAGTAACGCCAGCTACCGCCATCTTTTGCTTTACTTCTTCAAGTTGCTTCTCAGCATGCTCTTTTTGCGTTTCAGCCTGGAGCTTTGCTTTTTCTGCTTTATTTAAGTTGCTTTTGGCTGCTTCGATACGTTCCTGGGTATTCACGTGACATCGTCCCTTTCTCATTTAAATTTATGCGAACAAACTACTGGGCTTTGACAAAGCGGACAAATACCGCCAGCTTCTTCGAATGCCTGTTTTATCTCTGCCTGAGCCTTAGAAACATTTTCTTCGGCATCTTTGACCACATCTTCTGACATAGAAATAAATGACCGATACTTATCGTAAGAGCTGGCTAGAGATTTCAAATCGATTAGAGATGCACTCTTAGCTTCTAGGACGCTTAATAGAACATGGCCTCTCCATAGGTCTCGGAACATTTCCAAACGATCCTGCGACGCCCTGAGCTTATTATTTGAGGCTCTGTACTCCTCAGCTGTGTTTGAAAGTGTTTTTTGTGTATACAGACTTTCTTCTACAGAATCTAAGAGGCTACTCAGAGAAGGCAAGTCTCCTATACGTTGCAGTTTTTCAACAGAATTATTTACGAGAAGGGTATATTTCGTGTATTCTTTGTATAAGCTATTTAACAAATGACCTTTCTCTTGACTGGTTACTACACCGGTTAGGATTTCGGTTGCAACCGGAATCCCGGTAAGGTTGCTCAATACTTTGTCAGTCTCTTTAGCGGTTGCAGCCGCTTTTTGCAACTGACAATTCAAGTCCAGTAATCCTACTCGCTTATACTGGGCTTTTTCTATTTGTTCTAATTTCTCAGTGAGTACTGAGACAATTTGCAGTTTATCCAGTTTTTCCGCTGCTGCCCTGAATACTTGCAACTGGTACCCATAAGTTTCAAGAAAACCTTTTAATTCTGATAAGCGTTCAATCTTCCGCTCTGCTTCATCCAGTACATATTGCGCTAACTCTAACTGCTCCTTCGCTTCATCTACACCTGCGAACTTCAACAACTCACCATTTATCTTTTCGATATCCTGTGTCGCCCTTGATCGTTCATTTCTAGCGGCAACTGTATCCTTATTCACTGACTTAACTGCCATGTCTACCGCTGCCGTTCCCGCCAGTTTCCCGAGCACTTTAGCTCCAGCGCTGGCCGTTTCACTTATTAGAAAAGGCGCGTCAAGCTGATACGCAAAGTTTAAAGTTGTCTCAAAATCCCCGAAGGTCTCTTTTCGAATCCCCAACGCCGCTTTTACTTCATCTGGAACCTCGGATTTTTCAAATAAGCTACCTTCGTCATCCTCATTTTGCTGAAACAAATACGATGTCTTGCCTCTTCTACGGCGTTTCGTGATAACTTGTCCCGTTTCGAGCTTGATTGAAACTTCTGTTTCTCCTACAACCCTATTCAGAAAAGCTTCCCCTGCCGGCTCATTAAACGCTACCCACCTTATAGCCCTTAGAACTGCTGTCTTTCCGCTGTCTGAAGGTCCTGTAATAACGTTTAATCCGTTGGATAACCCTATGTTTGATTCAATATGTGACTGAAATCCTTTAATTAGTATTTGTTTGACTGCTGTCATAACTGCCCACCTCCATTTCAGAAAACTGTCGCGATTTCGGGCCAGCCAACCGAAGAATTATTGTGTGAGCGATAACGTAATCGTCAGCGTTCCCTGTTGTAAAAAGAAGCTTCGCCCTTTTACAAGCTTCTGTCACATCAGATGCCCTACAAAGCCTGCTTGCAAAAATTCTCTCCTGCCTCCTGTTAGAACCCCCGCTCCCGTCGTTCAAAGCTAATTCTCACCCCCTTTCAGTTACAACCACCTAATAAAAATTACACATTTTTCTAGGTTTTTTCATTTTTGTATTTACTTCATTACATAATGATGTTATTATTACGTTAACCAAAACGTATCTCATATTTCGTACTTTTATTAAAAATATGATTTATTTTCATAAAAAATATCTTTAAGTGTTTTATACTCAAATGCGTTTATGGTAAATTTCTTAATAACGCTAGCCGTGCTTAACTGACAGTTGTACTTTTTGAAGCTTGTCACAAACGAGATCCCATAATTCAACAATTGGTTTAACACCGTCTCCCCAAAATTGGAGGATTTCAAGAGCTGCCTGAGGATCGTGTTTGGACAATTCACTGAGTTTATCCGGTAAGTGAGCACTTTTCCGAATCGTTTCAGGGTTTATTAAGTAATCAGGCATATTACACCCTCCTTTCAAGACTACAGGTCTTAAAATGACTAAAAGAAAAATTATGACACGGTGTCATAATAAGACTCGTAAAATAAATATTCGACTGTCACTTTGAAGAACTTAGCGAGCTTGATCTTATGAACCTTATTGGGATCCTTTAAACCTAGCTCCCATTTACTAATCATAGTCTGGTGAACGCCTATAATATCTGCAAGTTCTTCTTGGCTCAGGTCAAAGTTCTTTCTAAGTTTGATTAGTCTTTTGTTTACCATTGACCACCAACCCTTTTTAAGACTACAGGTCTTACTTGGTGATTCTTATTTTATAAGACCTGTAGTCTTAAAGTCAACCTTTATTTAGCAATTATTTAGAAATTCTTTTTTTCGTTTCCGTATTTTGGACATTGAGGAGGTTTATACAATGACACTGGGGGAGAAAATTAAGAAATTACGTAAGGAAAGAAACATGAGTCAGGGCGACCTTGCTGACTGCTTAGAAACACATCAAACCGCAGTATCGCAGTTCGAACTAAATAAAAAGAAACCTTCCAGAGATACTTTGGTTAAGCTTTCTAAAGTCTTTGAGGTATCTGTGGATTATTTTATAGACGAAGAAAACCCACATTATAGCGAATCTGAGAAAAGCTTTGTCAATGAATACACGAAGCTATTTCCTTCAGAACTAAACTTGAAAGTAAGTGAGTTAGCTGAAGAGTACAAAACAGGCGACGATAATGAATCCATACTGACAAAGGAAGAGGCTGAAGACGCGGTCAAATATATAAAGTACCTGCTCTCCCAAAGAAAAGACCGTTAGGTATCCCTATAAGAGACACAAATAATCACATAATAACGCTCACTATGCCTGTTTTGTAGCAGGCTTTATTATTTTTATACATAAGTATCTAATCCCTATAGGAGGTTCAAAAATGCGCGCAGCTCTTTACTATCGAGTATCCACAAAAATGCAAGAACATAAGTACAGCTTAAAAGCACAAAAACAAGAATTAAGAAAATACGCGGAATCCCAGAACTGGATAATTGCAAAAGAATTTAGAGACGTGGACTCCGGAGCAAAGTTGGACAAGTCCGGACTTAATGCTCTTCTTGATTTTGTGGAGGAAGGCGGCTGTGACGTTGTTTTGTGTATCGACCAAGACAGACTTAGCCGTTTAGATACCGTTTCATGGGAATTTTTAAAATCTGCACTCCGAGAAAATAATGTACGAATCGCTGAGCCAGGCAGCATAACTGATCTAGACAATGAAGACGACGAATTTATCAGCGACATTAAAAACCTGATAGCACGGCGGGAGAAACGTGCTATTAATAGACGTATGATGCGTGGTAAACGTCAGCGCACACGTGAAGGTAAAGGATGGGGAAAGACTCCTATCGAATATAATTACGACAAAAATACTGGAACATACAGTGTTAATGAGAAATGGTCTTGGGTTATCCCTTTCATCGATGATCTGTATCTAAATAAGGGCTACAGTTTCAAACGGATCGCCAAAGAGCTGAACAAAATCACTTTAACACCTACGGGTAAAAAATGGTCTGATACTGTTATAGCCTCTAAATTAAAGAATAAAGCGTATCACGGAATCATGAGAAAGACTTTCTCTAACGGGGAAACAATTGAAATCGAGAATATTTATCCAAAACTCAGAAGCGAAGAGTCGTATGAGAAGCTTCAAGAAGTGAGAGAACTGAAATACCAAAAAAAGACCCGTGAAAACGAGGTCCCTCAGTTGTTAAGACGTACGTATATGACATGCGGTCTCTGCGGCCGTAAATTGACAATACACATGTCAGGAACAAAAGAGTACGGAATACATTTTTATATCACGCACGGCCGACCAGAACGTCAAAAAGACGATTTTAAGTGCGACTTGTCTATCAATATGATTCGTGTTGAACAAAATATTGTCTCCGCAATTAAGAATATTATCAAGAGCGAGGAACTAGCAAGAGATCATATTCAAATGGATTTTGATGAAAGTGACGCTGCACGGCTTAGAGATGAAGTGAAAGCTGCGAAAAAGTCTTTAGCTGACGCACGTGAAAAAGTAGATCGTCTCCTCCCTCTTTATTTAGACGGAAAATTCCCTAAAGAGCAATTGGACAAGCAGCACGGTTTTCTGATGAATGAGATCACCACTCACGAAAAAAGAGTTAAACAATTAAATGCACAATTATCAATCGTCGAATCGCAACAATTCAATTATGATTTAATTCTAGAGTATTTTAAGATCGCTGAGCGTTTTGACACTTGGTTAACACAAAACGAACAAATGGACATGATCGGTAAGCTGTTTCCACAGACTACTGTCTACTCAGATCATATCGTGATGGCTGGCGAACTTCCTAACGGCGCTCCCTTGGAGATAAGCGTTAAAGTAGACCCAAACCCTTATGAGCGGCGTAATGGTAATCAGAAGGACAACAGGGACCCTTGGGGGAAATATCAAAAAATACAGCAAATGATGAAAGATAATCCTGGTATACCGCAGTCAAAAATAGCGGCTGAATTAAATATCGCTCCAAGCACAATCGTAAGGTTACGAAATAAATACGGGGAATTCGAGAACCAGATAAAAGCGATTAAACACGATCCTGAGGGGAAAAGAAAGATTCTTGAGGAATATGTACAGAAGAATCCTAACGCGTCTCTACGTCAAATTTCAAGGGATACAGGGATGTCTACAACAACTGTGCGTAGAATAAAAGAAAAATTCGATATGCAATAGGGGGAATTATATTTCTTTTGGTGGGTAAGTGCATAGGTTTATTTTTTTAAATATTGTCGGAAGTGCGTTCACGGTTACATCGCCGAAATGTAAGGCCGTTTTCTTTCTGCTGTCCGTTCTGTCAATGTCCAGCACTTTCAGCTGCACCGCTAAATTGGCATCTGTATAATATTCGACATCGACCTTTCGCACGTACGCTTTTTTATGATCCCAATCAAGCTTTTCAACCTGATACTGCACCCCTTCATGAAGATAAATCGCTTCATCATGAAGAAGCGTCATCGCGCTGAAGCGGTCCATTTCTCCGATGATTTTTACATCAGCCGTCTCTGACTGGTCAACGATGACCACGTTTTCCTGTGACGCCGAACGGAGACTGATGTTGGAGGCGGGAAAAGATTCGCTCGCCCAGTGATAGCGTTCGCGGTTTTCGTAAAGCACCCCTTCTTCTTCTAAATACTCGAGAATATCTCTTGCATCATTTTCTCCGAATGTTTCATCGGCTCTGAAAGGCAGCTCATACGCGGCGCATTTCAGGTGATCGACCAGTATAATGAGATTATCGGGATTAATCCTTGCAGATTCAGGCGAGCGTTTAAAGAAATAATCAGGATGGCGCACAATATATTGGTCAATCGGATCAGAGTTCGCCACCATCACGATAAGCGCCTCTCCCTGCCGCCGCCCGGCCCGGCCCGCCTGCTGCCATGCGCTCGCGACACTGCCCGGGTACCCCGTCATCACGCAGACCTGAAGCTGGCCGATATCAACGCCGAGCTCCAGCGCGTTTGTGCTGACAACGCCGAGAATGCTGCCGTCTCTTAACCCCCGCTCTATTTCTCTTCTTTCTTTCGGAAGATATCCGCCGCGATAGCCTCTGACAGACTTCGCGCCGATTTCTTTTTTTACGATCTCCTGAATGTGGCTTAAAATAATTTCAACCCGGACACGGCTTCTGGCAAAAACAATCGTCTGGATCTTATTTTTTAAAAAAGTTTTGGCAAGTTCGTTCACTTCCACGGTGGCGCTTTTTCGAATATGCAGCGGTTTATTTACAATCGGAGGATTGTAAAAAGCAAAGTGCTTTCTTCCGGCCGGGGCGCCGTTATCGTCAATCAGGCGCACTGATTTTCCCGTCAGCTGCTCCGCCAATTCCCTCGGATTGGCGATTGTGGCGGATGTGCAGATAAATGACGGCTTGCTTCCGTAAAAAGCGCAGATTCTCATTAAACGGCGGATGACGTTCGCCACATGGCTGCCGAATACGCCCCGGTACGTATGTAATTCATCAATGACGATATATTTCAGGTTTTCAAACAGACTCACCCATTTTGTATGGTGGGGAAGAATGGCTGAATGAAGCATATCGGGATTTGTGATCACAATATGCCCGGCCTTTCTGACTTTCTGCCTGATGGCCGGAGACGTATCTCCGTCATAGGTGAAGCTTTTAATGTCCATGCCCGTCTCGTCTATGATTTCGTTCAGCTCGCTTTTTTGATCCTGCGCGAGCGCCTTTGTCGGAAATAAATAAAGCGCGCGGCTTGAGGCATCTTCCGCGATAGACTGAAGAACCGGAAGATTATAACACAGTGTTTTTCCGGAGGCCGTCGGTGTGACGGCCACAATGCTTTCTCCGTTTTGAACCGTCTGAAAAGCGGAGTATTGATGTGTAAAGAGCCGCTCGATCCCCCTCTTTTCGAGAGCCGCCCGAATTTTCCGATCTACTTGCTCCGGCATCGGCATGGTTTTCGCCTCCCGCGGTTCCTCTTCATGCCAATGCACAATATTTTCATGATTTTTTAATTCCTGAATCAGTTCGCTCAGTGATTTTTTCTTCATCGTTCACACCTCTTTATGAGGTACAGTTTACCGAATATTTGTTTGCCTGGCTAGATGAAAATCCTGCACAAGAAAAAAAGCAGGGAATCAGCCCCTGCCTACTTCATTTTTATCGTAAAAAGCTCTGTTTGTCCTTTTTTCGCTTCATTTGCGCCTGCAAATTGCAAAGGTTCTGCGGCATCGCCATTCATAATCACCATAGGGATGACGGTGCTGCTTGCTTTTTCTTTTATTAAATCCAGCCGGCACGTTAAAAGCAGATCGCCTGTTTTCACTTTGTCTCCTTCTTTTACATGCGCTTCAAAGCCTTCACCGTTCATATTGACGGTATCCAAACCGACATGTATCAAAAGTTCCGCTCCGGAAAGGGTGCGGATGCCGACAGCATGTTTTGTATGGAACAGCTGAATCACTTCTCCCTCAACCGGTGAAACAATGTCTCCGTTTGCAGGCTCGACGGCGATCCCGTCCCCCATCATTTTTTGTGAAAATACGGGATCCGGCACTGAAGCCAAATCCATCACCGCTCCGTCAGCCGGAGAAAAGATCACTTCCTCGGCCGGCTTTTTCCGGCTGTCTCCCAATCCGAATAATTTTTTCAGCAATGTGTTGTGCTCCCCTTCCTAAATGTGAATCCGTTACCAGTTTATTCTCCACTATTTAACCATACTTTCTTTTTTCCTTCAATTCTTAACCATACGGCATAACATCGCATAGTCTGTTTGTAAAAAGGCGGTGGTCATATGGATCAATCACAAAACGATAAACTTGATCCGCAAAGAAATGAGGACATCATCAGCCATGCGATGGACCAATTTTTTCACTCAGGTCCCTTCGCAGAATTGATGCAGGGTTTTCAGCACCTTGTCAATTCGGCTTTTACTGAAGCGCAAGTGACGATTGACGTCAGAGAAGAGCCGACGGGCCTCGCGGTTGATATCAGCGTTCCCGAGACATTCCGTGACGGTGATATGCTGGTGGAAACGAAGGGGTGCTACCTTCACGTTACAATCCGCTACGATCATAAACAGGCTCATTCATCCCATGTGTCTTCAAGCATGACAAGAACCGTTGTCCTCCCGTATAAGGTGAGTGAAGAAGATATGGAAACATCCTGGAATGAACAGACGCTTACCCTCTTTTTCCCTAAAAAATAAGCATGAATGATGGATATCATTCATGCTTTTTATTTGAAGATACTGGTGAAGCCTTTCACCAGCGATCCGACCTGATTTACGGCGCTTACCATCTGCCCCGTTGTATCTATCATTTTATTAAAGTCAAACTGTCCGTTCGTTTTTTTAAACTGGGAGAGTATGCCTGAGAATTGGGAAGACTGCTGCTGATTCGGTCTGGGAACGGGGTAAGGATTCACAAACCCCGGCTGCCCCCCCGGCATGGCTGCCTGAGGAGGAGAGGGAGCAAACGGCTGCTGCACATGACCGTATTCCTGATTCGGATAAAATTGCTGCGGGTACTGCCCTTGCTGATGATATGGCGGCTGCTGCAATGGCTGTATCTGCTGCGGATACGGCTGCTGTAATGGCTGTATCTGCTGCGGGTAGAAATATCCCGCCGGCTGCTGGTACATATTTTGATATGGCTCTGCTCTCCATTGCATATGACATTCCCCCTTGTCTCTCACTAAGTTTCTGCTATATATGTATGAATTCCGCCGTGGTTATGTGCTTTCGGTGATTCTGATTTTTGTCAAATGCTGTCGAAAGTCTTAATTTTTTAAAAACAGAAAAAAGTCGAATCGTTATGTTACCATAATCTCAACATACATGAGAGGGGATGCACCATTATGAACGTATCATACTTAAGAAAGCGTTTTGCTGAAGTGAAAAAATATGAAACAGATTGTGCAGATAAACTGATGGACTTTGCAAAATTCCTCTATATTCAAGGCCATCTCACCGCAACCGAATTTCGAAACAGTATGAAGGTTCTCGAAGCAAGTGGAGCAGAAAACCCGGCGTATGAATAACATACCCGACCCCTTTATATAAAAGAAGGCAGCCGTTTTCAGCTGCCTTCTTTTTCAATTTCATCCCTTAATATACGAAGCGTATATAAAACAGATTCAGTTAAATCCCTGTATCTTTTTTTATGAATATGATGAACATATGATTGGAGTATCAGCTCTCCGAAATTTTCTGTAACGGCCTGAATTTGTGCGTGATGAACGTATTTCGGACGGTTTTCCTGAATAAACGCAAGCGCTGCTTCTGTCCAAAGCGCGCAAAGCCGGTCTCTTTTTTCAACATCGGGTTTAATAATCTCAAAAAAATCATATGAACGGCCTGACTCTTTTCCATCCTGATACCTTTTTTCGGCTTCCAGAACCGCCTCTATCATTTGTTCTGTCAGCTCCAATAACGACTGTGTCTGCAAACGGACTCACCTCAGTACATATGGTACCAAAGTTTTTGCATAAAATCAGCTGATCCGGCAGGCTTTCGGCAAATCCTTTTTACGCCGGTCAGCCAAAAACAGGTCATCAATACAAACATGAAGCTCCCGCGCCTCTTCCTCAAGGCGGGAAAGTTTCTCCTGTCTGATTTCTTCAGCTTCCGCCTGACAGGATCTGACTGCTTGGGTAAGCGTCTTTTCAGCAGCAGAAATCCGGAATTCGATATCAGAAAGCAGACGGAGAATATCAGCCTTGCTCGTGTAAACAGACATTCATGTTCCTCCCTTTTATCACTTGCGTCTCTTTAGAATATAATTCTCGTTTTCATACCGCTCTCCTCTGCACATGACAAAACTAGAAGCAGTTCGGCAAACAAACAGAGATTATCCTAAAAGGCGTGCCTTTCGACAAAAAAGTGCCGCAAACTTTGTATGAACCGGCACGTTAATGCAAACGATACAGTTGAGGAGGTGCCGTATGAAAACGAGACCGAAAAATGCAGGTAAACAGCAAAAAACCGAAGCAAAAACGACTGATACGCTTGATAAAAAATTAGGCGGCCCAAACCGCCCTTCCACGTAACACATCAGCAGCCCGAAACCCCAGCGAACGGTTTCGGGCTTTTTCATTTCTTCAGCCACTCTTTAACCGCGAAGAGCGCATGGAGCTCCCGTCTTTTCTGGAAGTACCAGTCCGTCAGTTCAAGCTGTTTCGGCATTTTCTCCTGTAAGAAAGCCCCTTTTCTTAACCTTTTTTGAAACCAATCCGCCCTTTCGCCGTCTAATGGGTGGGCAACAATGGGATAGGTTGTCCTCAGCATCGGTGATGTTCTTTTTTTGATGCCGATCATTTTCTCCATATCAAAGCGTGAACCGGTATGAGGAACGGTATCAAGAAAACGGTAAAAAGAAGCGTGCAGATCAGGGCTGAACAGAAGACGGGCCAGCTGTTTTCCGAGCGTAATTCTTTCTTCGGTTTTCGAAAACCGTTTGACGGAGATTCCGTATAAATGTCCGTCAAATGAAGGGAATATCACCGTATTAAAGTGAAACCAATCACTTAAATAAAAAGGAATCGTGCCAAAAACATTCTTTTTAAACGAAGGATTTTGTATAATAGGTGCTTGGATAGTGTTTTGTTCATTTATAATAAGAGCATACATGAGCCGTTCCGTATCTCCGTCACGCCAAAAGCGGAACCATTCTTCCTGCATAAAAGCCGAGACGCGGAAATAAGGAAGATGACGGAAAAGAGGTTCGCCGATTTGTTTTGACCACTGGTAGACCAGAAGCTGAGGATAGGCATCAGAAAAAATCAGCCAATTCGCCCTTTCATACGAAAGGAAAAACCAGTTTTTCTGACTGCTGTCAAGGCCCTCCTGATAAAGGACGCCTCTTAAATCAGTCATCGACCAGCCCGCATTGCGGGACACAAACGATGCCAAAAGCGGCCACTTGATCTCAGGATGGCGGTCATAATATGCTTTATAGGCATTCGTCCGGGAAATATTATCGGCATTTTTTATTTTCGTCTCTTTTTCGATCAGGCGAAGAATGGCGGTTACGGTCTGTCGTTTATGCACGTTCATTCACTTCCGTCACTATTAGTTTGATAAGGAGGATGGAAAAAGTGATTCGGTACCCGAATGGAAAAACTTTTCAGCCGAACAAAACGGTTTCATCCCAAAACAGCCAGAAACGGTCTCATTCATACAGTAATCGCGGCATGACCCTCGAAGACGACCTGAATGAAACGAATAAGTATTATCTGGCTAACCAAATTGCTGTCATTCACAAAAAGCCGACACCCGTCCAGATTGTAAACGTCCACTATCCGAAAAGAAGCGCCGCAGTCATTAAGGAAGCTTATTTTAAACAGTCTTCCACAACTGACTACAACGGCATTTATAAAGGGCGCTACATTGATTTTGAGGCAAAAGAAACAAAAAACAAAACGGCATTTCCCCTGCAGAATTTTCATGATCATCAAATTGAGCATATGAAGCAGGTGGTCAGACAAGACGGCATTTGTTTTGTTATTATATCCGCTTTCGGAAAGGTTTATTTCCTCGAAGCCGACAAGCTGTTTGTCTTTTGGGAGAGAAAGGAGAACAATGGCAGAAAATCAATTCGCAAAGACGAATTAGAAGATGCTTCCTTTCCGATTTCCCTTGGATACTCACCGAGAATTGATTATATTAGTATTATTGAACAGCTTTATTTTTCGCAGGAACAGTAGACTGAGCGAAAGGTTGATAAACGAAAGGTTGAGATGTTATGTCAGATCAATTTACGAGCCGTGAAGAACGCCGTAAGGCAAGGCAGACGAAAAGCACTAAGCCCTCTTCACCGAAAAAAGGCAAGAAACAGCGTAAAGGCGGTTTATTCAAAAAGATTGTGCTGTCCTTGGTTATTCTGTTTGTCCTTGGCATAGTCGGCGGAGCGGCGGCATTTGCCGTTTTGGTTTCCGGCGCGCCGTCTTTGGACGAAGCCAAGCTGAAAACGCCTTACTCTTCAACGATTTACGATAAAAACGGCAAAGAAATCGCGGAAGTGGGCGGTGAAAAACGAACCTACGTCCCGATTAAGGATATACCCGATGTTGTGAAAGAAGCATTTATCGCAACTGAAGACGCCCGTTTTTATAAGCACCACGGTATAGACCCGATCCGGATCGGAGGCGCCTTGGTCGCCAACTTTACGGATGGATTCGGTTCAGAGGGAGGAAGCACAATCACCCAGCAGGTTGTGAAAAACTCGCTTTTGACCCATCAGAAAACGATTAAACGGAAAGCACAGGAAGTGTGGCTTTCACTGCAGCTGGAGCGCCATTATTCTAAAGATGAAATCTTAGAAATGTATTTAAACAGAATTTATTTCTCACCGCGTGCCTATGGCGTCGGTAAAGCGGCTGAAGAATTCTTCGGCGTAAAAGATTTGAGCAAGCTTACGGTTGAACAGGCGGCGACGCTTGCCGGAATGCCGCAAAGCCCGACCGGATATAACCCGGTTAAAAATCCGAAGGCTTCCGAAAAACGCCGAAACATTGTTCTCAGCTTAATGGAAAAACAAGGATTCATTTCAAATTCTGACTACCAAAAAGCAAAGAAAGTGTCCATGAAAGATGAAGGCGTCGTCAGCCAAAAGGAATACGATAAAAAGGACACAAATAAATACAGCGCTTTTGTCGAAGAAGTTATGAAAGAAATTGAGACAAAAGAAAAGAAAGACGTCGATATTTCAACTGACGGATTGAAAATTTACACGACTCTTGATACGAAAGCACAAGATTATCTTGATCAATTGATGAACGGAGATACAGCCGGCTTTTCGGAAGGCATGCAGGGCGGCGTCACTCTCCTTGATACGACAAACGGAGAAATCCGCGCCATCGGAGCAGGACGGAACAGAACTACCGGGGGATTCAATTATGCAACACAAGGTAAAACCCAGCCTGGTTCAACGATAAAACCAATTCTTGATTACGGGCCGGTCATTGAAAACAAAAAATGGTCGACGTATGAGCAGATTGATGATTCGGCTTATACGTACTCTGACGGCACACCGATTCATGATTGGGACAATAAATACAGAGGTCAGATATCTATGCGAGAGGCCCTCGCAGACTCACGTAATATTCCTGCTTTAAAAGCATACCAAGCAGCAGGAAAAGATAATGCCGTCGACTTCGCAAACGACTTAGGATTGGGATTAAACAAAGATCAAGTATATGAACCCTACTCTATCGGGGGATTTGGTGAGGGTAACCGCGGTGTATCTACTATGACCATGGCAGGCGCCTACAGTGCGTTCGGAAATAACGGAACGTACAACGAACCGCACGCGGTCACATCGATTGAATTTAATGACGGCACTAAGCTTGATTTAACACCGAAACCGAAAAGTGCTATGAGCGACTACACAGCGTTTATGATTACCGATATGCTCAAATCAGCTGTCGAATCAGGAACAGGTAAACTGGCTCAGGTGCCGAACGTGGAAGTCGCCGGTAAAACGGGTACGACCAACTTTACTAAAGAGGACATTCAAAAATATAACATTGCTCCGGGCGGAGTCCCAGACTCATGGTTTGTCGGATACACCCCTCAATATACAGCGGCGGTTTGGACCGGAGTTGAGTCTGGCAACAAAGCAGGCAAGAAATCACTGTCTTCTGCTGACCAGCAAGTCGCAAAACGGATTTTCCAAAAGCTGATCTCATACGTTGATGACGGTAAAGGAAGCTTCAAGCAGCCTGACAGCGTCGTCAAAGAAACAGTTGAGAAAGGCTCGAATCCTGCCGCTTTAGCCGGACCGAATACGCCGGATGATAAAAAAGTGACGGAGTACTTCGTGAAAGGAACGCAGCCAACTGCCGTTTCTAAAACGTACACGAAAGAAAAAGCCGATAAACCGACAGGATTGCAAGTGAAATACGACAAAGATAAAAAATCATTAACTTTAAGCTGGAATTATGACGGTGATGCAACATTCAATGTCAAACAATCCGTTGACGGCGGAAGCTACAGTGACATTCAAAACAGTTCAGCAAAAGAAGCCGTCGTCTCAGATGTCACACCAGGCTCCACATACAGCTTCCAGGTGACAGCGGAAAACGATGACGGAAAAAGCGATACGGCATCAGCTTCTTTCAAAGTCCCGAAAGATGAAGAAGACGATGCGGATAAAGATAAAGCGACTGACGATGAACAGAAGTCTGATGAAGATAAAGACAAAGACAAAACGCAAACCGATGATTCAAACACAGATGACAATCAGACAGATACGTCTGACGGATCGGATCAAACACCAACTGATGACTCGGATAAAAATCAGGATCAATCCGATAAGGATCAAACAGATAACAACAATCAGAATCAGCCCGGTAACGGGACCGATAACAACGGACAGCAAGATAACGGCTCTGATAATGATTCCGATTCCGGTTCAGACGGCTCAAATAAACCTGACAACGGTCAAACGGACAAAAACCAAGACTCATCTTCAAATATCAACGGGCAGTCAAATTCGTCAACCATCCAGTCAAATTCCGCTCATTAGCGGACGAAATCCTTCACCTCAACCAGGTGAAGGATTTTTTTCATACAAAAAAACCTCCTTATGAGAAAAGGAGGTTTTTAACCTTTGTTCATGGCTTCATATTTATGATATTGTTTCTTCATCTCCGTCATCAATTCATCAAGCTGAATAAACGAGTGATATTGAGTCGGTTTCGTTAAAATAAACGCCATTCGCTCCGCCCAATTGATCGGTTCGGCGGGAAAATGCTTTGTTTCAAGCACAGTCCAGTCGAGTGATGTGACCCGCTCCCCTGCCGTCCAGTGAAAAGCGGCAATCAGACAGGCAATTCCCTTCAGCATGTCATTTTGATCACATCTCGATTTTCTTGTTTGAAAAACGGGAAGCAGCGTTTCTTTCGTTTCATTCCAAATCTGAAACAGAAACGGGACATATTCGCCCCTTTCCCTCCATGGCTGCACGGTTGGCTGACCGCTGAAATCCATATACAGCGGATGGCGGCGCAGCGCCGTTTTGATCTCGAGGCTTTCCAAGTCCGTAAGGCTGCGCAGGTATGTTTCATAGCCTGCCAGAATGTCAATCGCCGTCACCGTTTCACCAGCCCTTTTTTGTCACGCTTCTGCCCTTCTCTGCATAGCGGAAGCAAAGGACATTCCGCACAGCGGGGAGATTGCGCTTTACAATGATACCTGCCGAAAAATATTAATCTGTGATGCGTAACAGACCAATCCTCTTTCGGCACTTTTTTCATTAATGTTTTCTCTACTTCCAAAACAGAGTCCTTCCAGCGGCAGATACCGAGCCGTTTAGAGACCCGCTCCACATGAGTGTCTACTGCGATCGCAGGTACGCCGAAAGCAACAGACACGACCACATTTGCCGTTTTCCGTCCGACACCCGGCAGATTCACAAGCTCATCCCGGTCTTTCGGCACTTCTCCGCCGTACTCTTCGATGATCATTTTGCTCAGCTTTTGAATATTTTTGGCTTTATTACGGTACAGGCCGATTGATTTAATATCTTGCTGGAGTTCTTCCAGCGATACGGCAAGATAATCTTCGGGCCGTTTATATTTTTGAAATAGCGTTTTTGTCACTCTGTTGACGAGAGCATCCGTACATTGCGCGGATAATGCGACTGCCACAACCAATTCGAAAGGATTTGAATGGACAAGTTCACATTCTGCGTGCGGAAACATATCGCCGATTTTTTCAAGACAATATTCAATTTGCTTTAAATTTAACACGTTTCTCCCCTTCTCATGTTATTGTTCCAGCCAATTGTAAAAAGGCACCTGCCTCGTATACTCTTTTTGCGGATCATTTTGTTTTGTTTGAACACGCCGGAATTTTTGGCTGTGCGCCTTTGCCTGCTCAACCGTTTTGAAGCCGTTCTTTTTCCATTCAAATAAAATACGGTCAATATAGCGAAAACTGAGTTTCCCCGATAAAACGGCTTCTTTTAAGGCGTGTTTAATCAGAATCGCATCATGCTGATCCTGGTCCTGCCATATGGCCAGCGTCTCGCATTCAAGCGGCGACAGCGGTCTTCCGAACTCTTCTTCAAAGATGGTATACAGGCTTTTTTGTTCTCTTTCTGACGTTCTTTCCTGCGTTTCGTTTTGTGAATGCTGCATGTAATCATACAGCTTCGCCCATAACGGCTGCAGAGAATATTTTTCAAACTTTATGCCGTTATGGTCTTCACATTCTTCAATAAACAGAAAACCTTTTTGAATAAACATTCTCAGGCAGCTTGTACATTCTTCAGCAGAGATGGACATGCCTGACTGAAGTTCAAACGGCGTCGGAAAATAAGAGCCCTTTTCCAAATGCATTTTAATCTTCAAAAGCAGGATCAATTCGGTTTCATTCAGCCCGAGCTGCCGGTAATGTGTCAGCAGCAGGTTGGGAATGCTTGAAATGCCGAGTTCCTGCATATCTATAAATTGCTGTTTTTTCATCCTTACACCTCTTACTGTAAAAGGTTATCTCCGGGAGCTTTCCCCTTTACTTAGAAAAAGTCTCCCTTGCAGGAGACTTCGTTTTTTAAAACTATTACGGATACAGACGGTTCAGAAGTCTCGGGAACGGAATCGTTTCACGCACGTGAGGCGCTCCGCTGATCCAAGCCACTGTCCGCTCAAGTCCGAGGCCGAAGCCGGAGTGCGGAACAGAACCGTATTGTCTGAGTTCAGCATACCATTTGTAAGCATCTGAATCCAGACCGTGTTCTTTTAATCTTTCTTCCAATAAATCCATATCATGAACGCGTTCTGAACCGCCGATGATTTCCCCGTAGCCTTCCGGAGCGATTAAGTCGGCACATAACACGACATCGTCACGATCTTTGGCAGGCTGCATATAAAACGGTTTTAATGACGTCGGGTAATGAGTGATAAACACCGGTTTGTCATAGCTTTCTGCGATCGCTGTTTCATGCGGCGCACCGAAGTCATCTCCCCACTCAATATCGTCAAAGCCTTTTTCTTTCAGGAATTCGATCGCTTTATCGTACGTAATGCGCGGGAATGGCGCTTTGATTTGTTCAAGCTTCGATGTGTCTCTACCTAATGTGTTCAGCTCGATCTTACAATGTTCCAGCACACTTTGTACGATGTATGCAACATAATTCTCCTGAACTTCAAGGTTTTCTTCAAATTCAACAAATGCCATTTCAGGCTCAATCATCCAGAATTCGATGAGATGGCGTTTCGTTTTCGATTTTTCCGCTCTGAACGTCGGTCCGAAAGAGAATACTTTTCCGAGCGCCATTGCAGCTGCTTCCATATACAGCTGGCCGCTTTGAGACAAGAAGGCGTCTTCATCAAAATATTTCGTCGCGAACAGCTCAGTCGTGCCTTCCGGAGCGCTTCCCGTCAAAATCGGCGGATCAACTTTCACGAAGCCTTCTTTGTTGAAAAATTCATAAGTCGCACGGATGATTTCGTTGCGGATTTTCATAATTGCGTGCTGGCGTTTCGAACGGAGCCATAAATGTCTGTGATCCATTAAGAATTCCGTACCGTGCTCTTTAGGCGTAATCGGATAATCAGTCGCTTCGTGAATGACTTCAATGGATGTAACAGCAAGCTCATAGCCAAGCGGTGAACGCTCGTCCTCTTTCACAATTCCTTTTACATAAAGTGACGTTTCCTGCGTCACTGATTTCGCGATTTGGAAGATGTCTTCTTCTACTTCAGCTTTGACGACAACTCCCTGAATGAAGCCGGTACCGTCTCTCAGCTGTAAAAATGCGATTTTACCGCTTGAGCGTTTATTAGCGACCCAAGCTCCAATCATTACTTCCTCGCCTGTGTGTTTATACACTTGGTTGATTGTTGTTTTCAAACTCTTTCCCTCCAGAACAAGAAAGACATTCAGGAATCTGCCTGAATCTCTTTTTTCATCACTTTATTATACCCGTTCTACTCTAACGGGGTCAATGCAAGTGAAAAGCGGCTTTAAAAGCCGCTTTTTCAGAATCAGCTGTGTTTTTCTGTGAAGCGGCGGATTCTTTCGACCGCTTCTTCTAAAAGATCGAGTGACGTTGCGTAAGATAAACGGACGTTGTCCGGTGAGCCGAAGCCCGAGCCCGGCACGACGGCGACTTTTTCTTCTTCCAGAAGCGCCTTGACGTATTCATCGACATCTTTGAATCCGCAGTTTTCTGCGGCCGCTTTGGCGTTAGGGAACAAGTAAAACGCCCCTTCAGGTTTGACACAGGTGAATCCGGGAATCTCACTGAGCTGAGCGTAAATGGTGTTCAGTCTGTGCTCAAATGCCTGTCTCATCTCTTCCAGCGGCTCAGCCGGACCGTTATAGGCCGCAATAGCGCCGTATTGAGCGATAGACGTCGGATTTGATGTGCTGTGGCTCGCAAGGCTCGTCATCGCTTTAATAATCGTCTCCGAACCCGCCGCATAGCCGATCCTCCAGCCCGTCATGCTGTGAGATTTGGACACGCCGTTAATGATGATCGTCTGCTCTTTCAATTCATCTGAAAGCTGTGCGATTGAGACGTGTTTTTTTCCTCCGTATGTAAGCTTCTCATAAATCTCGTCGGAAACGATCAGAATGCCATGCTCCAGACACACTTTTCCGAGTTCCGCAAGCTCTTCTTTCGTATACATAACACCTGTCGGGTTGCTCGGTGAATTGATAATGAGCGCTTTTGTTTTCTCGGTGATAGCCTGCTTCAGCTGCTCCGGTGAAATTTTAAACTGATTGGATTCCAGCCCTTCTGCATAGACGGGACGCCCCCCTGCCAGTTTCACCTGCTCAGGGTAGCTGACCCAGTAAGGAGTCGGTATAATCACTTCGTCCCCTTCATCGAGAATAACCTGAAATAATGTATACAGAGCGTGTTTCGCTCCGGTGCAGACAATGATTTCTGACGGCTTATATTCAATCCCCTGGTCGTTTTTGAATTTTTTTGCGATACTGTCTTTCAGCGCCGGCAGACCGCCTGAAGGCGTATATTTCGTATGGCCTTCATTCATGGAACGCACCGCGGCATCTATAATGTGCTGAGGCGTATTAAAATCCGGTTCTCCTGCTCCGAGGCCGATGACATCATGGCCTTCTGCTTTCAGCTCTTTCGCTTTTGCAGTAATTGCAAGTGTTGCAGACGGTGTTAATGCGGATACTCTTTTTGCCAATTTCAACTTGAACTCCCCCTAATACGTCTCACGGTGTGATGTTTTTGAGAATCTTGCCGCTTGTAAAGTCCACATAACTAAAGCTATACTGCCCGCTTTTGTTGATATAGGTCACTTCCCATAACGGAACATTGTTTTCTCTCGCCGGGTGAACGCCATTCAGCTTGGAAACAAGCCCTTCGTGCCGGACGATCTTGGCAGCCTTGCCGCTTGAAATGCCGTCACTGGCTTTTTTTGAGAGAATTTTTGCTTTTTTGTCGGCCGGAACCCATACATACATATCTTTTCCATGTTTATCCGTTCCGGTAACAACATAATATTTCTGTTTGCCGACAAAGGTCTCCACTTTCTCAGCATCTGTCAGATCCGTTTTTTCTTTAGCGGCTGCGGCAGCTGTGTCGTGGCCTTCTTCTTTTTGGGCCATTGCAGATTTAAAAATGCTGGCCGAAAATAAAAGAACTGCTAAAAAAATAATACCAAATACGGCTGTAAATATTAATGCTTTTTTTCTCATCTTTTTCACCTATGTGCGATAAATGGTGAAGACCGCTTCATTTTGATTTTCTTCGTCGAGCGCAAGCCCGAACATCAGATTGTCCCGTTTCAAAGTCCGGTTTAAAGTATCGACGATTTTATATAAATCATCTGAATGCTCCACATTAATCGTTGACAGAATTTCAATTTTGCTTTCCATTTTTATACCCTCCATCGGTCGAACAAATTTTGTTAGTCATAACGGGATGCGCCCGCGGCATAATAAAATCACAAGGCGGCATGAACCCGCTTTTACTATAAAAACAATTCCTCATCCCACACCACGAAAGCCGCGATTATGCGGCTTTTATTCCGTTTGGCTGACATAAGCCCCGAGTTCGGCATCAGTCAGCTCCAAAAGGGATGAAGTCGGGAGCGCTTCAAGAAACAGCCGTCCGTATCCCGCCGTCTTTACACGCTGATCTAAAAGAACGATTGTTCCTTTGTCTCCCGCCGTACGGAGCAGGCGCCCGATCCCCTGTCTGAACGTTAACACGGCCTCAGGCAGGGAAATCGTCTGAAACGGATTTTTCCCCTGCTTCTTGGCAAATTCGCATTTTGCGGCATGAAGCGGATTGTCAGGCGCCCTGAAAGGAAGTCTTGCGATCATGACGGTTGACAATTCATCCCCCGGAAAATCAACGCCTTCCCAGAAATGATTTGTCCCGAGTAAAATCGCCCGGCTTGCCGTTTTAAAGGTTTTCATTAATTTACCGGGACTCCCGCCCGAAATACCTTGGGCGAGAAGCTGAATGCCTGATATCTCCATACTGAGTTTCAGTTCCTGATACACTTTTTTCAGCATATCATGAGACGTAAACAGGACAAGGATCTTCGGCTGTTTTCCCTTTGACATGATTTCTGCATACTTGGCAATATGCTCAATGACTTCCCGCTCTCCGTCATATTTAACGGATTTCATCTCTTTCGGAATGATGACGTTCATCTGATCATCGTAAGAAAAAGGAGACGGGATGCTTTTGGTGCGCGGATAAAAATCCGCAAGTCCGAGCCTTTCAATCATAAATTGAAAAGAATGCTCCACCATTAAGGTCGCTGATGTGAGCACAACGCTTTTTTTGCGGGCGAAAAACTGGTCTGCCAGCATTTCACCGGGCTCCAAAGGCTGCGCATAGATGCTGACGGCATTTTTTGCGCCCTTCGCGTCAATTTCAACCCAAACGGCTTCTTTCTCATCATTTTCAAACAGCAGCCTGCTGAACGTATCGCGATATTCTTTCAGCCCCCTGATACACTTTACATATTCGGCCGCTAAAAAAGCCGCTCCGCTTTTCATCTGATCAAGCTTTTGATGTAACAGTTTCTCTTGTACTGAAAACATGTCAAGCAGCTGATCCAGCATCGCACAAAGCCGCTCCGCTCCGTCCGTTATCATGTGAAACCCTTTATCCTGGCTTTTATGATTGAGACTATAGACGAGACGGTTCGAATCGTCTTTAGGTTTTCTTCGTTTGACAAAAGAATGCACTGAACTGAAAAATGCGTCGCTTTCCGATTGAATATGCTTCATCCACTCATCGGCGTCAAAAAAACTTTCCGCCGGCAGTTCATACGTATAAAACAGTTTTCTCATCCGCTTTAACAGTCCGTGTTCCTTTAAGGTGCCGATTCGGCTGAGCTTTGTGTGCAGTCCGATGTATGAAGCTCTCTTCCCCAGGTGCTCGCTGGCGGCGCGTTCGAAATGATGCGCTTCATCAATGATGACCGTTCCGCTTGCAGGCAGTTTTTTCGTTTCACTGCTTTGATCTGAAAACAGCAAAGCATGGTTTGTGATAATCAGATCTGCGGCCTGCGCCTTTTCTTTAGCCCGTTCATAAAACCCGGCAGCCGAGTCCTTCCCTTTTTTAAAAAAAGAATTCTCATCGTAAGCCATGCGCTCCCACAGCAATCTGCCGCCTGATGGAAGATTCAGCTCAGCGGCGTCGCCAGTTTCAGTCTCCGTCAGCCAGACGAGAAGCTGCGCTTTCGTCAAAACCGCATCATAGTTGTCATCTTCCTCATGCAGAATATGTTCAAACTTAGGCAGGCACAGATAATGTGATTTCCCTTTTAAAATAGCGGCTTTGACCGGCCAAGGAAATATACGCTCCAAAAGCGGAAGATCTTTAGACATGATCTGCTGCTGCAGAAGAGTAGAGTACGTGCTGATAATCACGGGAGTTTGTTCCGCTTTGGCAAATAAAACAGCCGGAACGAGATAACCGATCGTTTTTCCGATGCCGGGTGCCGCTTCAATCAGCGCATGCTCCCGATTGCGGAAGGCGCCAAGCACTTCATCCATCATCGAAAGCTGCCCTTTCCGCTTTTCATAGCGGGGGATGATGCCGGATAAGATCTGTTCTTTTTCTTCGTTCCACTTTTCAAGGTCAATGTCCGCATTCACCGCACGGGAAACCGGAATGTGATCGGGCTCTTTAATCGAAAAAGAGGCGTATGGAATGCAGCTCTTTTCTTCCGCCGGCCTGCTTTCATGTATAAAAGAATCCAAAAGCAGCGTCAAATCGCTGATAAAATGCTGTGAAAGCCTTCTAAGCTGCTTTAATGTCGGTAAAGGCAAATGTTTCAGTTTATGTAAAATGTCTAAAAAGACCAGTCCCGTAACCTCCGCATCGCTGTCTGCGCGGTGAGGTCGGTCATGAACAATATTCAGCTCCGCGCACAACTCACCGAGCTTATATCCTTCAAACCCCGGGAAAACAATACGTGAAAGCTCAACCGTATCAAGCACTTCACAATCCGGCAGCTCATAGCCCGCTTCGCTCAGTTCATGCCGGACAAATCCGAGGTCGAAATGAATATTGTGGGCAACAAAATACGCGCCGTCAAGCAGATGAAAAATCTCCTCCGCGACCGCTTCAAACGGCAGTTCATTTTCAACCATTCCGGACGAAATTCCGGTCAGCTGTTCAATAAACGGCGGGATGGCCTGTTTCGGATTGATATATTTTGAAAACCGCTCAGTTATTTGTCCATTTTCAATGACAACCGCTGCGATTTGAATGATTTTATCGCCCTTTTTCGGCGAATTTCCTGTTGTTTCGACATCTATGACAACGAACCGTTGTTTGTTCATTAAAATGGACACCTCAATTCTTGCATACGAGAAAAGTGTAACACGTTTTGTTGAGAAATGGAGCGGAAAAACAGCTTTTGCCCCTAAATCTTAAAAGAAAACCCCCATGAAGGGGGCTCTTTTACAAAATCGTGTGTGCCGGCTCCTGACCCAGCATCTGCTCGATTTTATTCTGATCATCCAGAACGGCCACCTTCGGCTGATGGCTTTTTGCTTCCTGATCAGACATCATTTGATAAGAAATAATAATGACTTTATCTCCTTCTTGGACGAGACGGGCGGCTGCTCCGTTTAAACAGATGACGCCGCTCCCCCGCTTACCGGGAATAATATACGTTTCAAGTCTCGCTCCGTTATTATTATTCACAATCTGAACTTTTTCATTAGCGAGCATTCCGACGGCATCTAAAAGATCTTCATCAATTGTAATGCTGCCGACATAGTTTAAATTGGCTTCCGTCACGGTAGCACGGTGCAGTTTTCCGGCCATCATAGTGCGGTACATATTATGATCTCTCCCATTCATCAATATCAATAATGATATTATCAATCAGTCTGGCTTTAGAAAATTGGACGGCACAGGCCAGAATGACCTTGCCGTTTAATGTTTTAAGCGGAGTCAGCTCCGGATAAGCGTACAGTTCGGCATAATCAATGACGCCGCTTGTGTTTTCGATGATATCGGTGACGGTTTTTATAACGGTTTCCGGATTTCTTTCACCGTCTCTGATCCGTTCGGCGCCTTGCTGCAATGCTTTATAGATCATCGGCGCTTCTTTGCGTTCCTGCTCAGTCAGATAGACGTTGCGAGAACTTTTGGCAAGTCCGTCTTCTTCTCTGACCGTGTCCACTGCAACCAATTCGATATCCATAAAGAAATCCTCAATCAATCCGTCCACAACCGCTGCCTGCTGGGCATCTTTCAGGCCGAAGTAGGCGCGGGTCGGTTTAACGAGATTGAAAAACTTCGTCAGCACAGTGGCCACTCCGTCAAAATGGCCGACGCGGGAGGCGCCGCACAACACGTCAGTTCTCCTTTTCACTTGCACGGCAACATTTTGCTCGCCTTTGTACATATCACTTGGAGACGGCGTAAACAAAACATCTGCCCCCGCCTGTTCTGCAAGCCGGGCATCGCGCTTTAAATCTCGCGGATATGCTTCGTAATCCTCGCCCGGTCCGAATTGAGTCGGATTGACAAAGATGCTCATCACAACAATATCGTTTTCTTTGCTTGCTTTTTCAACCAGCGTCAGATGTCCTTCATGAAGAAAACCCATTGTCGGGACGAATCCGATCGTCCGGCCTTCTGAGCGGTATTGTGCAATTAATTCTTTCAGCTGTTGAGTTTCTGTCAGTTGTTTCATCGCTTACTTTCCTCCGTACAAGCCTTGCAGCACAGTTTGGTTTATCTGAAAGGAATGCTTTTCTTCCGGGAAAACCCGTTCTTTCACATCACGGACGTAACCGCTGAGGGCCGACTCAATCGTGCCGTCGATTTTGGCGTATTGCTTCACGAACTTCGGTGTTCTGTCCACGCCGTGGCCGACGACGTCATGATAGACAAGGACTTGGCCGTCCGCTTTTGAACCGGCTCCGATTCCGATGACGGGAATGGATACTTCTTCTTTTATTTTAGCAGTCAGTTCAGCAGGCACGCATTCAAGCACGAGCATCATCGCTCCCGCCTGCTCGCATTTGATGCTGTCTTCAATGAGCTTTTTCGCGCTTTGCTCATCTTTTCCCTGCACTTTATATCCGCCTAATACGCCGACAGACTGCGGTGTGAGGCCTAAATGGCTGACGACGGGAATTCCGCCGAGAGTCAGCGCGCGGATGGATTCGAAAACGCCGTCTCCGCCTTCCAGCTTTAACGCGTCCGCGCCGCTTTCCTGAATAATGGCCGCGGCGTTTTTCAATGTATCCTCTTTTGAAAGGTGGTAAGACATAAACGGCATGTCAGTTACGATAAACGTATTTTTCGCACCGCGTTTTACCGCTTTTGTATGGTGAATCATGTCACTGACCGTTACGCCGACTGTTGAATCGAGTCCGAGCACGACCATTCCGAGCGAATCCCCGACTAAAATCATGTCGACTCCCGCCTGTTCCGCAAGCTTTGCCTGCGGATAATCGTAAGCGGTGAGCATCACGATCGGCTCTCCGTTTTCCTTCATTTTCACGAAATCCAGTTTTGTTTTCATTCTGTTTCTCCTCCTCTAAACGGTGAGGAGATGAGCCGCCAATTCTTCGCAAGCAAAAAAGCCTTCTGTAAAATAAGAAGGATTCCCACTTGTTTAACGTTCGGCGAATGTCATCCCTCTGTCCCAGTCCTTTTTTGGATCAAGGCAGACTTTTCGTAATCTCTGTTCTGCTGATCGGGTGCAGTTCATTATGATACTGCCCATAGGAAGTATACCAAATTCACGAGGCTTGTACCAACTAAGATTAATTGAGCTCAATATCGGCAGAATAGATCTTCTTTATACCATCTCTCGTTTCCAAGAGAAGAACTCCCTCATCATCAATGCCGAGCGATTTCCCGTAAAACGTCCCTTGCAGCGTTCTCGCTCTGAGCTCGTTCCCCAGTCCGACCGCATAGCTTTCCCATAGCAGCTTGATCGGTGTAAAGCCGTGGTTCAAGTAATCCTGATAGCGTTTTTCAAAAGTCAGCAGAATCTCTTGTATCAGACCCGCTCTGTCAATTTTCTCGCCGGCTTCCATGCTCAGGCTCGTCGCAATGTTCTGAAGCTCGCCGGGAAAATCGGTTTCCTGCTGGTTCACGTTGATCCCGATCCCGAGAATAACCGAACGGACACGGTCTTCTTCCGCCTGCAGCTCAGTTAAAATCCCGACGGCTTTTTTGCCGTGAATCATTAAATCATTCGGCCATTTAATGGCGGGCTGTACACCTGTAAAAGCCTCGATGGCCTGTACGACCGCAACGGCGGATAACAGGGTGAGCTGCGGCGTTTTTTGCAAAGGAACGTCGGGTCTCAGAATGAGGCTCATCCAAATCCCGTTTCCCTCCTGTGAATGCCATACTCTGGCCATTCTTCCTCTGCCTGCCGTTTGTTTATCGGCGACTACGAGCGTCCCTTCCGGCGCGCCGTCATTGGCAAGTTCATGAGCGGTTTTTTGGGTGGACGGCAGGACGTCCCGGTAATGAAGCTGTTTGCCCAAAACCTCTGTTTTCAGCCCGAAACGGATTTCGGATTCACTGAGTTTCCCCGGTTTTTTAATGAGCCTGTACCCTTTTCGTCTGACCGCCTCAACCTCATAGCCCTCTTTGCGGAGTTCCTCTATATGTTTCCAAACGGCGGTTCTCGAGCAGCCGAGCGCGTCACTTATTTTCTGCCCGGAGATAAAGCCGTCACCCGCCTCAGAAAATAAATCAATTAATCGGGTTCTTAATGTTGATCCCATGATGCGAGCCACTCCTTTATGTCATGTTTTCGGTTAGGGAGCTTCCCTGCCAATACCGCTTCTTCGATCCGGCGAAGTTCTTCGGCCACCCATTTACCCGCGCGGCGGTTTCTGAGCTCCATCAGATCAGCTCCTGAAATGTCGAGGTCTCGAAGGCTTTTGATCGGCAGCTGCTCATACAGGCTCTGAACCTCTTTCAGCTTTTGTTCATCAATCGTCTTATGCTTTTTCAGCATCCCGATTTTAACGGCTGAAAACAGCGCCTCTCCCGCCCGGTACATCGCTTCCGCTTCCAGCTGCGCCGGATAAACGCTTATGATCTGCACCGCTTTTTTTATGACTTTTCCCGGCAGTTTCCATTGTTTTAAAAACGCCTCGGCGCTTTTCGGACAAAGACCGAGAAACAATAACAGCGCCGCCCAGCGTTCTTCGCGTGCATCTAAAGAAGAAAAGGGAAATCCGCTTGCTTCCAGCATTTGCTGCTCATAACCGGAAAGGCCGGGCAGCTCTTGTATCAGACCTGTCTGCACCATCGTTTGAATTGCTTCCTGTGAGAAAGCGCCCTGCAACAGCTTTTCAAACTCGACGGTCTTTCGTTCTACTGATACATGTGCCAAAAGCTCCCTGTCTTTTATGACGGCCTCTCTTGTTTCTTTTTCTAACAGAAAGCCGAGCTGACTCATAAAGCGGACGGCTCTCATCATCCGCAGAGCGTCTTCCCGAAAACGGTCTTCAGGATTACCCACCGTACGGATCAGCTTTTGTCCGATATCATGTGCGCCTCCGAAATAATCAAGCAGCTCTCCTTCGGCAGACATCGCCATCGCGTTAATCGTTAAGTCTCTCCGCTTTAAGTCTTCTGATAAAGAAGTAATGAACCGCACAGCTTCAGGGCGCCGGTAGTCCTTATATTCTGATTCGGCACGAAAAGTGGTGACTTCATAGGTTTCATCTTCCCACAGGACGATGACGGTGCCGTGCTCTTTTCCTACATCGACAGTCCGCTTAAAGAGACGCTCCACCTCATTCGGCGAAGCGCTGGTTGCGATGTCCACATCACCTATTTTTCGTTTCATATAGCTGTCTCTGACGGCTCCCCCGACAAAGTACGCCTGATGGCCCGCCTTCATCAGGTGATGAAGGATGGGGAGGGCTTTGACAAATTCCTGTTCCATAAGATCACTCCGGTCCTGCCAATTCGTCATAAATCCGTTCATACTGACTGACGATTCTTTGCGAAGAAAAGGCGGTCTCCACCATTTTCAGCGCATGATCAGTCAATCGTTTGCTGAGCTGTTTATCTTCTAAAACGGCAAGCGCTTTTTCAGATGCCGCCTGAATATCGCCGACTTCCACCAGAAAACCGCTTACTTGATCTTTAATCACTTCCGGTATTCCGCCGATATTTGTTCCGATGCACGGCACGCCGCAGGCCATCGCCTCCAGAAGTACGAGTCCGAAACTTTCTTTTTCAGACAGAAGAAGCTTAAGATCGCTGATGGAATACAGCTCTTCCACCCTGTCCTGATTTCCGAGGAGCAGCACTTGATCCTGCAGACCGTATTTTTCGACTAGCTGCCAAGCGACGCACTTTTCCGGTCCGTCGCCGACAAGCAGGAGCTTCGCCTTTGTTTTGGCTGCGATATTACGGAAAACGCGGATGACATCTTTAACACGTTTTACCTTTCTGAAGTTCGAGACATGGATGACGACTTTTTCATCCGGCAAAATGCCATGTTTCTCTTTTATACTCTCTGTATTTTTCTTAAGATAAACACGTTCATCAATAAAGTTGTAGATGGTCTCAATTTTTTTATCCGGCTTGATTAAGTCATATGTTTCTCCGGCAAGCGCGGTTGATACCGCCGTCACTCTGTCGGACGCTTCGATGGCAAAACGGATTAAATCTTTTAATGACGGATCATATCCTAAAACGGTGATGTCCGTACCGTGAAGCGTCGTCACGATGCCGATGTCGCGCTTGAGCATCTGTTTGGCAAGATAAGCGCATACCGCATGCGGCAGCGCATAATGCGCGTGAATGATATCAAGATTTTCCCGCGCGGCAACCTCGGCGATTTTGCTCGCCAGCGTAAGGTCATAAGGCGGATATTTAAATACCGCGTATTGGTTGACTTCCACCTCATGAAAATGAATATTCGGATGATATGTATTTAATCTGAACGGGATGCTTGATGTGATGAAATGAACCTGGTGCCCTTTTTCCGCAAGCAGCTTGCCGAGTTCCGTCGCAATAATACCCGAGCCTCCGACACTCGGGTAGCATGTAATCCCTATTTTTAATGGTCTCATTGTCCGCCCCCAAAAACATCATCATTCAAAACGGGAAGCTGTTTTGAAAAGAAGCCTTCGGCATACCCCGTCCCGGCTTCTTTGCCATACAGTTTTTCCCGCGCTTCCACCATTTCGATATAACCGTTGGTCAGCGGTGTGTTCACTGACTGCGCCGTAGGAATAAACTGGCTTTGATAGGCGTGCAGGCTTTCTTTTTTCAGATCGATGGTTTCCGTTATGTCGATTACAAAGTCCGGACGGTGAAACCCGTTGATCATATAATAGTATACGCGCTGAGCCTTATGAGCCGGCAGTTCTTGGTGATCTCTGTATTTATGAATCCCCGCCGAGAACACCGCTTCTTCGACCAAAGCCGCCGCATTGCCGTGGTCAGGATGGCGGTCTTTCGGATAAGGCATGAAAACGGTTTTCGGCCGGCAGGCTCTGATGACACTGACAATCCGGCGGATGCCGTCCTCATTTTTCAAAAGCCCGCGATCGGGAAGCGTAAGCTGGATTCTCTCTTTTACGCCGAGAATTCGGGCCGCCTTTGCCGCTTCTTCTTTTCTTATCCCTACCGTTCCGTTGGATGATAGTTCGGCCTCGGTCAAATCGCATATCACCGCGGTTTTCCCTTGAGCCGTAAATTTTGCGATCGTGCCGCCCATACCGATCTCGACATCATCACTATGGGCGCCGAACGCCAGAATATCAACGTGTTCAGACATTCGGCTCTCCTCCGCGCACAAGATTGCGGAAATCAAATGCCCCGCCGTCCAGCGTCCGGACGAGGATTTCCGCTGTCCCCATATTTGTGGCGAGCGGGATCGCGTATACGTCACACAGCCGGATCAGCGCCGAGACATCCGGTTCATGAGGCTGCGCAGTTAACGGATCGCGCAGAAAAATGACGAGATCCAGGGCATTTGCCGCAATCAATGCGCCGATTTGCTGATCTCCGCCGAGCGGGCCGGATTGAAAACGTTCAACGGACAATCCGGTCGCTTCCTGGATTTTCAGGCCTGTCGTACCTGTCGCGTATAACTCATGATGGCTCAGTATATCTTTATATGCGGTCGTAAACTGAACCATATCCTGCTTTTTTTTATCGTGAGCAATCAAAGCGATTTTCATTTGATGTTCTCCCCCTTGCCGATTCAGTCGATAATATTTTCGAGTCCGTATACAAGCTGGTCGATTTTCATCACTTGCTCCACTGACAGCTTCACTCCTGACATAAAGGAAGCCCGGTTATAGGAGTCATGGCGCAGTTTCAGCGTCTGGCCGTCCATGCCGAACATGACTTCCTGGTGGGCGATAAGGCCCGGCAGACGCACGCTGTGAAGGCGGATGCCGTTTAATTCAGCACCGCGGGCGCCCGGCAGAATTTCTTTTTCATCAGGATGGCCCTGCTGCTTTTCTGTACGGACGCTTGAGATCATTTCCGCTGTTTTCAGCGCCGTTCCGCTCGGGGCATCCAGCTTTTGATCATGATGAAGCTCAATGATTTCTACATCTTCAAAATAGTTGGCGGCCATTTGTGAGAACTTCATCATCAGCACCGCGCCCAATGCAAAGTTCGGAGCGATGATGGCGCCGATTCCTTTTTCTTCAGTCAAGGCTTGAAGCTTCTCTAAATCCGCTTCAGAAAATCCGGTCGTTCCCACAACGGGGCGGACGCCGTGTTCAAGAGCGGCTTTCGTATGTTTTTTGCCGATTTCAGGCGTTGTCAAATCGATCAGCACATCCGGTTTTGTTTCTTGGAAACATGCGCGGATATCCGTATAAATAAGAGCGTCTGAATCAGCTGACATCACTTCCCGCAATGTTTGCTGATCGTATGTATGGTCAATGGCGCCGACAAGCTCAAAATGAGGCGTGCGGACGGCAAGTTTTACGGCCTCCTGGCCCATTCTGCCTCTCGGTCCTGCAATGACGACTTTAATGGTTTCATTTGACATGGTTTCTCCTACTTTCCTTCTTCTTTTCTAGTCCAGCGGTCTTTATCACGTGTATTAAATTTATGCATGACGCGGTTATGAGCTTCCTCCAATGAAATATCAAGAGAGTTGGCGAGGCAGATCAGGACGAACAGCACATCGCCCATTTCCTCTTCCATGCTTTTCTCATTTTCCGTCGTTTTCTTCGGCTTTTCCCCATAATAATGGTTGACTTCTCTTGCAAGTTCGCCCAGTTCTTCCGTGAGACGGGCCATCATGGCAAGCGGGCTGAAATAGCCTTCTTTGAATTGGCCGATATATTCATCGACCTCAGCTTGTAAGTCTTTCATCGTTTTGTCACTCACTGTGCGAATACCTCCTGTCATCTCTTCCATGTTAGCTAATTCAAGTACATTTGACAAATGTTAAAAACGGCAGTTTGCTGTTTTCTTTTGTATCCACTATAATATTTACGCAATCTTATGGAAGGAAAAGGGGTTTGATGCAATGCTTGGAGAAATCAGAATCAAAAACATTTGCTTTATTTTAATCGGCGCCGCTGTTTTTTCATTCGGACTGGTTCACTTTAATATGCAGAACAATTTGGCGGAAGGCGGATTTACCGGCATTACGCTGCTTTTATATGCGTTATTCCACATCAGCCCTTCTATTTCCAACCTGGTATTGAACATTCCTATCTTTTTCATCGGCTGGCGTATGCTCGGCCGGACGATGTTTGTCTATACCCTTATCGGCACCGTCTCTCTTTCCGTTTTTCTGAGTGTTTTTCAGCGCTACGAAATTCATATGCCGCTGTCGCATGATTTAGCGCTGGCCGCCTTATTCGCCGGTGTATTTATCGGCGCGGGTCTCGGCATTATTTTTAAATACGGCGGCACGACGGGCGGGGTCGATATCATCGCCAGGCTGATCAACAAATTTTTCGGAATCCCGATGGGCCGGACGATGTTTGCCTTTGACGCCTGTGTCATTTTGCTTTCTTTGTTTACGTATCTTTCTTACAAGGAAGCGATGTACACGCTTGTAGCCGTTTTTGTCGCTGCGAGATTGATCGATTTTATCCAGGAAGGCGGCTATGCCGCAAAAGGGGCAACGATTATTTCTTCGAAAAACGATTTGATCCAGCAAAAAATCATTGAAGAGATGGAGCGCGGCGTCACCGTTTTAAAAGGACAGGGATCATATACAAAAGAAGACAGGGACGTTCTTTACTGCGTCGTTCCGAAAAACGAAATTGTGCTTTTGAAAAGCGTCATCACTTCCGTTGACCCGCACGCCTTTGTTGCAGTAAGCGACGTTCATGATGTGCTCGGCGAAGGATTTACGCTTGATGAAAATAAAAATCCGATCAGACGATAATAAAAAGGCGGCTTTTGCCGCCTTTACTGTTTGTGTTTCCATTTGACAACCGGTGATTTTTTCTTTTTTAATCGGCGGGCGAATGCCGGACTGACATTGAGCGTCTGTTCGACGAAGCGCTGCGGCGTCAGTGCCAGCCATTGGTTTAAGGAGACGTCTTCGAAACGGTCGCTTTTGAAAATTTCCAGAAAGCGAAGTACGGTGTCACCGGTATTCTGAACATAATGTCCCATTGCAAAAGGAACATATCCTACGTCACCTGCTTGATAGTTAAATGTCCGCGCTCTTCCCTCCGCCGCAAACACCGTCATTTTCGCTTCTCCTGAAAGATAATACTGCCACTCGTCCGTATTCGGATGCCAATGCAATTCTCTCATGCCTCCGGGTTCGACTTCCACGAGAGCTGCGGCAATCGTTTTTGACACCTTAAACGTTTTTGAATCGACAATCTTTACTCTTCCCCCGCTGGTAACAAGGGGCTCCTGCCGGGAAAGCTTGTAGCTGAACGGCTCCAAAACGGTGCCTTCCGGGGAAGAAACTGCTGCCCGCTCAATCTGGGGAGGCGGTTCCAGCTGGAACATGTAACGCTCTTTTTTATGGATGTAAGCCAAATCATATCCGGGAACACCGAAGTTCGCCTCCAGCACGCTGCGCGGGGTATGGGCAAACCAGTCCGTTACTGAAAAGGTGCTGTTTTCTGAAAAAGAGCCGTCATCAAAGACGAGCAAAAACTCACTGCCCTGCTCTAATCCTTGAATGGAATGAGGAATGCCGGAAGGAAAATACCACAGGTCCCCTTCACTTACGTTGTCAATAAAATTCCGCCCATTTTGATCGACCGCAGTTAAACGGACTCCTCCGTTAATCACATATCCCCATTCGGCTTCTTTATGCCAATGAAGCTCCCGCACAGCTCCCGGCTTCAGTCTCATGTTCACCGCCGCGATGTTTTTGGATACCGGCAGTTCCCTGACCGTCACCTCTCTGGACCATCCGCCGTCTTCAAGCCTCATATGCGTATCAGAAAATGAGAATTTCAAGTTTTGAACCGTTCCTGCATCCGTTGAAGGCGGAACGAGCATGTCAGGATTCTGGAAGTCACGCGCGAGGTTTCGCGGTCCTTCGTCAGTCGCCCCTTTTCTGCCTCTGATCGGCTGCGGGAGGTGTTTTGAAGCCAATTGCTGGATGAGTTTTTTCACTGCCTTAGCTCCTTTACAGCAATTTGTGTTTATTTAGACTTAGGATACTCACGCTTTTTCTCTTTCTTTTTTTCCGCTCTGTATTTTCGGTAGCCGACATATGTCAGCGCAGTAATAATGATACCGCCTGTTGTCAGAATGACCCAGAGCAGCGAAGGGTCAGCGTCATCCCGCTCCACCTTGTCAAAAACCCGCTTTAAATCCTGCTGCAGGAGCGTCAGACGCTCAAGCTTTGTTCCTTTTGTCATCTGCTGAAACCCGTCCTGCTCAATCACCTCGATATGTTTCGCCACCGTATCAAGCTGGCCGGCCGACACATCCATTGTCAGGCTGGGATAAATTAAATCATATAATGATATAAATTCATTCCACTTTTCATTGAAATTTTCACTTCCGTTTCCGCTGACATCTTCTTTTAAGGCGCTGAATGTCGCCATAATCGGTCTTTCAAGCGAACCCCACAGCGGATCGGAGTGGTCTTCCATCGCATCCATTACCAACCTGAACTGGGCGGCTGCCCGGATTTTTTCGGTATCTGAGGCGTCTGCCTGTTTCAGAACGCGCACTAAATCATTGAAACCCAGAGTCACCTGCCTGACTTCGGCGCCGCTCAGTGAGTTTACGTGTGTCATTTTTTTCTTAAAGTAGCCAAGCACTTGCAGAGCCTCATCATACTGCGAATGCCGCGTCATTTGGAAAACGGTATCCGAAAGGTCGTTCAGTTCCTTGAGACCGCCCTCATCTTCAGCTTTGGCAGTTGTGATGAAACACATAAGAGCAAGTAAAAGACAGATCGTCAGCTTTCGTTTCATAGAGGTCCCTCCCACTCCTTCTCTTTACAGAATATGAGGAGCGGGACAAGGTTAGACCAAGATTCTATCAGTGTAAGTCAAGCTTTATCCGTCTTTTAGAAATCACCAAATAGTATGCAAGGCCGAGTGAAAATATGCTCAGCCAGAATGTAGCATAGCCGATCTCTTGCATATAGTCATTGAGCATTGAGTAGCGGGGCATCATGCCGAAAAGATAATCAATGACATCATTATGAAGCGTCCAAACAGCGGCAACGGCAAGATGCCTTAACCGGAACCGAAAATACGGGCTGTATAAAACGCCTTGAACGGCCATGGCAAAATGTGAAGCAATCAGCATGTACCCTTCCCAAGGCATCTGCCCCATTTTGACCAGCACAAAGACATTCATTCCGACCGCCCACAGCCCGTATTTTACAAGGGTTACAAGAGCCAGCGCTTCAAACAGCGGCGCGTTTCTTCCCATGAGAAATGCCAGAAGCACGAACAGGAAGAAAAACGTCGCCGTCGGGCTGTCAGGCACAAATATCAGAAATCGGAACGGCGTGTCCGCAAGCTGAGGCACATACCAATAATAGCCGTATACCGTACCGATAAAATTAACGGCAAGAACAAGCAGAAGCATGCCGCGCAACCCTAAAAGATAAGAAATCCACCTCATACCATCAACTCTCAGTCCGTAAAAAGTATGTATTATGCAAAAAAAGCTGACATCCAAGTCAGCTCTTTTCATAAAAGTATATCCTGCTATTGTCTACTTCACAATACGTTATTTCGCTGTCGTTTCAGAAATGAACTTCGCCAGCTGATCAAGCTGTTTGTCATTCCCTTTAAAAATACCGGCTGGCATCTGCCCTTTCCCTTTAACGGCGATTTTTTTAATTTCTTCCGGGCTCAGCCCGTTATCGACCAGGGACGGACCGGCGCTTCCGCCTTGAAGATTATCCCCGTGACAGGAAATACAGCCTTGTTCTTTAAATACCTTATAACCGTCTGATTCAGTATCAATGGCGGCTTCTTTTTTGATTTTCCCTTGCTCCTCCGCCTTCGCCCAGTCATGCGTTGCGACTGACTGCCACGTTAAAAAGACCGTAGCGCAAAGCGCCAAAAGCATCATGCCGACCGCAACCGGACGCTTCCACGGCCTTCTTTCAGACCCCCTGTCGAGAAACGGAGCCAAAAGCAGCGACCCGAAAGCAAGACCCGGTATAATCATCGCGCCGATAACGGTGTAGCTCCCTGCGGCATATTCATATTTTAATAGCTGGTATAAAAATAGAAAATACCAATCCGGCAGCGGAATATACCCTGTATCCGTCGGGTCCGCCACCCGTTCCAAAGGCGGCTCGTGCACAATCGTTAAAACGAGAAATCCGACGAGGAAAACGGCCCCGACCATCCATTCTTTCAGCAGGAAGTTCGGCCAAAACGCCTCTGTCTTTCCAGGATACTCTGAATAGTCTTTCGGTATATTCGGTTTTTTTTCAGCCGGTATCCTTGAATCTCCTACAAACTTCATTCCTTTCCCCCGGTGCATGTCATCCCCTCCCTTTTATATCAGATTTGTATTAAAGCGGTCCTGAAATTCCCTGCTTGCGGATCATGACAAAGTGGGCGCCCATGAGCGCAAACAAAGCGGCAGGGAGAAAAAATACGTGAATCGCAAAAAATCTCGTCAGCGTTTGGGCGCCGACAATATCGTGGTGGCCGGCAAGAAGAGTTTTCACCTGCGCTCCGATCAATGGCGTCGCCTCCGCAATCTGAAGACCTACCTTTGTCGCAAACAGCGCCTTCATATCCCATGGAAGCAGATACCCTGTAAAACCGAGACCGAGCATCACAAAAAAGATCAGAACACCGACGATCCAGTTCAATTCCCGAGGCTTTTTATAAGCTCCCTGAAAGAAAACCCGCAGCGTATGTAAAAACATCATCACAATGACTAAACTTGCACCCCAATGGTGCATACCCCTTACAATCTGCCCGAAAGCGACTTCATTCTGCAAATAATACACAGATTCCCACGCGTTTTTTATATCCGGCACATAATACATCGTTAAAAACATCCCGGACAACACTTGGATAACGGTTACAAAAAACGTCAAACCGCCGAAACAATAGACAAAAGCCGAGAAATGGTGAGCGGGATTTACATGTTCCGGCACTTCATGGTCGGCGATATCCCGCCACATCGGCGTAATATCGAGACGTTCATCCACCCAGTCATAAATTTTGTTCAGCATGTCACCCTTCCCCCCTAGGCTTTGCTTTTCCAAGATACAAAAAGCCGTCCTTTACTTTTTGCTCATAACGGTCAAGAGGCGCGAGCGGCGGCGTGCCCGGAACGTTTGTGCCGTCTTTTTCATACAGCCCGTAATGGCAGGGACAAAAGAACTTGTTCGGATTTTTAGGATCATTGTTCCAGTTTACGGTGCAGCCCAAATGCTTACAGATCGGAGAAAGCGCTATAATTTCATCCCCATGCTTGTAAACCCAGGCTGACCTGGATTCTTCCGATTCGTACCAGGCGTCGACTTGATGAATTTTAAAGTCAAACCGCTTCGGCTCCTTCGTCAGCTCATCCACACTGACAACCTGCACCATTTTTTGATCTCCCGTCGGTTTTAATACCGGGTCCAGTGCAAAACGGACCATGGGCATAAGCGCACTGGCGGCCATAAATCCCCCCACGCCGGTGAGCGCATAGTTTAAAAATTGTCTTCTTGATATATCTTGTTTTCCGCCCATCTCTTCCCCCCCTAAAGATTGACCAAAAATTAACTAAAATAGAAAATAATTCTGAGATTTGACACCCTCATAATATATGAATCTTTCAGCAAGGTCAACAGAGGCAAAACGGGTGTTTTGCGGGATGCCTGGTGTTTTTAAGAATTGTTCCACTTCTGTAACAAAACGTTCAAAATTTCTCCGCACTTGTCATCCGCAATTTTTCTCTTTAAAGAGTCTTTCATATGTTCAAACGGAACGGCAGGTATGTATATGACATCAGACCCTATTTCAGAATCCTTCCATTTTTCGTCTGCCGTCAGGAACAAGGCGTGGCGAAAGTTGGTCATCACCTCGTCTTTGAGTTTTTGAAGCAGGGCGATTTGTGATTGGTCTATATCAACATATGTATAAGAGGGGAATAAATATACCCGTCCCTTCAATTGGCGCTCAAGCTCTTCAGAAAGCAATTGGGTGCTTTCCCCCTGTTCAACGGCCTCTTTTAAGCCTCCTGAAGATGTTATGGAAATTAACGGAATGACAGCGGTATCAATGTAATCCGCAGATTGTAAATAGGCATCGGCATCAGCGGCCCTCCATCTCATGTCTCGTTCCTCCTCTTTACGCAACAAGCCTTGCATATTCTGCAAGGCTGTCATTTATGTGAGCTGATTCAATTGGCGGGAAAGCTTTTCAAATGTTTCTTTGTCGTGGCGGTCCAGCGCCTCGTCGATATCTTTAAGCAGCTTTTCCCGCTGGAAAGTGGAAATGGCATGTTCTAATATTTTTTCGGCCATCCCCTGATCCTGTTTATTTTCAAACAGGTCTTTCGGCAGATGCGGATTTGATTCAAGAACAGCGGCATATTCCGGTGAGCTGTAGGCCGAACGGAAATTCAGCTGGATAAATAAATCCTGCTGTTTATTTAACCGGATGTCGTGAAAAGATTTTTCCGCGTCCGTAGTCATGACATTTTCTTTGTAAAACCTAAACGGCACCTCATCAACGCAATGAGTAGACATGATAATGCCTCGCGGGCAAAATTCGGCTTGTTCTACAAAATGGACTTTTTCCATTAATGAATCATGACTCATTAAATAATTTAAAATCCAGACGCACTCCCGGCGTTTAAGCTGATAATGATTTAAAAACCAACGGATAAAATCCTTTTTTTCATTGACAGAAACAGGGGTCTGCATGTAATTCCCTCCTCTATCGATCGTATAATCTGACATCACTTATACATTCAGCAAGCATGGTCCAAAATCCTGCTTATCTTAAAAATTCATCCTCTATCCGTAAGATTGTTTCTTCAAGCTCTTCGTTTGTTCCATCCATTGAAAGCACTTGTTTTAAAAGCGGCAGCGCTTCTTTCTGGAGACCCTCTTCCAATAAGAAGTGAGCGTATTCATATAAGAAATCCCGATCATCCTGATAATGGAGATACGCAGCTTCGAAGCTTTTTTTCGCTTCAGCGTATTGCTCAAGGCCTGTATAAGCACCCGCCAAATACCAATTGTATTTCGGATCTTCTTCTCCGTAGCCGCGGACTTCCTGAATCAGATCAATAATCTCTTCAAAGCTTTCTTCTTTATGATAGACGGCTAAAAGCGTATGGAGCGCTTCCACGTAACCCGGATCGAGCGCCAGCGCTTCCTGAAGAAGCTTTTTTCCTTCTTCTGCGTTGCCGAGCTTTAACGCCATTTTCGCCGCATAGAGAAAAAGCTCTTTATTGTATTCATCGTAAGTAATACCTTCTTTAGCGGTTTTTAATGCATCTTCATACATGCCTTCTGCCTCGTAGCTTTTTGCAAGCGGCATATAAAGCGATGAATAGGAAGGATCAAGCCCTTTTAAATCAGACAGCTGCTTGATGGCTGTTTTGACCATTCCCGCCTGATAGGCTGTGAACCCGTACCCGAAAATCGTATTCGGTTCTGTATGTTCTGCCGCCGCTTTTTCATACCATGAAATCGCTTCCTCAAATTCACCCGCCGCGCTCAATGACTCAGCCAGCCTCTGATGAACATTTACGCCGCCGATTTCGTGCCGTTCTTTTGCCGTCTCTTCATAGTAAGGAACGGCTTTTGCATATGATCCCTGAGTGAAGTATAATTCCCCCAGAGCGAAATCAATAACAGGTTCATCTTGTAACATCGATTTCGCCTGTAACAGCTTTTGCTCACTTACTTCAAATAAGCCCTGCATCTGATACAGATCAGCCATTAAAAGAAGGCTTTCCGCGTAAGACGGGTCTTCCGGAGAAATTGTCTCCAGCACCTCTAGAGCTTTTTCTTCTTCATCAATATCTATTAACAATTCGGCGTAAAAATTCGTCAGCTCAGACTCATCCGGATAAAGGTCATGCAGATCACTGATCAGCGCTAACGCTTTTTCGGCGTTTCCCCATTCATAGTAGAGCTGGGCTGCAATGGCTTTGTCTTCGTCATGAAGCTGCGTTTCAGCTATCGAAAGCGCTTTTAGTCCCTTTTCGGTTTCACCTGCTTCAACTAATTTTATGGCTTCTTGGATCAATGTATTCAAATCAGACCGGTCCTTTCTTTTCCTATACCTCATCAACCAATGAAAAGGGTTTTTATTCGGGTTATTCTTATCATAATTCAGACAGGGCCTGCCCGCAAATAAGATGCTTCACCCGGCATTATAGTTTATCAGAAAATGCTTAAGAGGAAAACGGCAAAAAAGGGGACGGCATCTTTATACGCAAACAGCGCAATTTGTTCCGGCTGTTTCTGTAACGAAAACGCATTCCCCCTTTCTGTTATTTTCTGTTTAAGACAAGCTATGTCAAAGCCCAAAGTTTTATGACACATGAAGAAAAAAGCCCGAAGAATC
>NZ_JANIFO010000009.1:0-164941 GCF_040259625.1 Bacillus sp. B1(2022)
TGCACATCGCTGTGCGATTTATTTAAAACTTTGAATTAACAGGTACGTTTTGTCTTGTTTAGTTTTCAAAGATCATTATAATGGAGCGGGTGATGAGAATCGAACTCACGACATCAGCTTGGAAGGCTGAGGTTTTACCACTAAACTACACCCGCGTTTGAATTGGCGCGCCCGAGAGGAGTCGAACCCCTAACCTTTTGATCCGTAGTCAAACGCTCTATCCAATTGAGCTACGGGCGCTTATCAGGCGACTTAACTATCATACTACCAATCAGTTATGATGTCAAGTGTTTTTTATTTCTTTTCGAAGTCTTTTTGTCGACCTCATTTATTATACATGCTTTTGAGAATTTGTAAAGTCTTTTTTTAAAAGATCATTTTCTCATTTGTCGTTTTCGCTTTGTTCATCAGCGACGTTTAATAATATACCATGCACTTCAAATTAGGTCAACACTTTTACGAAACTTTTTTCTCACTTATTATTCCCTTCTATATAATAAATAAAAAAGCAGGATTCCTAGGAACCCCGCGTCTATCCAGATTACCCGCTCACCTTGGCTTCTGCGCTATTACGATCTGTTTTTTCATAAGTACGGAAGTTTTGTTCAAGCTGTTCGAGCGACAGACCTTTCGTTTCCGGAAGGAACCTTTTCACAAATATAACGGAAGCTATCCCTAACAAGACAAAAATGAAGAAGGTTGCAGACAATCCGATGTTTGCGAGCAGGACCGGAAAAGTGAAACCAACAAGGAAGTTCACGATCCAGAGGCAGAAGACAGTGACCCCCATACCAAGCCCCCGCAATCGAAGCGGGAATATCTCCGACAGCATCAGCCAGGTCACCGGAGAGACAGCCCCCTGCTGAAACGCAAGGAAAGTGACTGTTAATGAAAGAACCACATAAGGAAGAGCAGGCGATCCTTTCAGCACGACAGACAGAACTCCGATCAAAAGCAGCACCGCAGTCGTTCCGATCAGCCCCGTCATCAGCATCGGGCGGCGGCCGACTTTGCCGAGAAGCCATATTCCTACAAAAGTCGCGAGCACCGAAATCACACCGTTAGCGATATTGCCGATTAATGCGGCTTTTGTCTCGAAACCGGCATCTTTTAAAATTTGAGTTCCATAATACATAATTGAATTCACGCCGGTGAGCTGCTGCACTACCGCAATTCCGATCCCGATAAACACAATGCGGCGCACCCACGGAACGGCAAGATCCTTAAAGGCGGCCTGCTCCATCTCAGCTTCCTTATGAAAGGCAGATTCAACCTCAGCGAGCTCAGACTTCGCTTTCTCTTCATTCCTTATTCGCCGGAGAACGTGCAGAGCATCTTCTTTTCTTCCTTTAGAAACCAGCCAGCGCGGACTTTCAGGAACTTTCAGCATACCAAAAAACAAGAATACCGCCGGAAGGGCCGCGATAACGAGCATATAGCGCCAGGCGTGAGAGGTATCACCAAGCACATTGCCGATGATAGCATTACACGTGAAGGCAAGCAGCTGGCCTGTTACAATCATCAATTCATTTTGGGTAACCATTCTCCCTCGGCTTTCCGCCGGCGACATTTCAGCCAAATACGCCGGAACGGTTACGGATGCTCCCCCGACGGCAAGCCCCAGCAGAAAACGGGAGATGACCATAACAGATACGTTAGGCGCCAGTGTACATCCAAGCGTCGCCGCAAAGAACAAAACGGCAAGGATAAGGATATTTTTACGTCTGCCGTTATAGTCCGACAATCTCCCTCCGAAAACTGCTCCGATCGCAGCCCCCAAGAGCAGGGAGCTCGCCACCATCCCTTCAGTCAAAGCGGTAAGATTAAGCTGGTCAGCTTCCGCCATAAACGGCAGCGCCCCATTAATTACACCTGTATCGTAGCCGAAAAGCAGACCCCCGAACGTCGATACTAAAATGATGGTTCTCAAAAATGAATGCTGGCTGCTATTTTTATTCATCTTCAAATCCTCCTAGTTTTTACACAGAGATAATATCGGAATATTCAGTTATCAATATTTGCACCCATAACGTCTGCATACAAGTTCTGACCGTCCAAAACAGTTATATAAGAAGAAAATAATTTGAAAGCGTTATCATTTATAGTGATTATCCACTCTCCCCTTTCGTTAAATTGTTATTTTATAGTTACTTTGTAGTGAAGTTATAATGATATTATTGGCATTTATGTTATTATCATAATTTTAAAAGCGCTTTCAGTCAATAAATATTTCAGAAAATTTTATAACTTACCTTTATATTACCTATATGTAATCAATTTATGTTTTTAATCAACTCATTTTCACTATATGATCAATAGTTAATCTCTTTTAGATAAAAAATTGATTATATAGTGAAAACCCCCAATCAGCAGTTGGGGGTTTTTGATTTATTCTTCGTTTATTGTAACGATCGTTCTTCCTCTCGCTTCTCCTTTTAAAAGAGCAGGAAGCGTATCCGGCAGCTCTTCAAGTGTAATTTCCTTTTGAATAAAGGCCTCCAGATCTGCAGGCTTGAAGTCATCAGCTAAACGCTGCCATGTTTTCTTTCTTGTCTCCATCGGACAGAATACGGAATCGATTCCCAAGAGACTGACGCCGCGCAATATAAACGGAAAGACTGTAGACGGGAGTTTCGTTCCCGCTGTCAGTCCGCTCACAGCAACTGATCCGCCGTACTGAATCTGGCTGAGAACTGAAGCAAGCGGCTCACCTCCGACCGGATCGACGGCCGCTGCCCATTTTTGTTTTTGCATTGGTTTTAACGTGCCGTTATACACTTCGTCACGGTGAATGACCGTCTTTGCTCCGAGGCTCTTCAAATAGCCGCTTTCGTCTTCTTTTCCCGTACTGGCCTCGACCTCATAACCTAAGGTTGAAAGAATGGAGACGGCAAAGCTTCCGACGCCGCCTGTCGCTCCTGTCACCAGCACCTTCCCTTTTTCAGGAGCGGCATGGTTTTCTTCAAGACGCTGGACGGACAATGCGGCAGTGAAGCCGGCGGTTCCGATCGTCATGGCTTCTTTAAGTGTCAGACCTTCAGGCAGCGGCACGATCCAATCTGCCGGAATGCGGGCCATCCCGCTATAACCGCCAAAGCGGGAAACACCTATGCCGTAGCTTGTCGCAATGACTTTATCCCCCTCTTTGAAACGGGCGTCATCTGAGGAAACGACAATTCCCGCTAAATCAATTCCCGGCACGAAAGGATACGACGTTACGATCTTGCCGTCAGGAATGGCAGCCAAGCTGTCTTTATAATTCACCCCTGAGTAGCAAACCTTAATCAGCACTTCACCCTCGGGAAGGTCCTGAACCGCCAGCTCCCGTACGCTGACTGAAAACCGGTCTTCACGTTGATCGACTACTAACGCTTTAAATTGATCTGTCATCACTACGTCTCCTTAAAATGAATTAAATGGCTTTGGAAAAGCATAAAATAAGTTTGATTTGTTTTCAAATGTCCTGCCTCGTGTAGTATGATCAAAAGTAAAAACAGCGAAAGAGTGGTTACGCATCATGTCTGATAAACAAAACAAAGATAACAAAAACAACAGCAGCAGCAATCAGCCATTACCGGACATTATTCATACCGCCGTTTTCAATGCGCCGATACAAGTTGTCTGGGATACGGTCTCCACTGCGGACGGCCTGTCTCTCTGGTTTATGCCGAATGATTTCACACCTCAAGAAGACAGTGAGTTTCAGCTGGAATCTCCGTTCGGTCCGTCTCCGTGCAAGCTGCTGGATATTGAAGCGCCGTACCGCCTTTCTTTTTCGTGGGATACGGAAGGCTGGATCGTTTCTTTTGTCTTAAAGGAAACAGAAAGCGGAGATACGGAATTCACTCTCATTCACGGCGGATGGAAAGAGCCGGAATCCGTCATCAATAAAGTCAATCGGAAAAGCTCCGAGATTCACAGTACGATGGATCAAGGATGGAACGGGCTTGTCAACACGAAACTTCGCGGGGCTGTTGAGGCTTAACACAGAAGGACGGACACGCTTTCCGTCCTTTTTTTGATGCCGATACATAAAAACTGACTTTGCAAAGACACTAACAGAAGAACCGAAAACTTCTTTCAGGGGGCGCTGTTTATGTATTATTACAAAGAAGAGCTGATCAATATCATTAAACCGGACAAGCCGGACCCGGCCGCGGCCAAGGTGCTTCAGGAAATTTTAGGCGGGCACTACGGAGAAATGCGGACGATGATGCAATACTTTTTCCAAAGCTCTAATTTCAGAGGAAAAGAAAAACAGTTCCGTGACCTGCTTCGCGGTGTATTTTTAGAAGAGATCGCACACGTTGAGCTTGTCCAGCATACGATTAATGCGCTGCTCGACGAAAGCGGCGCTGAGGGCCCCGGAAATCAGGCAGCAGATCAGGCGCCGCTTGACGAAGCAGTTAAACACGCCAATCCGCACCATTTTATCATCGGAGCGCAAAGTTCTCTTCCTGTAGACGCCGGCGGCAATCCATGGAACGGGTCTTGGGTATACAACCACGGGAATCTGATTTCCGATTTATTGGACAATGTCGTGCTGGAATCAACCGGCGTGCTGCAAAAGACGCGCATTTATGAAATGAGTTCAAATCAGACGTTCAGAGAAACACTCGGTTTTCTGATCGTCCGTGACAACGCCCATCAAAATGCATTTACAAAAGCGTTGGAAACACTGGGTGTCGAATGGGGCAAATTATTTCCCGTGCCGAATTATGATATTGAAAAATACCCGGAATGCCGGAAATTCGTTGAGATGGGTTATCATAATACTCAATTTAATTTCAGACTGGATCCGACACGGATCGGAGAAATTCTGCAGGGAACGACGCCGAGCCGAAACGGCGGCGACTTAAGTGTGTCCGAGCCTCCTAAAGGTTTCCCCGTGCCGGAACTTCCTGAGCTTCCGAATGAGCACAGCCCCGGACTGAAAGATATGAACTTGTAACAAAAAAACGCCTGTTTCGGGCGTTTTTTGTTTTTCTGAATATGAGGTTTGAATGTGTTTAAAACGGGGAATATAAGCCGGGAGATCTTGCCATACGGCCGTTATTATAATGTGAGCACATTGCTGTACATACTTCGTTTCGAAAGTTGTCCTAATTTTCCAGCCGGCCGGCTGGGTATGTTTGAATGATAATGGGAATTATGTAAAGAGAACAATGTCTTTTCTAAGGAGGCAGCGAATGTCTAAGCAAGGAAACTTCCAGAAAACTATGTCACTTTTTGATCTTATTTTAATCGGCATGGGAGCCATATTCGGTTCGGCATGGCTGTTTGCCGTCAGCAACGTCGCCTCTAAAGCGGGCCCATCAGGCGTTTTTTCCTGGCTGATCGGCGGGGGAATCATCTTATTGATCGGCTTGGTTTATGCGGAACTGGGCGCTGCGCTGCCGCGGACCGGGGGAATTATCCGGTATCCCGTATATTCACACGGACACCTCGTCGGATATTTAATTTCCTTTGTCACCATTGTGGCATACACGAGTCTTATTTCTATAGAAGTCACGGCAGTCCGCCAATACGTGGCGTATTGGTTTCCCGGTTTGACCGTAAAAGGCTCCGATTCTCCGACAATTGCCGGGTGGATATTGCAATTTGCGCTGCTCTGCCTGTTCTTCCTCCTCAATTACTGGAGTGTCAAAACCTTTGCGAAAGCAAACTTCATTATTTCGATTTTTAAATATGTCGTACCGATTACGGTAATTGTAGTACTGATTTTTCATTTTCACCCGGGCAATATGACCGTTCACGGATTCGCGCCTTTTGGCTTCACCGGAATTCAGGCCGCGATTTCCACAGGCGGCGTCATGTTTGCATACCTTGGGCTGCATCCGATTGTGGCTGTCGCGAGTGAAGTGCAGAATCCGAAGCGGAACATTCCGATCGCATTGATTGTCTGTATTATCGTTTCTACTATTATTTACACCGTGCTGCAGCTCACTTTTATCGGGGCGATCCCGGCGGATACCCTGAAGCACGGATGGCCGGCTATCGGGACTGAATTCTCCCTTCCGTTCAAAGATATCGCCGTTTTACTCGGTTTGGGGTGGCTTGCGACATTGGTCATTTTAGATGCGATTTTATCACCGGGTGGTAACGGAAATATCTTTATGAATACGACTTCACGTCTCGTCTATGCCTGGGCCAGAAACGGAACATTATTCAGCATTTTTTCTAAAGTCAATAAAGAAACCGGGACACCGCGTGCCTCCCTTTGGCTTTCGTTCGGTCTGGCTGTTTTTTGGACGCTTCCGTTCCCTTCTTGGAACGCTCTTGTCAACGTATGCTCCGTCGCATTGATTCTGTCTTATGCGATTGCGCCGATTTCTTCTGCGGCGCTGAGAGTCAACGCGAAGAATATTAACAGACCGTTTTATTTAAAAGGGATGAGCATCATCGGGCCGCTGTCGTTTATTTTTACCTCTTATATTGTATATTGGTCCGGATGGCGCACCGTATCCTGGCTTCTCGGTTCTCAAATTGTCATGTTTCTGATCTATCTCTGTTTCAGTAAATATGCTCCCAAAGATGATGTCAGCATACGGCAGCAGCTGAAATCAGCATGGTGGATCGTCGGCTTTTATGTCATGATGCTGATTTTCTCCTATCTCGGCTCGTTCGGCCACGGATTGGGCATTATCAGCAATCCGCTTGACCTGATTCTGATCGCCATCGGTTCGCTCGGTATTTATTACTGGGCAAAATATACGGGACTGCCGAAGGCTATGATCGACAGTGATAAATGACGAATACCGGAAAGAAGTATGGTCTTCTTTCCGGTATTTTTATTTTAAGGGATGACAAAAAAGAGAACATGCGATAAAATGAATGACAGTCATTCATAAAAGGAGGAACCCCTCTATTGGCAAAACAAAGCTCGGGAAAATACGAAAAGATCCTGCAAGCCGCGATTGAAGTCATTTCTGAAAAAGGATTAGACAAAGCATCCATTTCAGAAATCGTCAAAAAAGCCGGAACGGCCCAAGGTACGTTTTATTTATATTTTTCTTCTAAAAACGCACTGATATCCGCGATTGCAGAAAACCTGCTCGACACTACGCTGGACAGAATAAAAGGGAAAACGGACGGTTCTGAAGATTTTTGGACGTTGCTGGACATTTTGGTAGATGAGACATTTCACATCACCCGGCTTCATAAAGATATTATCGTTCTCTGTTATTCCGGTCTTGCCATCGATCATTCAATGGAGAAATGGGAAGCCATTTATCAGCCTTATTATTCCTGGCTGGAAGGCGTGATCAATACGGCCATTGAACAGGGTGAGGTCCACAGCGGCATTCATGTCAGATGGACAGCCAGAACGATTATCAACGTTGTCGAGAACGCGGCTGAACGGTTTTATATCGGCTGTGAACAGGATGTCGATCTCGAAGTATATAAAAAAGAAATATTCAGCTTTCTCAAAAGAAGCTTGCAGAAATGATTGGCAGAGACCGATCATTTTTGACCGCCGTAAAAATGACTGACATTCATTCATAACTGAGGTGACTGTATCATGTATTGGCTGCTTGTATTGATAGCCGGACTGTTAGAAGTAGTTTGGGCGTCCGCCCTGAAGCATGCGGATTCGCTCTTTGATTGGATTGGTATTTTCCTTCTGATTGCCGTCAGCTTTCTGATGCTGATCCGCTCTTATAAAAAAATTCCGATGGCTGCCGCATATACCGTTTTTGTCGGAATAGGCACCGTCGGCACATATGTAACGGGCGTCATTTTAGGCGAATCGTTTTCAATCGGGCAAATATTCTTTTTGGCTTTGCTGTTGTCCGGCATTTTAGGAATGAAGGTATTTACGAAAGAAACTGAAACAAGGGGTGAACATTAATGGCATGGCTGCTGTTATTTATTGCCGGAGCGGAGGAAGTTGTAGCGGCCGTTGCCATGAAACATATTGACGGTTTTAAAAAAAAGTGGCCGCTGATTGTCATGGTAACAGGCTTTATGCTTTCATTCTTTTGCCTTTCCGGAGCGATGCAGGTTCTTCCCACAGGTGTCGCGTATGCGGCTTGGACCGGCATGGGAAGCATCGGCGTTTCGGCCGTGGGCATACTTTGGTTTAAAGAAAAATTCAATCTGTCACAATTGGTGTCTCTAGGGCTTATCCTCATCGGTGTCATCGGCTTAAAACTGACAACGTGACGGCCTGAGACAGCTTTTTAAATAAAAAACAAAGGACCCTAAGCGGGCCCTTTGTTTTTTTATGCTGTTTTGATCTGTTCCGCTTTTCCCGCTCCGACTCCGAAAATGAAAATCAGAACGGAGACTGCGATCAGCATGAATAACGGAACCGTCCAGCCGTGCGTGATGTCATGCAGCAAACCGAATACGAGCGGCCCGAACGCGGCAAGCAGGTATCCGAATGACTGGGCCATGCCGGAAAGCGCCGCGGCTTCATGAACATGCCGGGTCCGCAGGCTGAAGAACATCATCGCCAAGCTGAACGCACAGCCTCCCGCAATTCCGATCAAAATGACCCATAGCGGAGTGAGAGCCGGGCTTCCGAAAAGAACGCCGGCAATGCCGATAAGGAAAAATAAAGCCGTCAGTCCGGCGAGTGCGCGCTGATTTTTCATTTTAGCGGCAGCGATCGGCACGATAAAAGTAATCGGCAGGACTGAGAATTGCATTAATGAAAGCATCCATCCCGCCTTACTTGAGCTGAGTCCATTCTGCTGAAGAATTTCCGGCAGCCAAGCGATGACGGTGTAAAAAATAAGGGATTGCAGCCCCATGAACATCGTCACCTTCCAAGCAAGCGGAGACCGCAGCAGACTGCTTTTCTTCTCTCCGTTTGTCCCAGTCGTGCGGACGGGCAGTTCGCGTCCTCGCATTTGCGGAATCCACATGACAAACGCAATGAAAGAAAGGATAGCCCAGCAGCCGAGCGCGCCTTTCCAGCCTAACCCCGCTGAAGAGGCGATCGGCACGCTGATGCCGGATGCAATCGCGCCGCACAGATTCATAGAAACCGAGTAGACGCCGGTCATGATGCCTAAATTTCCGGGAAACTTATGTTTAATGAGACTCGGCAGCAGGACGTTGCATACGGCGATCGACAATCCCAACAGGATCGTTCCGAAAAAGAGAGTGCCGATTCCGGCGATGGAGCGCAGCAGAGTTCCGGCTGTCAAGACAATTAATGATGACAGTAACACAATCTCGGTCCCGAAGCGCCGGGACAATAAAGGAACAAACGGTGACAGACATGCAAAGGCCAAAAGCGGCACTGTCGTAATGGTGCCGGCAGCCGCATTGGTCATGCCGAGGCTGTCCCGAATTGAGGAAACGAGCGGCCCGACCGATGTCAGAGGCGCTCTGAGGTTGGCCCCTATCAATATGACTCCGATGACCAGCAATATCAGTTTTTTACGCTGACTTGCTTGCAGAATTTGATGTTCGTCTTTAATTTTCATGTTCATCCTCCATGTGTATAGTATCTTTAAATACTGTGATGTATTGGTTGACGGCCTCCATGGCCTGATCCGGTTTTTGTCCGATAATCGCGGCGGCAAGCTGGGTGTGGATCCGTATAGCAGGGGTGATTTCCAACAGGTTATGGACTGACGCACAAAGCGCCTCCGTCATATGCTCGTATAGATCAGAAAGCATGTTGTTATGGGCCGCCTGTACAATGGTTTTGTGCAGTTTAATGTCAGCCTCGGCATACCGTTTTCGATCTTCATTTTGCAAGGCCGCTTCACATTCATCCAAGCATGCCTTCAGTGCTTTCAGGTCTTCGTCATTACGCCTTTCCGCCGCCAATCGCGCAGCTTCTCTTTCGAGTGCGTATCTGACTTCTAATGTTTCAAGCAAATTTGATTTTTTAATATGGCGGTAAAATGCCGCGCCGAGAACACTGGATGAGCTGACATACGTACCGCTCCCCTGCCTTGTCTGAAGCAGGCCGGCATGTACGAGCGCCCGAATGGCCTCACGCAATGTGTTTCGGCTCACATCAAATTGCTTCATTAAATCCAGCTCAGGGGGAATGCGCGTCCCGACCGGCCATTTATCCGATTGAATTAACGATTCAATTTGCGTCACCACTTGTTCTACGAGCGACAGTCTGCTTGTTTTGGATATCTCCATCAAAACACCTCTGAAATTTGTAGGATGATTCTATCATTGGGTAATATAACATAAAAGAAGCGAAGATGTAAATCAGCGGCAACAAAAAAAGAGTGAGTTTTTCTCTCACTCTTCGGCGCTTTTATGAACGTTTTATATTGACTGAGGTCACGACAAACTTGTCATGACGGTGGCGGGAAAATGAATATTCAAAGGGAGTGCCGTTGTCCAAAAAGCCTACATGCTCGACTTCAAGTATCGGGTCATCCGGCCGGCAGCCGAGATATTGCTGATCCATATCATCCGACTTGCACGCTCTGATTTTTCTGTGTGAGCCTGCGATTTTGAGCTGGAGTTCCCGCGTAATATGATCATAGATGGAATGGTTGAGCACCTCGTCATTAATGCCGGGTATAAGGCTCGCCGGCATGTACGTTTTTTCAAGAACGTACGGTTCGCCTTCAACAATTCTGAGCCTTACTACATAATAGACGGGAGTCTTTTCATCGATGGCCAAATGTGCGGCGACATCTTGAGACGGAAACTGCACTTCAAACCGGATGACCTTGCTCTTGATATTTTTTCCTTTTAACAAATTGCTCAGGCCGAGAATTTCGTTGCTGACTACGTGAACGTGCTCATCCTGCATGGCTGATTGAATGATAAACGTGCCGTGCCCTCTTTTTCTGAAAAGCATTCCTTCAGCCGCAAGTGTATCAAGCGCCCGCTTCATCGTCATCCGGCTGCACCCAAACTCCGCAGCGAGCGTCTTTTCATCCGGGATCGGCTGATCTATGTCATATACACTGCTTTTAATCCTCTTTCTCATTTCGTTGGCGATTTTTTCGTACTTATTCATCGGTTTCCTCCGGCTGTATAATGTTTGATCTGTATAGACTCCTTACGGTTATCATAAATTTTTTTCCCTGCTTCATCAATGACGTTACAGCCGCCGATATTGAAATTGAAAGGATTTCCTCGAATTTTCTATGGAATCTCCCTCACTATTATGGTAGAATTTTTGCAGAAACGGACACAACCGAATATTGCATACATTGTATAACCTCAATGATATGGTTTGAGGGTGTCTACCAGGAACCGTAAAATCCTGATTACAAAAATTGTCCCGTACACTTTTTGTAATCAGGATTTTTTATTTTCTAAAAAATAAAAAAAGGAGTATCTGTACATGAATTTCAAAGTATTTCTGCTTGCAGCATCTACCATCGCAGTCGGATTGGTTGAATTAATTGTGGGCGGTATTCTTCCGCAAATCGCTTCCGACTTAGATATATCTATCGTCAGCGCGGGGCAGCTGATCAGCGTGTTTGCGCTCGGTTACGCGGTATCCGGCCCGCTGCTTTTGGCGGTGACGGCAAAGGCTGAACGAAAGCGGCTTTATTTAATCGCACTGTTTATTTTCTTCCTAAGTAATCTGGTGGCTTATTTCAGTCCCAATTTCGCCGTACTTATGGTGTCACGGGTTCTCGCTTCCATGAGCACAGGGCTGATTGTCGTCCTTTCTTTAACGATTGCTCCTAAAATCGTGGCGCCTGAATACAGAGCGCGGGCGATCGGCATCATTTTCATGGGGTTCAGCTCCGCAATCGCTTTAGGCGTGCCTGTCGGCATTATCATCAGCAATGCCTTCGGATGGCGCGTTCTGTTCTTGGGAATCGGCGTATTATCTCTCGTTTCCATGCTGATTATCAGCGTCTTTTTTGAAAAAATACCTGCTGAAAAAATGATTCCGTTTCGTGAGCAGATCAAGACGATCGGGACCGCCAAAATTGCCAGCGCACATCTTGTCACCTTGTTTACATTGGCGGGGCATTACACACTCTATGCCTACTTTGCGCCTTTTTTGGAAAGAACGCTTCATTTGAGTTCCGTTTGGGTCAGTGTATGCTACTTTTTGTTCGGTCTGTCAGCGGTATGCGGCGGCCCGTTCGGAGGGTGGCTGTATGACCGTTTAGGAGCATTTAAAAGCATCATGCTTGTGACCGTTTCTTTCGCTCTGATTCTGTTTATTCTTCCGCTGACAACGGTTTCTTTAATCATTTTCCTGCCTGCGATGGTGATCTGGGGATTGCTCAGCTGGAGCCTTGCGCCGGCGCAGCAAAGCTATTTAATCAAAATTGCGCCTGAGTCTTCCGATATTCAGCAAAGCTTCAACACGTCCGCTTTGCAGATCGGCATCGCGCTCGGGTCAGCCATCGGCGGCGGCGTGATCGGACAAACCGGTTCTGTCACAGCAACAGCCTGGTGCGGCGGTTTGATTGTCATTATCGCTGTCGCGTTAGCTGTATTCTCTTTAACGAGACCCGCTTTGAAAAGAAAATCCGCATAAATGTAAGACCGCAAAAAAGCCAAAGGAATTCCTTCGGCTTTTGCGGTCTTTTTATTTTGCGGCAGCAAGCTCGTCTTCTGTCACCCATTTATGATTGGTTACTTTTTGGCCGCCGTCAGTCGGTGTATAGTCGACCATATAAACGGTTGTCTTTTTGGCTGAATCAATAACGGCTTCGGCGCCCTTCATGCCTTTCATATGGGATGCCTCGATCACGGCCTTGTCACCCGGTTTTAACGTTTTATCCCCGGCGCCCTTCAGCTCTTCCTGAATGACCCATTTATGATCTTCGACGCGCTTTCCTCCCGTTTCCGGAGTGTAAGACACACTGTAAACCGTTGTATCATAAGCACCTTTTACGGTTCCTTGTGCATTTTTCATGCCTTTCATATGAGAAGCTAAAATCATGACGTCACTGCCGACCTTATAAGTCGGATTTTCTGCCTTCTTTAAACCTTTCGGCACCTCGGATGAACCTGAGTGATTCATGTCTTCGTGAGAGTGCGTTTCTTTGTCTTTCGCTTTTTCGCTTCCTCCTGAAGATTGGCTGTTGCATCCGGCAAGCGCCAGAACGGGGATCAGGAGAAACATGCTGAATAAAAATAGTCTCGCTTTCATTTCAAGAACTCCTTTGCCTTTTTGATTTTTCACTTTCCCTTTCGTTTCTTCAGTAAAACAAAAAGATGGCCTGTCATTTCTCCTAATTCTTCAAATCTCTCTTTATTGCCTTTCATCAGGTGAAATTGTTCACAAAATGTACACATTAATGGAGATGCAGTATAATTCATTTATCAGATAATAGGGGGAACTCATCATGAAAACGAAGGTTTTTGCGGTGGTATTGGGCGCTGTTTTAATGATTGCGGGGTTGGTTTTGGCAGAGGTTTCGCTTTATATGGAATACATCACAATGCTCGGAGCTATGATTTTTTCTTCTATATTTATGTCAGAGCCGAAAAGAAAATTTCGCGTCATCAAAGGGGTTTGACTTTTCTATTACCGCCGTCTTCTCAGGACGGCGGTTTTGTTTTGCATGTCACTCAGTCTATCCGCACAGCCGTTTCTTCTGTGCCGTCCTGATATAAAACGAAATGCGGGGCTGTTTGTGCTTTATCACCTGCAAATTCAATTTCAAGCGGCAGCGCCCTGACAAAATAACGGGTTTCCGTCATTGGGAATAATTCGAATGGAGTCTGCCCGTCTATTGTAAGATACAATCGGTTTTCTTTTACCGCCACCGATGCATGTGTGTCATCCTGAAATGAGTAATTGCCGGTAAATCTGCTGTAAATCGCAGGATCGATATCTGCTTTTTTCTGATCTGCCGGACGTTTCGGAATCACGTATGGCTGATCAAATAAGATGTTTACAGCCGCGGCAATTACAGCTTGTTCAAATTGATACGATTGTTCCATATTGCTGAGATAAATCAATGTTTTATTCTGGTCAATATATCGGATCATCAGAGTTGAATAGCCCGGCCAGCCTCCGTCGTGACTGATAACCTTCCCTTTTTGGGGGCTGTTTTGAATCATCCAGCCAAATCCGTATCCGAATTGCTCTTCTTCATTCCAATAGCCCGGTGTAAACGCTTGATCTTTAGACTCTTTGCCGATGATTTCTTCCGTATAAAGAGCCTGATCAAACAGATATAAATCTCTAATAGCGGAGTTAACGGTTCCGTCACCTTGAATTCCGTCAAGAAAGACGACATAATCAGTTTCCTCAAGTTCATCCGGCAGCACATATTCTCCGGAATGAACATCATACACATAGCCATATGCATAGTTCGGAATGTTTTCTTTACTCAGCCTTCTGTTATAAATCCGCGTATCGTGCATACGAAGCGGATGAAATACGGCTTGTTTCATAAATTCAGCAAAACTCATGCCTGATACAATTTCTATAATAACCGCTAACACCACATACCCCGTATTACTGTAAAGCCACTCCTTGCCCGGCGGGAAATAAGCTTCCGGCTTATGCTGCTTGAGCATATTGATCACATCTTGATTAACGGCAATTCTGTCCCGGTCCCAATGTGTTAAGAACAACTCCATATAGTCCGGCAATCCTGACGTATGATGGAGTAAATGCCGAATGGTAATGCCCGGATAAGGAAAATCAGGAAGCCACCGCTCTATCATATCGTCATAACGCAGCTTCCCTTGCTGCTCTAAAATGATAACGCCCAAAGCTGTAAACGGCTTCGATACTGAGGCCAATTCAAAGACCGATTGGTCATTCAGCATCCTCTTTGTTTTCAGTTCTGCAGCGCCGAATGAACCCTGGTATAAGATGCGGCCGTTTTCCGCTGCCAATACAGCGCCGTTTATTTCATGTCTTTCGTCTAAAGTGCTGAAAAGCTGTTCAAACGCTTGTTTTTTCTTTTCGTTCATTTCACGAACCTCCATATACAAGCTGATTTACCCTTTTATACGAACGGCCGCTTTAGAAGTTTCAATATTTTCCCTTTCCGGAACACCAGTCAGTATACTGCCGTTCAGGCAGCCGCGGAGATTTGATGAATGTCTTTTATTCACACAATACTGTGCAGGCTTCGAATTCAACATGCTTCTCGTCTTTATTTGCACCGGCAATTTCCATGGTCGAAAACATCGCGCAGACGACGGCTTTGTATTCGTTCATGACGGTTTGAATTTCAATCAGGAACCGTTCAGATGAAGCCGCGTATTCCGTTACGTACTCTTTCATTTTGCCGATAATATCATCTGCCTGACGGCTGAAGCCGGCCGCCTCCAAGTCACTCTCAAACTGGTTTTTGTTGATCATATGAATATGCATTTTTTAAAGGCTCCTTTCAGCAGCATTTTGTGGTTATATCTACTGTAAAGGACAGACTTGGATAAACTTTTAATAAAATATGAACAAAATATGAATTGGCTCATCGGCCTGACCGGCGGGCTTTCGGCTGTGCTCCGTTTCATTTGGACTACATGAAATAATGACTTCTTTACTCTGTTAAAAACAGCTCATATATGATCTAATACCAGTAAAATGTTTAGGAGGCGGCCTATGTCAGCAGCAGGAAATCGGCAAAAATTTTGGGTCATGGCGATGCTTATAGCGGTCTTCACCGTGTTCGTTTTCTCTTTTTCTGAGAATCATTCACAAAAGAACTGGCACACGGCGGTTGACCAGGCGTCAGTGAATGTCTTCGGCCAGCAGATCTTTGAAAAAGACCGTCTGGCAAAAACACTCGACGCACGTGAGGCAGAATCTCTTCTGACTCTTGTGAAACTTGCAAATGCAGAACATCACATCATCTAAAAGCCATTATAAAAAGCCTGTTTCCCTTGACAGAGGAAACAGGCTTTTTCCATGTATTATTGAGCATGTTTTTGTTCAATAAACCGGTCGATCCGGGCGAGAACATCCTTCATGTCCGTACATTCTTTAAAGCTTTCATTAATGGCTTGAATGCCTTGTTTGTATTTTCCGTTATGCAGCACTTCTTCCGCGGCAAGCTTTACCTTTTCAGCGCTTACTTCATCTTTTTGCACTGTATAGCCTGCATCCAATTCAGTCAGGCGGCGCGCAACCATCGGCTGGTCTTTATCGTGCGGGATGACGACCAGCGGCACTTGATAATGAATGCCTTCATTTACACTGTTCATTCCGCCATGCGTGATAAACACGTCGGCCTGCTCCAGCACTTCAAGCTGCGGCACGTACGGGGCGATGATAAAGTTTTCCGGCGCCTGTTTGATTTTCGACAGATCGGCTTTTTCCCCGGCGGCAATGACTACTTTTCCTTCAAAATCTGAGAACGCGTCTATGCACAGATTGAAAAACGCTTCCGTGTCCCCGAGCACCGTTCCCATTGAGATATAAATGACTTTTTCATTCTTTAATGCGTCAATCGGGAAGTCGACGCGCCCTTTTCTCTTCGGAAAACTCGGACCGATAAATAAATACTCATCTCCGAATGTCTCACTTTCGGGCTGAAAATATCTGCTTGTATAGACGACGTTCAATTCACCTGTGTTGTTCATAAATTGAACCATGCTGTCAGGGGCGACACCGTATTTGTCTTTCATCTCGGCCAACAGCTCTTCACATTCCCTGTCCGGCTGAAACGGCACGCCCGATTCCGGATGGAGCGGCAGTATTTTCAGACGGTCTTCATTGAACAGGAAGGACGCTGAAGAAGAGATGCCGGGAATGTTGAGATAATCCCGCACCAGCTCTCCCGCACCGAATTTATCATAATAGACGGCGTCGAATTGAATGTCCTCTGCCAGCCGCTGCACAATATGTAAAATCTCCAGTGACGTTTTGATATGAACCTTTAAAAATGCAAGTATGCCGGACGGACTGCCGGGATCAATAGGTGTCATTCTGAGCAGATCGCTGTGAAGATGAACTTTCGCCCCTACTCCTTCCAGTCTGCTTTTGTATTTTTCCGTTGAGATATAATGAACGTGATCGCCCCGTTCGCTGAAGGCCTTTGTCATACCCAATGTCGGGTTTACATGTCCTTCTGCGGGAAAATTGATCATCAGAATATGTTTCGCCATTTTTCAATCTCCTTTGCCTTTTTTGCGTCTCTTCCATATCCATCATAAATGACGCGGAAAAAATCATGCAAGGAACATCCGTCAGGTCTTTATGACGGTTCGATGACATCGGCAAAAAAAAGACAAGGCATTTCGCCTTGTCTATCGTGATGATTCGTCTGTTTCTTCCGCTCTCAGCACGCCTTTCAGATGTTCTTCATCATGCTTGAGATGCTCCGTCATATATTGCACGGCTTTTGTTTTGTCGCCCTTTTTTATTTCTTCAAAGACTTTCCGGTGCTCATGCAGAATAACTTCCGCACGGTCATCTCCTTTAAAATTAAGAACTCTGCAAAAATGAATCAGCACATTGACATGCTCAAGCAGCATGGCCAGCCGGCTGTTGCGGCTGAAATCCACAAGGAGCCGATGAAACGACTCGTTTAAGGAAATAATCTCAGTCTCTTTGACGCCTTTATTGATGGCTTCTTCCGTCTCCCGCAGCTGTTTTTCAATGAGGTCAATTTCACTCTCAGCCGCTTCATCAATAACCAGTTCGACCGCCAGTGATTCAAGTGACATTCTGATTTTATAAATCTCTTCAACATCCTTAACGGACAAAGAATAAATGACAAAGCCGTTTCGATCGTCTGCCGTCAGAAGCCCGTCCTTTTCAAGGAGCCGCATGGCTTCTCTGACCGGCGACCGGCTGACTCCGAAATCCTTGGCCAGCTGAGTCTCATTCAGCCGTTCACCCGGTTTAAAAATCCCGTCAAATATCATTTTTTTCAATTGGGAATAAAATTGCAGATAATACGGGATTGGCTTATCTAATTTAAAATTATCCATCTTTCCTACCTCTTCATACAATTTAGGCCTTATTGTTACCAAGATCATATAACAGTTTATCTATGGAAGCAACATTCCCGAGCTTGTCAGCATATCGGAGGTGGCGTAATATGGAATTATGATGAACGACGGTCGACGGTCTGCCGTAAACCGAAAACAATTCATTCAGAGGTGACGGAAACATGAAAACATACAAGATTGCCAGCATACCGGGGGACGGTGTGGGGAAAGAAACAGTCCCTCAAGCGGAGCGGGTGTTGAACGCGATTGCCGAATTACATGGAGGCATTGCCTTTGATTTCACTTGTTTTCCGTGGAGCTGCGAGTATTATTTGGAGCACGGGACGATGATGCCGGATGATGGATTAGAAAGGTTACAGCACTTTGATGCTTTGTTTTTGGGAGCGGTGGGGAATCAAAAACTCGTCCCCGATCATGTTTCGCTGTGGGGGCTGCTCATCAAGATACGCCGGGAATTTGAACAGGTGATTAATGTGCGGCCGGCGAAGCTCCTGCCGGGAATCACTTCCCCCCTCGTTAATCCGAAGGATTTTGATCTGATAGTCGTCCGCGAAAACAGTGAGGGCGAGTACAGCTCTGTCGGCGGCAGAATCTATCAGGGTGAGGACGAAATCGTCATACAAAACGCGGTCTTTTCCCGCCGGGGTACGGAAAGAGTGATGCGGTATGCTTTCGAACTGGCGGCAAGTCGGCGGAAACACGTCACAAGCGCGACGAAATCTAACGGTATTGTTCACTCGATGCCGTTCTGGGATGACATCTTTAAAGAGGTCAGCCGTGAGTACGCCGGGATTGAGACGGATTCCCAGCACATCGATGCACTGGCGGCCTTCTTTGTCACGCAGCCGGAACGCTTCGATGTCATTGTCGCTTCAAATCTGTTCGGAGATGTGCTGACAGATATCGGCGCGGCGATTATGGGAAGCATCGGAATCGCTCCCGCAGCCAACATCAATGTAAACGGCAAATATCCTTCCATGTTTGAGCCTGTTCACGGCTCCGCCCCGGATATTGTCGGAAAAGGAATTGCCAATCCTATAGGCCAAATATGGACGGCGAAATTAATGCTCGATTCATTCCGAGAAGAGGAACTGGGCCATCTCCTCTTACAATCTATTGAAACGGTCACAAACAGCGGCATTCTGACTCCTGATGTCGGCGGAAAACATTCAACGGAAGATGTCACTTCCGCTATTATTTCTCAAATCAAGAACAGATAATACGAAAAAAACCGCGGGCAGGAAAACTGCACAGCGGTTTTTTTCGTCTCAGACGGGACGGATCGCGCAGAAACAGGCCGATTCACCTGTGAAGCCCGCAATACGGTCTGATTGATCCTTTTCTACAGAAAAAAACCGCTGTATATCACGAGGAGCATCCAGCATCTGTTTTTCCAGTAATGCGGCTTTCTCTTCAGTCAGGCCTGCCCGTTCACACCAGACGGTAAATTGAAATGGTTTCAAAAAGCAGACAGCGGATTCAATCCGGAAGCCGGCTGTCTCCAGAAAACGGAGCCATTCTGTTTTTTTCCACGCCCGAAAGTGGCTCTGATCCCGTCTCTTCTCAATGTCATTATAAAAATGGTCATATTCATCCTTTTCAGGTGCGGTATTGTCAATGAGAAGCAGTCTGCCGCCCGGTTTGACAACCCGAAACGCTTCATGAACAAAGGCTCTGACATCGGGAAAATGATGCGCCGCGATTCTGCATGTGACGATATCGAAAGCAGCATCGGAAAACGGCATCTTTTCAGCATCGCCTTTTTCGAATGACACGTTCGTCCATCCGTTTCCGGTTATAAATGCTTCAGCGGCTGCTAACATTTCTTCCGTGAGGTCATAGGCGATAACAGAGCGTACGAGAGGAGCGAGAGCGTTAGCCGTATGTCCGCCTCCCGTCGCGATATCCAGCACGTCCATATGCTTTTCGGCACCGGAAGCTGAAACGAGATACGCCAAATCCTCTCCTGCGGCGTGTCCTGGACTAGTCACATATTTCGCGGCGTTTTTGGCAAATTGCCGCTGCGCCTGCTGTTTAATTGAATCCTCCATTATACTCGGGCCCCCTTTTCTTTCTGATTGCTGCCTTAATCAAAATAAACGGGTTCGTCCGGATGTTTGAGATACGCAAACATCTTTTCAATCTGACTTTCTGTATTGCGGGCTTCAGATAGCGGCGGCAGTTCCGTTTCCGCAAAAAAGCCGGCGGCGCTTGTTTCTGTTCCCTCCCTGATCCGGCCGCCGATGATCTCGCATTTGATAAACACTTTGTAAACGTGGGCGGCGGACGGCGGATGGGAATGGCATTTCTTATCCATTACAGCTAACAGTTTAACGGGCTTTACGTCGATTCCTGACTCCTCTTTTACTTCTTTGACAGCGGTCTCGCCCGGAGAAATCCCGATATCAGCCCATCCGCCCGGCAGCGCCCATCTGCCGTCGCTTTTCTCTCTTACCATTAATATGCTCTGATCTTTAAAAACTGCCGCTCTGATATCAACTTTCGGAGTGGGATAGCCCGTGTCACCGGCGAATACGTCTTTGATGACCCTTTTGTCGGTGCCGGTATGATGCGCCATGATATCCACGCTTATTTTTCTTATTTCTTCAAATCTCTCAATATCATATATGTCTTTGGAATAAGCCAGCCCCGCTTGCGCCGCGGATTGAAGCTGTTTTGCCCAATCTAGCCATTTTGGCTCCATTTTTTCACCGCCCGTTATGTTAATTGACGAAACCCCAAGAGTCAGGATATTGCACCTTGAGAGTACCGGTGCCCATGATCCGTTTCTGCTCCTTGTTTTCTGTTTATGGAGGGGCGAATCCTGCCGGGAAAACAGAAAAAAGCCATTCATTTGCTGAATGGCTTTTTTTCATTTTCTATTTTTCTTTCATGACGAGAACGACGCCTGAAACAATAAGAGCCGCCCCGATCCAGAAGGTTCCTCCGATCGTCTCTCCCAGCAGCAGCCAGCCGAGCAAAGTCCCGGAAAGCGGCTGAAAGAAGAAAAACAGACCGCCGCTTGCCGCATTCAGTAATTGCAATCCGCGATTCCAAAGCATGAACGCGCAGGCGGTTGAGATCACACCCAGATATAAAAGTCCGCCCCATATCTCAGGCCGGGCAAGCTGAGACAAAGGAATCTCCCGAAGCGGGCCCGCTGTAAACGGGGTCAGGATGACAAATGCGACGCAAATGGAATACGTTGTGACGACAAGCGGTGAGTAATGGCCGGGAACCCGTTTCATCAGCACGGACATCAAAGCCCATGTCAGCGCCGCAGCCAGAAGCGAGAGACCGCCGAGCTGGCTCGACATATTGAGATCTCCGTTCCCCACAATGAGCAATACTCCGATCGTCGCCAGCCCTGTCGATATTCCTTTTTTCAGCGTTAACCGTTCTTTCAACATCAGCCGGGCAAATACAACCATAAATGCGGGAGTGGATGCCGTAATAATCGCACCCATCTGCGCGGTTGATAATTTCGTGCCGATTTCCTGCGTGACGATCGAAACCGTGTTGCCGATCAATCCGATCGCAGCGATCAGTAATAAATCACGTTTATGAACTTTCCAGGATTGGCGTGTAAATAAACTGAGAATCAAAAGCGAAAGAAGCGCCACCGCATATCTCAGCCATACCAGTTCAAGCGGCGGAATGACCGCTACCACAACTTTTACAACGACATACATACCGCCCCAGATACTGGCGGCCAATGCCAAATAAATCGAACCGAACAATGTATTTTTCAATTTGATGCACCCTCCGTTATCATATTAGGTCACGTCATATGCCCTAACGGAGAGAAGCGCAGTCACTTTCCTCCATTAAGGGCGGAGAAGTGCTGCCGGTACATCATGTTCAAATAAGGGCGCTAGAAACATATCGTTTTTCACCTCAATTGCAATCTGATTTTTCTCATTATACAAGGTTTGTTAAAAGACGTAAATGAACGGCGGCATCGGCTTTATGGATTGCGGACTTGCAGCTGGATTCTTGTGATCTGATTGTCAAACCCGTCCGCCACAACCTCATCAAGCATATATTCTTCATATGCATAATCGCCCATTTCCAGCCCATACTCTTCAATAAACTGCATGATGCTGCGGTAAGCCGCTTCCGCTTCATCCCCTATTTGGTACCCGACGGCATAAAGCCCTTTCGGCTTGATATGGAGGTCTCTATTCTCTATGCCTTCTTCTGTCTTCATATAAAAATGGGTGTAGTTGTAGAATTCTTTTTTCAGAATCTGCTCCCGCGCAAACAGTCCGCCGACCGGATGCCCCTGATCGAGCTCATGTACCCGCATATAGCGGATCAAATCTGAAATGGCGGCAGTATATTGCCGTTCTGGCAAATGGAGTACGGGCCGTCCTATCATAAGTGTCTCTTCATCTAATCGCTGCAGTGAGACGGAGGAAAAGTCTGTCTCCAAGGCTTGTTCGGTCAGCTTCACCTTTGTCCGAATCATCCTTTGCAGGTGCTCCAGCTTTTTGATTTTGCTTTCGATTTCTGAAGATTTCTCTTTTAAAAGCGTGATGATACCCTCAGGGGTTTTGTCTGTTAAGAGCGGTTTGATCTGCTTCAAGGGCACGCCGACCTCCTTAAACAGACCGATGACCTGAAACAGTTCGAATTGATGATAGGAATAGTATCTGTATCCGTTCGCTTTTTTGATTTCCGGAGAAAGCAGGCCGATCTCGTCATAATGGAACAGGGTTTGTTTTTTTACGTGGCACAGTTTTGCAAATTCACCCGTTGTGAAGTATTTTCTGACGTCTTCGCTCATAATGCCTCCTTGACTATACGGTAACCATATCCTTTATGATGATCATTGTATCCGAGAGAAGACTGATTCACAAATGGCTTACGCAATGAAAGCTTTACCGTCTCAAAAAAAGCGGAAGAGGAGTATCAAGTATGACGATTGAAATCAGAACAGTCACGGAAGAAAACCGTGCCGATATACTGGCGCTTCATGTAAGGGAAAGCCAGACTTCATTTATTGAAACCGCGGAAGAGTGCTTACAAGATGCTGAGGATTGCCGGTATTATCAGCCGGCCGGTCTTTATGTTAACGGGGAATTGGTCGGCTTTGCCATGTACGGATGGTTTCCGGAATATGATGAGGAAAATGAAAACGGCAGAGTGTGGCTTGACCGTTTTTTTATTGATGAACGCTATCAGGGACGGGGATTGGGCAAGCTGTTGCTTGATGCCCTAATCCGTCATCTCACTCAAATATATGATTGCAGACGGATTTATTTAAGCCTGTTTGAAGATAACGTGCACGCATTGCGGCTTTATCAAAAATTCGGCTTCTTATTCAATGGAGAGCTGGACTTCAATGGTGAAAAAGTGATGGTGAAAGAGCTGTAAACCCTCTGTATAAAAGCAATTCGGCTTCTTGCCAATACCTTAAATTTGAGGTAACATAAAGATATTAGACGACGGTCGACGGACTACGGTCGATTATTAAAACCTGATAAAGCGGAGCGGAACATGGTGATCAGGCATCTAAATGGAGGAGAAGATTGTGCTTATTATACTCGTTATGTTTCTTCTCGGGATTATTCTCGGGTTTATCGGCGCCGGGGGAGCCGGTTTTGTCATTGCACTTTTAACTATACTGTTTCACGTACCGATTCATACGGCTTTAGGCACCTCCCTTGCCGGAATGGCTTTCACAAGTTTGTCGGGGGCTTTCAGCCACTACCGTGAAGGCAATATTCAGATGAAGATCGGCCTCATCGTCGGCGTTTTTGCGGCATTCGGTTCGTTTTTCGGGGCAAGGCTTACTTCCCTTATCCCCGCAGATTTGCTGCATTACTTGACGGCGGGCATGCTGTTTTTATCTGCTCTGCTTATTTTAGTCCGGTTATTTATTGTAAAAGAAACACAAGAAGATTCCGGACAGCAAAGCAATCTGAACATATGGGTGAAAGCTGTTGTACTCGGTGTCATCGCAGGAATCTTGTCCGGAACGTTCGGGATCGGCTCTGCCCCTTTCATCCAAATCGGCTTAATGATTCTTTTGCGCTTATCCATCCGCCAGTCGGTCGGCACCACCATGCTTGTCATTATCCCGCTTGCGGTCGGCGGAGGACTCGGTTATGTGACGGAAGGATTTGTCGATTATATGCTGTTGGTCAAAGTGCTGATCGGAACGATGTGCGGCGCATATGTCGGAGCGAAATTCACCAACCTCGTGCCGAAAGTCATTCTGAAATCAGCCATCTTTTTAACACCGGCCATCGCCGGTCTCATGCTTTTATTTTAAACTGAAACGGGAGGCGGCCGCCTCCCGTTTTGTTCTGTTCTTCATCTGTTTTCGAAGAGCTTTTTCAGCTTTGCTTCCGTTTCGGTATGATCTACCGGCGTATACACACTGCAACGCAGATCACTGTTGCCCTGAACCTGAAATGAAGTCAGGTTAAAGACCATTTTTCCCGCCTTCGCGTGGCGGAACTCAATTAATACTTCGGGTGCCGAGCTGACTTCGCTCTCATTCCACAGCGTATGAAATTCCGAATACGTTTTCTCCATTTCTTCTATAAACTGAGAATACCACGTATCAGCTACATACTGGCCGTAATACGTTCTGAAAATGGCGATGAATCCTTTCACAAAGTGCTCCCAGTTCACGGCTAAACTTCTTAATTCTTTTCTGGAAAACAATAGCTCTATGAGATTCCGCTTTTCAGGAGGAATTTGTTCAAAATCTAAAAACACGTGCGCCGCAGCTTGGTTCCACCCTACGATATGACACCGCCTGTCCGAGATAATGGTGGGACAATAACGGAGCTCCTGCAGGATTTTTGAAAGGGACGGGCTGATAACCGCTTCTTCCTCCGCAGCAAACGGCTGCTTCACGCCCTCCTCAATGGCAAGCGCGTATAAATAATTTCTCTCATCTTTGTTCAGCTGCAGCGCATCGGAAACGGCGTCCAATACGGCTGCGGACACCTTAATGTCTCTGCCCTGCTCCAGCCACGTATACCACGTGGTGCTTACGCCGGCTAATTGCGCGACCTCTTCTCTTCGGAGTCCGGGCGTTCTTCTCCGTGTACCCATCGGCAGCCCGGCCATCTGCGGAGAAATTTTGGCCCGCTGCGTTTTTAAAAACTCTGAGAGCGCCTGCAATCTTCCTTCTGGTATCATACCGAATCTCTCCTCTCTTACCCTGGTATTCATTATACTAGGATAATCAACAACTTGTAATAGGATAATTGCGAGTTACAATAAATACATACCGAAGGAGGAATGACCATGAAAAGAGTTGTGATCACCGGAATGGGAGTGATTTCACCTCTCGGCAATGATGTGCATACATTTTGGAAACACCTGACGGAAGGAAAATCGGGAATCTCTTTCATCGATTCGTTTGATGTCTCCGGCTCAAAGACAAAAATAGCCGGTACCGTCCGTGATTTTGACGCAGAAGAAAGATGGGGCAGAAAAGAAGCGAGACGGCTTGACCGTTTCAGCCAGTTTGCTTTAGCGGCAGCGGAACAGGCGCTTGAAAGCTCCGGGATTCAGCTCGATCAGATTGACCGTGAACGCCTCGGCGTGTACGTCGGCTCGGGAATCGGCGGCATCACGACTTTGATTGATAACGTTCATACTTTAAATGAACGGGGAGCGCGAAAAGTGAGCCCGAGCCTTGTCCCCATGATGATCTCAAATGCGGCCGCCGCTCAAATCAGCATCAGATTAGGCGCGCTCGGCCCCTCACTTTCTCCCGTCACCGCGTGTTCCATCGGCAATACGTCGATCGGGGAAGCATTCAACGCCATTCGGAATGATGACGCAGATATCATGTTTGCCGGGGGAGCGGAAGCGGCGATTACGAATTTGTCATTAGCCAGCTTCGGCAATGCCCACGCGCTGTCAGCGAGAAACGAAGACCCCGCCGCGGCAAGCCGGCCGTTTGACGCGGATCGCGATGGATTTGTCATGAGTGAAGGCGCGGGCATCTTAGTATTGGAATCATTGGATAGCGCAATCGGCAGAAATGCCCCGATCCTTTGTGAGGTGCTCGGCTACGGTGCGAGCTCTGACGCCTATCATATGGTGGCCTCCCATCCGGAAGGAACGGGCGCATACCTGGCGATGAAAAACGCTTTGAAAAAGGCGAACGTTTCAGCGGAAGACATTGATGTCGTAAGCGCTCATGCGACAAGCACAAAAGCCGGAGATCTTTCTGAAACATTGGCCATCAAGACATTATTCGGGGAGCTTGCGTATGATATTCCGGTTACGGCCAACAAATCAATGCTCGGCCACATGCTTGGCGCGGCAGGCGGCGTTGAAGCCATCGCTCTGACAGAAAGCCTGAGACACGGCATCATCCCGCCGACGATCAATCTGCAGCACCCTGATTCGGCATGTGATTTGGACTATGTAGCAGACGGGCCCCGCCATCAATCGTTAACGATCGGCCTTTCCAACTCATTCGGCTTTGGCGGGCATAATTCGGCAATCGTGCTGAAGAAATATGAATAACGGGCATCAAAAAAAGGAGTGAATCATTTCACTCCTTTTTTGCTTTCTCCGGTTTTGTTGTTAAAGCGAAAAAAGCGATGGAACCGATAACGGATGTCGTGAACATAATTGCCCCCATCGGGACGGCCGTCGCTTCATTCATCCCCACAAGCGGCGACACGATGGAACCGAGAAGAAGCGGAAGCATGCCAAGCAGTGCGCTTGCGCTTCCCGCGCGGTGTCCCTGCTTTTCCATCGCCAATGTAAAGGTGCTTGTCAGCGTCATGCCGATCGTAATCATATAAATAAAAATTGAAATCACCAGTGCCGCCAGCGGCCCGTGAATGATCGTCATGACGAGCAGAACGGCAGTCGCCGTCATCGCTGTAATCACGCCGATTCTCAACAGGCTTTTTTCGTGAATGATTCCGCCGAAACGCCCGATGATAAAGCTTCCGGTAATGATCGCCAGACCGTTTATGCCGAATAAAACACTGAATACCTGAGGCGAGACTCCGTAAATATCCTGATACACGAAAGGCGTTCCGGAGACATACGCAAAGCTCCCGCCGTGAATAAAACCGACCGTCAGCGCATAGCCGATAAATGACCGATCCTTCAGCAGGCTTCCCATTGTCCGCACAGAATTTCCGATGGAGCTCGGAATCCGCTTTTCCGGCGGCAGGGTTTCTGTCAGCTTGAGCGCAATGATAAGAACAAGCAAAAACCCGATAAAGGTTAAAAAGAGAAAAATCGTATGCCATGATGCAAACGGAAGCAGTAAAATCGCGCCTCCCGTCATCGGCGCCACCATCGGCGCGACGGCGGTAATGACCATCAGCAGCGAGAAAAATTTAGAAAGCTCTCTTCCCGAAAACACATCTCTGACGATTGCACGGGATAAAACGAGTCCTGCCGAAGCGGTGAATCCTTGAAGAAAACGGGCAATCACTAATGTAGTAATGTTCGGTGCAAGCGCGCAAAACAGAGAAAACAAAGCAAATAAAAAAATACATAGTAATAACGGTTTTCTTCTTCCCTTCGCGTCACTTAACGGGCCGACAACAACCTGTCCGATTGTCAGTCCGATCAGACAAGCGGTTAAACTGAGCTGGACAAGCGAAGCGCGGGCGCTTAAATCTTCGGCGATTTCAGGGAAACTCGGCAGATACATATCTATATTGAGCGGCCCCAGTATCGCAAGCATTCCGAGAAGAAAAGCCAGCGCAAGCCGCTCCTTACCGGTCGGATTATGCAGCATATCGTTCCCACCTTTCCTTTGTCAATCTCTCAAAACATTTGTATATTGTATCATAATTTTTTCTTTATTTTTAAAAGTTTTCAAAGGGCATAAAAAAACCAAGGGCTGTAACAGCCCTTGGGTCCGGGTCACGCGATAAAAGGTTTTACGCGTGTTTTTCTTTAAATGCTTTTGCGTATTGATCAGCCGCTATAATGGCATCCGCCACGTCGTCAGCCGTCACGTCAAAAGCGGCATGAATTGTTTCTTCTTCAATCGTCGCGGCTTCTGCCACTTTCATAATGTCCTCTTTAGATGCGTCTTTCAATTTGATGTCTTCAAGTGTGACAGGCAGCCCCAAGCTAATATAAAACGCGATATACCGCTCAATTTCCTCAAGCGAACGTTTTTCCAGCGCCAATTGAACGAGCGTGCCGAATGCCACTTTTTCACCGTGGGTCAAGTGATGGATTTCACCTTCAAGCGCGGTAAATCCGTTATGAATGGCATGCGCCGCAGCTAAGCCGCCGCTTTCAAATCCCAGTCCGCTCAGAAGTGTATTGGCTTCAACCACCGCTTCCAATGCGGGCGTAACGGCTTTCGCTTTCACAGACTCATAAGCGAGACGGCCGTATTTGAATAATACCGCTTCACATTTTTCCGCGATAGCCTCTCCGGCGATTGTCGGAATTCCGCCTGCCATCGTTTTACCGCCATTGGCGATGACACTGCGCGCCTCTATCCACGTCGCCATCGCATCGGCAATCCCTGATGCTAAAAAGCGCGGCGGAGCTTCCGCGACGATTTTCGTATCGACCAGAACCAAGTCAGGATTCTTATGATAGAAACGATAGTTTTCGAACGCGCCTTGTTCAGAATACACGACAGACAGCCCGCTTGTCGGAGCATCCGTTGAAGCGGCCGTCGGCACGATAACGGTATAGCCGTTTATTTCATCTGATACGGCTTTGGCCGTATCAAGCGTTTTACCGCCGCCGACTCCGATGACAATAGTCGCGCCTGCTTTTTCTGCGATGCCGGCAATTCTTTTCATTTCTTCCTGGGAGGCTTCGCCGTTGAAAACCGCCTCTTCAGAAGAGATATTGCTTTTCTTTAATTCAGCCGTCACCTTGTGGCCCGCGATATCCCATACGGTTTTGTCCGCGATGACGACGGCTTTTTCACCAACGCCCTCCAGATGTCCGCCGATCGTTTCAATGGCGTTTTTTCCCTGCACGTATTTGGCCGGACTGATAAAAATTCGTTCCAATGTCATCATCCCTTCTTCGTTGTCTCTCATTACATTTCTCTTATTGATAGAGCAGAAATGAAAACTCTTCTGATATAATTCCTCGTTTTAAATTGATTTAAACCTCATATACACTGCAGAAAAATCAATTTTCACGGCATTGACAAGATGTGAAGGTGTCTATATAATCTTCGATATTGAAGCTGATCATTCTTTACTGAATGAACAAACGAGATTGTGAATGATTCGTCTTAAAAATTATTTAGTTCTGCTGGATAATTTTTGAGGCGTTTTTGTTTTTTATATATTTTTGACTGCGGAGGAGGTTTGCACATGAAGAACATTTGCAAGGATATACTGATGATTATGGCCGGAGCCTTTCTTATTGCGGCGTCCGTGGAATTTTTCGTCATCCCGAATCATTTAGGGGACGGCAGCACCGTGGGAATCGCTCTCGTGTTATATTATCTTTTCCATATACCTGCAAGTATTACGACTCTGGTTGTAAATTTGATTTTTATCGGGCTGGCTTATAAATTTTTAACGAAAAAAACGATTTTATACACGATACTCGGTACGGGAATGACTTCTGTTTTTCTCAGCATCGTCAGCTTTATTCCGTTCGGCGTGCACGATATGGTGCTCGGGATTGTATTCGGTGCTCTGCTGATGGGAGCGGGGCTGGCATTGATCTTTATCGCTGACGGATCTACCGGCGGGACCACGCTGTTGGCGTATTTATTAAATTACACAAAGGGCTTTAACATCTCGAAAAGCATGTTTTATATGGATTGTGTCATCATTTTTGCATCCGTTTTAGCGATCGGCATCAATCATATGCTGTATACGTTTATATTCGTATATCTGTGCGCCAAAATCGTCGATATTGTCATTGAGGGTTTCCATAATAAAAAAGCTCTCACCATTATGTCTGACCAATACGAAGAAATCGCCAAAGCCATCACCTCCGAGTACGGCAACGCGGCGACGATTTTTTACGGATACGGGTATTACGGCAGCAAAGACAAGCGCATTATCTATGTTGTCATTAAAAAGAACGAATTGCTGAAAATCAAAAAACATGTTCAAAAAATTGATCCGAAATCATTTATCGTTATTCATGAAGTAAAAGAAGCTGTCGGAGGGCAATTCGGGTTTACAAACCTGCCCGCCGCCGGAAATGAAAAATAACCGCCTGCAGTGTATAGCTGCAGGCTTTTTTTATTCGGCTCTTCCCCGCTCAAAGGTTTTTACATCTTTCAATCGAAGTAGTAAATGAAACCTTTTTTGATGGAGGAACATAAAAAATGAATATCAAAACTGACAGGCTCGTAATTCGGACATTTGAACCGGAAGATTGGCAGGATGTCTATGCGTACACCTCAAATCCGAATGTCATGAAATATATACCAGAGGGTGTCTTTACCGAAGATGATGCCAGGAAATTCGTTACTGAAAACAGCGGTGAACATGCCGGGAAGTTTCCCGTTTTATTGAAGGATGAAAAAACGGTCATTGGCCACATTGCTTTTTTTCAGTATTTTGGCGATCATACGTATGAAATCGGCTGGGTGTTTCACCCGGAATACCAGGGCAAAGGATATGCTTCAGAGGTGGCGCGCGCCGTGCTGGCATTCGGGTTTAACAAGATGAAATTACACCGGATCATTGCGACATGTCAGCCGGAAAACATGGCTTCGCACCGGGTGATGGAAAAGATCGGGATGAGACGGGAAGGCTTTTTCAAAAAATGCATTCCCCATGATAATGAATGGTGGGACGAATATTATTATGCCGTTTTAGAAGAAGAGTGGGAAGTCTCCAATCTGGAATAAAAAGGCTTATACCCTTTGCTTTTACAGATAAGTGTGTGCTACACTGTTTGTAACAAATACGAAGGGATGATGGGTGGACAATGATTAACTAATCTTATTTTGACCGTTTGAAATCAAATATTTCAAATCAGAAAAAATAGGATTAGTCTGCCCATTTTCTATACGATACGAAAGCTATGTAAAAATAGCTTATTTGATCATGCACAGGTACGGCTAATCCTTCCAAATCAATTGGGAGGATTTTTTTGGTCCTCCCTTTAAAGCGAGGGATTGACATATGAAAGAAATGTTAAAAATAAGCGGCATCAGTTATGAAATCAACAGCGTTCCCCTTTTTGAACAGATCAGCGCGAGCGTTCAGCAAGGTGACACCATCGGCGTTATCGGTAAAAACGGCGCCGGCAAATCGTTATTGCTGCAATTGATCTGCAATCAAAAAGCGCCGTCACAAGGACAGATCCAGATGATGCAAGATGTGAACATATATATGGTGGAACAAGAAACGGAAGCTTATGATTCCGGCCATCCGGAGCCTGCGGAGGCAGCCTTGTTGGAAAAGTGGAACGTGCCCGCACGCGCCTTTTCGCAATTAAGCGGCGGAGAAAAATTGAAAGCCCGTCTTGCCAAAGGTTTCTCCTCCTCAAGCAGCCTTTTGTTATTAGATGAGCCGACGAACCACCTCGATCAGCACAGTTTAGAAATACTGCTAAATCAGATCAAGAATTACAAAGGCACCATTGTTTTTGTTTCGCATGATCGTGCTTTTATAGATGCAGCGGCGACAAAAATCTGGGCCATCGAAGGAAAGAAACTCATTGAACATAAAGGGAATTATTCAAGCTATATGGAGGTCCGCAAACAGAGAAGACTGACACAGCAGCGGGAATATGAGAATCAGCAGCATATGGTCAAAAGGATTGAAGCTCAAATGAACGAGCTGAGCGCCTGGTCGAAAAAAGCCCACGCCCAATCAACGAAAATAGAAGGCTTTAAAGAATACCATCGCGTAAAAGCAAAACGCACCGACGCCCAGATTAAATCAAAGCAGAAGCGCCTTGAGAAAGAGCTTGAAAAAGCGAAAGCAGAACCGGTTGAAGCGGAGTATGAAGTCCGTTTTTCCATTGAGCACCGCAAAAAAGCGGGAAAGCGTTTTTTAGAAGTAAGGGATGTCACAAAGTCATATGACGGACAAACGCTTTTTAAAAACGTGAATTTCACTGTGATGCACGGTGAAAAGATCGCGATTACAGGCCCGAACGGCAGCGGGAAAACAACATTATTGAAGGTCATCCTCGGTCAGGAAAAAGCACAGGACGGCAGCATATGGATTTCTCCGTCTGCAAACGTCGGATATTTAACGCAGGAAGTATTCGACCTCCCGCTTGATAAAACCCCCGAACAGCTTTTTTACAAAGAAACGTTCGAGGAAAGAGGAAATGTTCAATCTCTCATGAAGCATTTAGGATTTACCGCAACGCAATGGACGGAGCCCATCGGCAAGATGAGCATGGGAGAGCGGGTCAAATGCAAGCTGATGGCATTTATTCTGGAGGAGAAAGATGTGCTGATTCTGGATGAGCCGACAAACCACCTTGATCTGCCGTCACGCGAGCAGCTTGAAGACACTTTGGCCCGATACGACGGAACGCTCATCATCGTTTCACATGATCGTTACTTTGTCGAAAAGACGACGGACATCCGGCTTGATATCTCAAACGGCAGCGTCCGAAAACAATGGAAAGAATCTCCCTCCATCAGGGACGATGCTGAAGAACTGCGATTGAAGCTTGAAACCGAACGGCAGGAAGTCCTCGGAAAACTCAGCTTCATGACTCCGGCTGATAAACAATATCGTGAGCTTGATCAAAAATTCAAAGAGCTGACGGAAGAGATCAAGAAATTGAAATGAATGTAAAAACCCGTGATTGTCACGGGTTTTTTAAGTTTTTGTTCCCAAGATTTATTGTTTCAATAGATGACTTATGGTGACGAAGCGCTTCAACACAAGCAGATTTGTTAACCGTACCAAGCAAAAGAAATGATCCGTTTCTTTTGCTTTTTTTATTGACAAAAGCTGCTAAGGGATCTATTATGGATAATAGTTATCCATAATAGATCGGGAGTGAATAGGATGAAAATGAAATCAGGGATGGAGCAGGCGGTTTCTGTGCTGCTGTTATTGTCACGGCTGCCCGTACAGTCTTCTTTAACGTCAGAAGCAATCAGCCAGCGTTTACGCGTGTCTCCGTCTTATTTGAAGAAGCTGATGAGAACATTGGTACAGGCCGATTTGGCAGAATCCATACCGGGGACCAAGGGCGGTTTTACCCTGACGAAGCCTTTGACGGACATTACGCTCTATGATGTTTATCAGGCGGTCGAAGGCAGAGGTTCGATGTATCAGGGGAAGGGCCTGCTGCAATCCGTATTCGAGGATGAAAGCAACTGTGTGCTGGAGACAGTCATGGGGGAAATCGAGGATAAATGGGCCAATCTCATGAGAGAAGAATCCTTGCAGCATGTCATGAACAGAGTCGGGGAATTGTATGATCTTGAAAAAATAGATGATTGGGTAAACAAGCAAGTGAAAGGGCATTTGTAATGACAAACAGCGGGTCTTTACAAAAATCAAAATCATCAACAGGCCTATCCGTGCTGATCGTGCTCGCACTTGGTTTCCTCATGGCAACTCTTGATGTAACCGTCGTGAATGTGGCGATGGCTGATATGAAAAACACCCTTTCAATGTCACTTTCAGGTGTGACGTGGGTTGTGGACGGGTACATCCTTACGTTTGCGTCACTTCTGCTGGCGGGCGGAGCCTTGGCAGACCGTTTTGGCTCGAAGGCGATATACATACTGGGCTTGGCCGTTTTTGTCATGGCCTCTTGCCTATGCGCCGTATCTATTAATGGCCAGATGCTGATTGCCGGACGTCTCATGCAAGGGATTGGCGCGGCTTTGTTTATGCCGAGCTCACTCAGTCTTTTGGCGGCCTCTTACCCGGATGAGCGGGTGCGGGCGCGAATGTTTGGACTGTGGGCCGCTCTTGTTTCCGCTGCTTCTGGCCTTGGGCCCTTTATTGGCGGCGTGCTGGTACAGGCGGCAGGCTGGCAGAGTATTTTTCTGATCAATGTGCCGTTAGGGGTTGCTGCGCTCATTTCTGCTTACCGAGTACTCGGCCACGTGCCGCGAAAAAGCAGCCGCATGAACATTACAGGGCATCTGCTTGGAATGGCTGCTCTCGGCTTTCTTTCGTTTGCCTTGATACAGGGGCCTTCAGCGGGCTGGCGCTCACCCATAATTCTTGGTGCATTCGCGGCGGCGCTTTTGGCATTTGTGCTGTTTTTGCTGCGGGAAATCTCTGCGGAAACGTCGATTCTGCCGGCGTCCTTATATCAAAACGGCCGATTCTCAGCTGCTCAATTCGTTGGGTTTTTGCTGAATTTTGCTCTTTTCGGCGGCATGTTTATGCTAAGCCTTTTTTTGCAGGAAGCAAGAGGCGCAAGCTCCTTTATGGCCGGTGTTGAGCTGCTGCCGATGATGGCGGTCTTCGTGATGGGCAATATTCTGTTTGCCCGTCTGGCGAATCGGTTTGAAGCCGGACAGCTTATGTTTATGTCAATGGCGGCCAGCTGTATCATTGCATTGCTGTTGTTTGTGCTTGTTTCTCCTGATTTTCCTTATTGGCAGCTGGCGGTTTTGATGTCTGTTATGAACCTTGGCACCGGCATTACAGTTCCTGCCATGACAACTGTGATCATGCAGGCTGCTGGACAACAGCATGCGAATATCGCCGGTGCGGCTTTAAATGCCAACAGGCAAATTGGAGCCTTGGTCGGCGTAGCGGTTTCCGGTGTGATCATTCATCTGTCCGCCACTTGGTACGGCGGTGCCGGCTTTACGTTTTTGATGATGGGAGCGGCGTACAGCCTCGCCGCATTGCTTGTATGGCTGTTTCTGGCGGCCCATAACGGCAATGCCGCGACAGAAAAAAATGCAAACCACTGATTGCGGCGTGTGGAAATATATCGAAATCAACAGTCGCTGATAAGGACATTTCAAGAGAGGAAAGAACAGCTGAGACCTTTTTAACGAGGGAAAGCAGCTTACCGCCATTGAGCCGTATCGGTGAAATCAAGTATCCGATACCGTCATGCTGCGTTACAGCATCGAGCCGATAAATAGCGTTTATCAGGAACTTGGGTGGAACCACGGTACATCACACACTCGTCCCTTCAACGGGACCGGTGTGTTTTTTATAAACAAAAATCAAATGAAGACTCATCCTAACTGAAACCCTTACATCAGTACGGTCAATCTTTTTTCTAAAACAATGATTCCGTAATTAAGAAGAATAATTTCAAACTGATTTGTACAACCTACGTTCAGATTAATTATGAGCATGGTTCAGGGGGGCGAAGAATGGCCAAACGCATCGGAATTACGGGAAACATTATGGCTGATCAATCCGGCCCTTTCCCGGGTTATAATCGGGCATATGTCAATAATGATTATATTCAGTCTGTTTCTGAGGCCGGCGGTGTGCCGTTTATATTGCCGGTAATTCAAGAGACGGCGCTTTTAAAGGAACAGGTCTCTCATGTTGACGGGATCATTCTGTCCGGCGGCCAGGATATAGACCCGCTGTTTTACGGCGAAGAACCTTTACAGGCTTTAAGAAAGACCTTTCCTGATCGGGACGCCTACGAGAAGGAGCTGATTCTCACGGCGGTTGCTTTAGAAAAGCCGATTCTGGCCATCTGCCGGGGGATGCATATGTTAAACGTCACTTACGGGGGAACTTTATATCAAGACCTGACACACGCTTCGTTTGCTGACATTAAGCATGATCAAGAAAAAGATCCGCCGTTAAAAACCCATCATGTTTCTTTTGAAAAAGGGACACGTCTTCATTCCTTGTTTGGCGATTCAGCGCGGGTGAATTCATTCCATCACCAGATCATAAAAGAGACGGCGCCTTCGTTTAAAGCCTCGGCTTATGCGAAAGACGGGGCCATTGAAGCGATTGAACGGACGGGTGAATTATTTGTCGTCGGCGTGCAATGGCATCCCGAAATGCTGACAAAAAAACATGAAGACATGAAAAAGCTTTTTTCTCTTTTCATGGATGCGGTCAGCACATAAAAAAAGCAGATCAAAACGATCTGCTTTTTCATTTTATTCTTCCGGTTTCTCCGGTGTTTTGCCTTGTGTCAGCTTATGGCCTTCGATATCCAAGTTCGGAATGATTTTATCCAGCCACTTCGGCAAGTACCAGGCCGCATGTCCCATCAGCTTCATGACACTCGGAATAATGGTCATTCTTACAATGAACGCATCAAAAAGTACACCGAAGGTCATTGCCAAGCCCATGGATTTGATCGTAGCTTCTCCCGCAAAGATGAATCCCGCAAAGACGAAAATCATGATCAGTCCCGCCGCTGTTACGACAGGTCCGCTATGTTTCAATCCGGCATGAATGGCTTGTACCGGATTTTTTGTTTTGACATATTCTTCTCTCATTCTGCTGACAAGGAATACTTGATAATCCATCGCCAGCCCGAAAAGAATACCGATCGCCAAAATAGGCAGGAAGGCGAGAATCGGGCCTTTTTCCGGAATGCTGAGCAAGCCGGTGAAATTCCCATCCTGCAGGACGAATACCGATAAGCCGAGTGTAGCGGTCATCGTCAGCAAAAAGCCGACGACGGCGGCAAGGGGCACGAGAAGCGAGCGGAAAACAACGGTCAGCAATACAAACGCAAACCCGACAATGAGAATGGCGAATTCCGGAATGGCATCGTTTAATCGGTCTGAAATATCAATGTTCACCGCGGTTGACCCGGTGACGAGCAGGCGGATGCCTTTTTTGTCTGATCGTTTCCGTATATCCTGCACTAACTCTTTCGTTGCCTTATCATTCGGCCCGGTTTCAGGCATTGCCGTAATGATGGCATAGTCCCCTTTTTGATTCGGCATGGCCGGTGTGACGCTCGCCACATTGTGCAAGTCCTTCACTTCTTTCACGGCGTCTTGAAATGCTTCACTTTTGTTCCCCTTGACCCCTTTTGCATCGGCAACAATTGTCAGCTTGCCGTTAAAGCCTTCTCCGAATCCTTTAGACAACAGATCATAGGCGCGGCGATCCGGGCTGTCTTTCGCTTTCATTCCCGCATCAGGCAGCCCCAGCTCTAAATGCATGGCCGGCAGACTGATGACGGCTAAAAGAATGATGCTGAAAATGCTTAACAGAATAGGCTTCTTTGTAACGAAGCGCCCCCAGGCATTCGTGCCGGCGCTTTTCTTTTCTTTCTTCTTGTTTGATTTCGGAATCATCCGTTTTCCCGCGATTGACAACACCGCAGGCACCAGCGTTACTGATGCCAATACAGCCATCAGCACACTGAGTGCCGCAGTCAATCCCATGGCAGACATGAACGGAATGCCGACAACAGTCAATCCGCAAAGCGCGACGATCACGGTCAGTCCCGCAAAAACGACGGCGCTGCCTGCCGTTCCCGCGGCTTTCGCGATCGATTCATTTTTTTGTACACCTTCGCCCAAAAACTGACGATGCTTCGTAAAGATAAACAGCGCATAATCAATCCCGACGGCCAGGCCGATCATTCCGGATAATGAGAGACTGACCGAGGCTATCGTAAAGAACTGTGTCCCGATTAACGTCAGCGCGACGCTTACACCTAACCCAATCAGGGCCGTGACAATCGGAAGCCCCGCGATGACTAATGAACCAAACGTAATGGCCAGAACGACGAATGCCAGCACAACGCCGACAATTTCAGATACACCGCCGATTTCAACACCGGCCCCCGGCACATCGCCGCTGAGCTCCGTCTGCAGGCCCTTGTCTCCGGCGGCGGACAGACTGTGTTTCATATGTGAAACAGACGCATCCGTAATGTCATCCGCCGCTTTTTTGTACGTAATATCGGCATATGCCACTGAGCCGTCTTTAGAAATGGTTCCTGTCTCAAAAGGACTTGCAATTGAAGCGACTGAATGATCGGTTTTGATCTTCTTTAATGTCTCTTCAACCGCTTGTTTTTCCGGTTTTGACGTCAATTTCTTCCCGTCTTCAGCTCCGAAAATAACCCGTATGCTTCCTTTATCGGGACCCTTTGAAAATTCTTTTTGAATGATATCCATCGCCTTTTCAGAAGGTGTGTCGGGAATTGACATATCCTCAGAAAAAGCAGGTTTTAACGAGATGGCGATCACAATCGAAGCGATCAGTATCACGAGCCACGCACTGATCATTTTAAATCGGTTGCGGGCAGACCATCCCCCTAATTTATATAAAAAACCAGACATCGAATACTCCTCTCCAATCATTACTTTCTGCCTAATTGTAGTTCACATTCACATAAAAAAACGTACATAGGGGCATGTACGTTTGGGCAGTTTTTCATTATATATTCAGTTTCAGAATGCCTTTTTGCATGGCAATGGTGACGGCTTCCGTCCGCGAATCAGCGCCTAATTTGTTATAAATCGATGTTAATCTCGCTTTTACCGTCCGCTCTGAGATTCCTAAATCGAAGGCGATCGCTTTGCTTTTATGTCCTTGCGCAACGGCTTCTAGAACTATGATTTCCTTGTCCGTCAGCTGTGTTTCATTGGCATTTGCCCGTTCCATTTTCATTTCCCGGAAACGCCGCAAGATGTCCGGCTGCAGAAGCACTTCTCCCCTGACCGCCGCATCCATCGTATGAAATAAGGTTTCTGAGCTTGTGTCTTTCAGCAGATAACCGTTCGCGCCTGATTCAATGCCTTCTATCATCAGATGATCTTCATTATAGGTCGTCAAAATAATGATCGGCACATCAGAATGCTCTTTTATCTGTTTAATGGCTTCCAGCCCGCTCATTTCCGGCATGTACAGATCCATGAGAATGACATCGGGCTTTAGTTCCTCTGCGAGGCGGACGGCGGTTTTCCCGTTTTCCGCCTCTCCCGTTATGGTGTAATGGTCATTTGTTTCTATCAAAAGCTTTAGACCTTCTCTGACGACAAGATGGTCATCTGCTATTAACACTTTATACATGTTCCGCCTCTCCTTGAATTGGTATGATGATCTCGATCTGAGTTCCCGCTGATCTGGCGCTTGTTATACGGCAAGTGCCGTTCATCATATTGACGCGTTCTTGTATCCCAAGCAGCCCGTAATGTCCGCTTTTTCTCATTTCTGTCCCGGCGTCAAAACCTTTCCCGTCATCTTTGACGGTTATGCGGATCTGTCCCTCTTCTTCCTGAACGGATACCCAGACATTCTTTGCTTCTGCATGCTTGGCAGCGTTTGTCAGGCCTTCTCCGATCATGTAATGGCAATTCTCCGCCATATGAACGTCAAGCACATGATGCACGCTGTAATCTAAAAAACAAGACAGCCCGGAGGCTTCTGTAAAATGGTTGATTTGTTCAGTAATGCTTTCTTTTAAGAACCCGATCTTTTCTGATGTGCTGCGAAGGTTGTCAATGGCCGAGCGCGCATCAGCCAATGTGCCTTTCACTCTGTCCATTGACTGGCTGATGATGTCTTTCGCTCTGTCAGTGTTACCCTTTGAAAGATGAACATGCACCGCTTCAAGCTGCATATGCAAGCTGACCAATCCTTGAGCAAGCGTATCGTGCAAGTCTCTCGCCATCCGCTGCCTTTCGTTCTGGAGCGTCAGCTGTTTCACTTGCCGGTGAGCGAGCTCTAATTTTTCAAGCGTCATCTGTGTTTTTATTTTTTCATCAACAACTTGCGCGAAAAATGTGGCCGCATACGTGATAATCACGATCATGATGGGAGCGGCGATAACGATGAAACGCAGCAGATGATGCGGATGCTCCTGGTGCAAAGCTGTTATGGACATTAAAATGAACAGATAGAGTATGAGCAGCGTTTTTCCCTTATCCGCCATTCCGATAATCTGCCCGATTAAAAAGGCATAGAGACCGACGACAACCGCAATATAGCCGCCAGTCATCAAGTTAGCCGATGTATATATGATAAATCCCTGTATGATGAAATAAAGAAACGTTTTTTTCTTCACCCAGCGATGGGAATGCCAGTGCAGCACGGTAAAAATGACGATCAATATCGTGAATAACAGCAGCAAAAAAACCGTCCAGCTTTCATAAATGTACTGCAAAGAGACTGATGCGGCATATACCATTAAAATAAACGCCAGACCGGGCACCCGAAGCGCAAGCATATGCAATGAACGTATGTCACGGGAGACGTAGTCTTCTTGATGTTTTGTACCAAACAATCTCTGTCCACTTCCTTTTAGCCGACCGGCCTCACGAGGTTTTATTCTATTTGTCATCATACCATAAGTGCCTGCTCCTCACCTTCCCCTTCTTTCCTGCATGACGGGTGAAAGAAAAAACAGCCTGCGGGATTGTTCGCAAGCTGCTTTTTTGTTCATATCTTTTTTATGACCTTTCCCGGGTTTCCGGCCATGACGGAATTTGGCGGGACGTCTTTCGTAACGACTGTACCGGCCGCAATGACGGAGTTTTCGCCGATGGTGACGCCTGCTAAAATGACACAGCTTCCTCCGATCCATACATTGCTGCCGATCGTAATCGGAATGCCGTAACCGCTTTTATTTCTTCCTTCCGGCTGCAGAGAATGCCCGGCTGTATAGATCCCGACATTCGGCCCTATCATACAGTTATCGCCTATCCGCACGTCAGCCATGTCTAAAATGGTGCAATTATAGCCGGCATAAAAATGATCGCCGACATGAATATTGGTTCCGATATCACAATGAAAGTTATGCTCAATGCTCGGTTTCTCTCCCGCCGTCCCGAACAGTTCTCTGATGATCGCTTCTTTTGTTTCAAACGCTTCCGGATCGGCGTCGTTTAATTCCCGGACAAGCCTATGCGCCCGGATGTTTCTCTTCCTCAGCTCTTCCGTTCCGCGTTCATAATAGATTTTGTTATCAGAACTCATGTGTCGAGCCTCCATTCTCAGCAAGGATATTCTATTTATTCTCCGTTTGAAAACAATTTTAAACCGTCTTGACTGATTCGGGAAGTATATTTTAAACTACTTTTAATAAGTCTTTTAAAAAGTGATTAATAAAGGAGTGCGGAATCATGGCGAATACCATTAATAATACATCCATTGTAAAAAAAACGAATGAAGAAACCATCATTGAAGCGCTGCTGAAAACGGATGCGGCCACCATTTCCTTTCTCTCTCAACAAACAGGGCTCAGCGCCGCCACGTGCGGAAACATTTTACATGAATTAAAAGAACGCGGCGAAGTCATGGAAATGGAACCGAGCGCCTCAACAGGCGGAAGAAAAGCAAGGCAGTTTACGTTAAATGCGGACAGTCATTTGGTACTCGGCATATCCGTTAAAACAGAAGGCGGCGTCCATTCGATTGACGTCGCGCTGGCAGATTGGCACGGTGACTATGTTGAAAAAGACAGCTGCTTTTATGATGTCATCAATTATGACGTCATCGAACGGCTTACTGACGAATGGATAAGGCGGTTTCCCAATATAAAGGCGATCGGCATGGGGGTTCAGGGTGTGGTCAGCCACGGGGTGATCGGCATTTGTGACACTGAGGAGCTGTGTGATATCCCGATGCAGGAAAGACTTGAAGCCAGATATTCTGTCAAAGTCAATGTAGAAAACGAGATGCATTACGCTTTGTACGGATTTTATCGCGATCAGCAATATACCGTCCCGAAAACCATCGCCATGGCCGCATTTGTCAAAGACAATCCTCCGGGAGCGCGCTTCGTTATAGACGGGCGCTTAGTCAAAGGCAATACACAATTCGCCGGAGAAATTTCTTATATTCCATTTGAATCGACACGCAAGCAGCAGCTTGAAAAGCTCTATTCACCGGATTCTTTTCCGGAACTGGCTGTTAAGATGACAAGCGCCATGATTTCAATCATCAATCCGCAGGCCATTGCGTTTATCGGAGAATTATCAAAAGGGTTGGATATGGAACAGGTTTATGAAGCATGCTCCGCTTTTGTCCCGAAAGAACACATGCCCGAGCTGATTCTCATAGATGACATCCAGCCCTATTATCAAAAAGGATTGATTGCCATCACCTTAAAATCTCTGCGTTTTCCGCTTCATTTGGCAGAGAGGGAACTGATTTCATGAGTAAACAGGGCATTCAAAAATGGAAACTTTCCCTTTTTATTATTTTTTCGCTGCCCGGACTTGCTTTCTCATCCTGGATTTCCCGCACGCCTGAAGTCAGAGAAACGCTGAAAGCCTCGACGTCAATGATGGGGTTGATTATTTTCGGGCTTGCATGCGGCTCATTGATCGGCCTGTTAAGCGCCAGCCGGATCATCTCGCGGAAAGGCACCAGATTCGTTGCTTTGATCAGCGTTCTGATTGTCATTATCGGGATATTCGTCATCAGCGCAGGTGTTTTTGCCGCTTTCAAAAGCATCGTATTTGCCGGACTGATCATCTTCGGGCTCGGCTACGGACTTGCGGAAGTGGCCCTTAATGTAGATGGTTCCGCCCTTGAACGCGCCGCCGGGAAAACCATGATGCCCGCATTGCACGCATCATTCAGCGCCGGCACATTGCTAGGCGCGGGACTCGCCTCTCTCGCTATTTTATTCAAGGTTCCCGTTCTCGTTCACCTGCTGCTCATTGCCGGAATTGAGTTTATCCTGATTTTTACTTTCTTCCGGTTTCTGCCCGAGGACACCGGGAAAGAAGATGCCGTCTCAAGGCGGCAGGAAGTTTCAAGCGAAAAGCCGGTAAACGTCTGGACAGAGCCGCGCACGCTGCTGATCGGGCTCATCGTGCTCGGAATGGCTTTCGCAGAAGGGTCGGCCAATGACTGGCTTCCGCTCACCATGACGGATGGTTTTCACGTGACGCACGCGCAAGGCACGGCGGTTTACGGCGTTTTCCTCACCGCTATGCTGATCGCCCGCATCTTTGGCGGGGCATTTTTGGACCGGTACGGACGCGTGCCCGTTCTTCGTCTCTGCACCGCCGTCAGTGTCATCGGACTTTCCCTTGTGATTTTCAGCGGAAACCTCACAGCAGCCGTAATCGGCGTCTTTCTTTGGGGAATCGGCGCCTCCCTCGGCTTCCCGGTCGGCCTTTCCGCAGCCGGCGATGACCCAAAAGGAGCAGTTAAGCGGGTCGGAGCAATCTCCTTCGTCGGCTACTGCGCCTTCTTAGTCGGCCCTCCCGTTCTCGGACTGCTCGGTGAAGAATTCGGCCTTGTCAGAGCGCTGATGATCGTGCTGATCGGCATCGTGCTCAGCGGGCTCGTCTCCCGCGCGGCAAAACCGCCCGCGCATCAGAAAAACGCTCATGACACCAACAGCCATTCCATGTGAACAAGAGGAAGCGATTGTGCTTCCTCTTTTTTTGAACCGTCAGGCTTTTTCTCCGCTTTTTCTGATAAACAAAATTTGTAAGACTATAGCTCTTTTCTCAGGGGAAATTAATTACGTAATTGAGAAGAGGAGGTTTAAAGATAATTATGGAAAAGCGTGAATTAGCGGCTCACGAGTCGCTTGACTTACATGAAATGATTAACTTCAAGACGCTTTGTGTCGCGAAATCCAAGCTCATGCAAGGGCTTGTGTTTGATCAGGATCTGAAAACGTTAATGGAAAAAGACGTTCAGCAAGCCTCTCAAGACCTGGCTGATCTGCAGGCGGTTTATGAACGGGCAACGTTTCAGGCTCCCGTTCCTCAAAACCGGCCGACTTCGATCATCAATTGAAAGGAAGGTAAGCATCATTGAATCATGACCATTTAGATCCGATCAATTCATTACATGTCCCTGAACTTGCGGATATGACATTCGCAATGGATTTTCTCATACGCGCCAAAGAAGGCGTCAGAAATACCGCCGTCGCTTTAACAGAAACCGCTTCACCTGATGTAAGAGCTTTGCTGCGCAAACAGCTCATGCAGGGAATCACGATGCATCAGGAGATAACAGACTTGATGGTCAGCAAAAAGTGGTTTCACCCGCATGATCTGAGCGAACAGTATAAATTGGATCAGCTCTCTGCGAAAAATACCCTCATGGTCGGAAATATGAATCTGTTTCCCGTTGAAACGAACAGAAAAGGGATGTTTGACCGCACACCTGATGAACACTAACACTGGAGGTATTACAGCATGAAGGCCGTAACGTATCAAGGAGTGAAAAACGTCGTTGTGAAAGACGTGCCTGATCCGAAGATTGAAAACCACGATGACATGATTATAAAAGTCACAAGTACGGCAATTTGCGGATCAGATTTACATTTAATCCACGGACTCATCCCGAACTTGCAGGAAGACTACATCATCGGGCATGAACCGATGGGCATCGTGGAAGAAACCGGTCCCGGCGTGACGAAAGTCAAAAAAGGCGACCGCGTCATTATTCCTTTTAATATCGCCTGCGGAGAATGCGTTTATTGTAAAAATCACCTGGAAAGCCAATGTGATCAATCAAATGAGAACGGCGATATAGGCGCTTATTTCGGCTATTCAGGAAATGCCGGCGGCTATCCGGGCGGCCAGGCGGAGTATTTGCGCGTTCCATTTGCGAACTTTACTCATTTTAAAGTTCCCGAAACATGCGAAGAACCGGATGAGAAACTGAGTGTTATTTCCGATGCGATGACAACCGGCTTTTGGAGCGTTGACAATGCCGGCGTAAAAGAAGGCGATACAGTTATCGTTCTCGGCTGCGGGCCCGTGGGCCTTTTCGCTCAAAAATTCTGCTGGTTAAAGGGAGCGAAACGCGTAATAGCCGTAGACTATGTCAACTACCGTCTCCAGCATGCGAAACGGACGAATAAAGTGGAAATCGTGAACTTCGAAGACCACGAAAATACGGGCAGCTACCTGAAGGAAATCACCAAAGGCGGCGCCGACGTTGTCATTGACGCCGTCGGCATGGACGGGAAAATGACAGACCTTGAGTTCCTCGCCAGCGGATTAAAACTTCAGGGCGGGGCGATGAGCGCATTGGTCATCGCATCCCAAGCGGTGCGAAAAGGCGGAACGATCCAGATTACGGGCGTGTACGGCGGCAGATACAACGGGTTTCCCCTTGGCGATATCATGCAGCGAAACGTCAATATCCGATCAGGACAAGCTCCCGTCATCCACTATATGCCGTATATGTTTGAATTGGTGTCAACCGGCAAAATTGATCCGGGCGATGTTGTAAGCCATGTCATTCCGCTTAGTGAAGCGAAGCACGGCTATGAGATGTTTGACACGAAAACAGATGATTGCATAAAAGTTGTACTCAAACCTTAAAGAACGGAGGCTACAGAAATGGCCCGCGCCTTACATGAATTACTCGAAATTCAGGAGATGGCTTCTTTTAAGTCACTTTGTCTGACGAAATCTAAAACCATGAAAGCGCTCGTATCCGATCCGCAGCTGAAAGAAATCATGCAGCAGGATGCGGATACATCAACAAGGCAATTGCAGGAATTTGCCTCAATTTTATCTGATGCACAGCATGAATGAGGAGATGAATGACGAATGAATCCGATTATTGAATACTTGACGGGAATGAATGCACTGACAGACCAAATTGTCGCAATGGATTTATTGAATTCGGCAAAAAGCGGTGTCAGAAACTATGCGATGGCGGCGACGGAAGCCGGAACGCCTGAAGTGAAAGCGATCCTCACCCGGCACTTAGAAGAAGCCATCGACATGCATGAGCAAATCTCACGCTATATGATGGAAAAAGGCTGGTATCATCCGTGGAACACAGATGAACAAGTCCGGTTTAATTTACAAAATATTGATACGGCGCTCCGCCTGCCCGTCCTATAAATCGTTTTGCTGCTGAGACATCACCCCTGACTCAAGCTTCAGTATTTCAAACTGTGAGCTGCCTTTTACAGCGCCCAGGCGGCTCTCAGTTTTTTTATACCTTCTTGTATATCGGTTTCAGAAACCCCCGCGAAACCGAGGGAAACTGTTTTTTCAGGGACCTGTTTTTGATAGGTAAGAGACACGGGATAGATTTTGACGCCTTGTTCCTCCGCCTTTTCAATCAGCTCTTTTTCACTGAAAGGCAGCTGAACGTCAAGTAAAATCCGCAGTCCGGAATTTTCTCCGCGAATCCTGACGTATTGTCCCAGCTCGCGCCGCGCGGCCTCTAATAATACCGCTCTTTTTTTCCGGTACAGCTTTCTCATTCTGTTAATATGTTTCTGCCACTCTCCGCTTTTGATAAATTGAGCCAGCGTCAGCTGACTGTGGCAGGAAACGGTCTGTTTATATAAAGAAGCGATTTCCCTGCCTTTTTCGATAAGCGGCAAAGGAAGAATCATATAGCTGATGCGCAGCGAAGGAAGCAGAGATTGGGAAAACGTTCCCATATAAATGACACGGTGATGCTGATCAAGCCCCTGCAATGATGGGATCGGCTGGCCGGTGTATCGGAATTCACCGTCATAATCATCTTCTATAATGAACGATTGATGTTCCTCCGCCCATTTCAGCAGCTGAATTCTTCTGTTTACCGGCATAATCGTTCCTAACGTAAATTGATGAGAAGGCGTGACATATACAAGACGCGGCCGCTCTTCATTCAGCTTCCGGATACAGACTCCTTCATCATCGACGGGTATCGGAATGATCTTCATGTGATTGGCTTTAAAAATCTCCCTCGCTCTCGGATAACCCGGATCTTCATATCCGATGGATAGATTTGCTTCAAATATTTTGCACAGCATTTGCAAAAGAGCAGGGTTCCCGGCGCCGACTATCACTTGTTCGGGACGGCAATTCACCCCGCGCGACTGATATAAGTACTCCGAAATGAGCGTTCTCAGTTCAAGCTCGCCCAAATCATCCCCGGACCGATACAGCTCGTGCCCGTATTGATCTAAGCTTGCAACCATGCTTTTGCGCCATGCCGAAAACGGAAAATGAGCGGCATCCACAGTGCCGTAGTGAAAATCAATCCATTGGCGGTCTTCCTTCGCCTTTGTTTGAACAGGCGAAGCGCCCGGCTTTTTCACATAGACGGCGTCCGAGTCATAATCGGCAAACCATCCGCTTCTCGGCTTACTGACAATATAGCCTTCGGCGGCAAGCTGTTCATAGGCCCGCTCTACAGTCGTCTGACTGACGGAAAGCTGACTTGACAAAAGCCTTTTTGAAGGAAGCTTCAGTCCTTTAGGAAGACGGCCCTGATGCATATTTTCCTTAAAATGCCGATAAAGCTGCTGATAAAGCGGAATATCCAGATCTCTATTTAAAAATGGCGTGATATCCATTTTTGCTCCCTCCAAACTGGCATTCTTCTTTTTATAAAAACTGGCCATTTGTATAAGGCCAATTTCAGTTTATAGTCATTATAAACTTTGAAAATGGGTTTAGAAATATATATTGGAGTGATTGGAATGAATAAAGCCGCAAACGGCTGGATTAACGGATTTATCGGCGTGCTCATTTTCAGCGGCTCGCTTCCGGCGACCCGCTTGGCTGTAGCGGACTTTGACCCGGTATTTCTCACCGTATGCCGCGCCGCGATAGCCGGTATATTGGCAGGCGCTCTGCTCCTCATTTTTCAGGAGAAACGCCCTGCCAAAAGCGACATCATTTCACTAATAACAGTAGCGCTCGGCGTCGTGATCGGTTTCCCGCTGCTTACAGCCTTAGCGCTTCAGCATGTCACATCCGCTCATGCCATTGTCTACATCGGGCTTCTCCCGCTTGCGACGGCGATCTTCGGCGTACTGCGAGGAGGCGAACGGCCCAGGCCGGTCTTTTGGATTTTCTCGGCTGCCGGCAGCATCCTCGTAGCCGGATATGCTCTGCTGCAAGGAGGAGAATCCTCTCCGCTCGGTGATACGTACATGATCGCTTCGATTATCGTGTGCGGTCTCGGTTATGCCGAAGGCGCCCGCCTCTCCCGGCGGCTTGGCAACTGGCAGGTGATCTCTTGGGCACTCGTTTTATCGCTTCCCCTTATGTTCATCCTGTCTTTCTGCTTCATGCCGGACTCATGGTCAAACATCGGCGCGCCCGCACTGCTCAGTCTTGCATATGTCTCAATATTCAGCATGCTGATCGGCTTCGTATTCTGGTATCGCGGACTCGCCCAGGGAGGCATCGCCGCGGTCGGACAGCTGCAGCTTCTGCAGCCTTTCTTCGGACTGTTACTGGCCGCCATGATTCTCCATGAAAAAGCAGGATGGGAACTTGCGGCGGTGAATATCGGCGTTATCGCTTGCGTGGCGGCCGCCCGGCAGTTCGCAAATCAATCAGAAAAGGCCGAACAATGAACTTGTTCGGCCTTTTCATTATATTCCGCCCGTAGGCAGCAGAAGTCTGTATCTCTTTCACATGATCCGGCTATTTTTCAGGCAGGCTGAACTCCCTTAAACGCACTTATCACCAGATCATGCACATAGGAATCATTCACCTCATCACCTGTAATAAGCAGACGATAGAAAATCGGTCCGTAAATGAGATCGATGCTTACGTCAATATCAAGATTCTCTCTTAATTCACCTTTTTGAATTCCCTTTTCCAGAAGGCCTTTCGCTTGGAGGCGGCGGGGCTGGAAAAATCGAGCGCGATATTCTTCCGCCAATTTTGCATCCAGCTGCCCCGCACCGATTAATTCCTTAATAACGGTTCCTTCCCGGCTCGTCAAAAATCTTGCTAAATTCGTGGCGTGGGTCAATATATCTTGCACTGTTGATCCTGTATCTGGCACAGGCAGTCTGTCCGTAGCGGTCGAAAGAAAGCTGTCCATGATAACGGCAGCCTTGTTTGACCACCATTTATAAATCGTTGCCTTACTTACTTTGGCACGCTCAGCAATTTTATCGACTGTCACCGCGTCAAAGCCATTTTCCAACAATAGGTCATAGGCTGCAGAAAGAATTGCCTTATGTGTTCCTTCATCGCGCGGCCGTCCTCGTTTACTCTGCACATGAATCATTCCTTCCCGAATTATAAACGATACGTTCAGTATACTTAACCTTTATAAAAAAAGAAAACAGAAACCCATTTACAAAACTGAACGTTTAGTATATTATTTGTTTATAATAAAACTAAACGTTTAGTTTATAAAATAACTTGAGGGAAGTCTTGATGAAATGCAGACTCCAAAAGCCTCTGCGTAAAGGAGATGAATCAGCAAATCATTTATCAAGCATCATAAAAAACACTTAAAAAGGAGTTCATTCATATGGCTAAAGAAAACAAACAAACAGCAGATCAGGGAATTTCACCTGGTTTAACCCTTCTTCTCGCAACGGCATGCGGTATCATTGTCGCTAATCTTTATTATGCACAGCCCTTGGCAGGATTCATTAGTGCGGCAATCGGACTTTCTCCAAGCAGCGCCGGATTGATTGTCACGCTGACTCAAATCGGATACGTTGCCGGCTTACTGTTTCTCGTCCCTTTGGGAGACATTATCGAAAACAAAAAACTTGTCGTTGTATCGCTCCTTCTAAGCGCAGCCGCTTTGACACTGACAGCATTTGCGAAGCATGGAACACTGTTTTTAGCCGCTGCGTTTTTCATCGGACTGGGATCAATTGCAGCCCAAGTGCTAGTTCCGTTCGCATCATACCTTGCACCGGACGCCGCACGCGGCCGGGTTGTCGGCAATGTGATGAGCGGCCTGCTGCTCGGTATTATGCTTTCCCGTCCGATATCCAGTCTGGTCGCTGATATATGGGGGTGGAATGCCATATTTGCTTTATCCGCCGCGTTAAGTGTTGTCCTGGCAATCGTCTTATCAAAAGTGCTTCCTGCCAGAAAACCAACAGCAAACACAAGCTACACCGTCTTACTCGGTTCAATGTGGAAGCTGCTGCGCACGACTCCGGTCTTACGCCGCCGTGCCATTTATCATGCGTTTGTATTTGGCGCTTTCAGCTTGTTCTGGACGACTGTACCTTTATTATTGTCCGGTCCTGCTTTTCATTTTTCTCAAAAGGCAATCGCGCTGTATGCATTAGCGGGCATTGCAGGTGCAGCGGCTGCACCTATAGGCGGCCGTCTGGCTGATCGCGGCTTGACCCGGCTTGCCACCGGAATCGCTCTCGGTGCTGTCATCGTTTCTTTAATACTCCCGCTCATGATTCAGAGCAGCTCCCCCGTCGGCATAGCAGTTCTGGTGGCCGCAGCTATCCTGTTGGATATGGGTGTATCTGCCAATCTCGTACTCAGTCAGCGTGCCATTTTTTCGTTGGCACCTGAATTTCGCAGCCGATTAAACGGATTATTTATGGCCATCTTCTTTCTGGGCGGTGCTATAGGATCATCAATCGGAGGATGGGCATACGCCTCAGGCGGGTGGAGTATTACATTATGGATTGGAATCGCGTTCCCAGTCATCGCATTGCTTTATTTCACCACGGAGAAATAAACCATTCACCAAAAATAAGCCGTCAGGACCAAGCTGACAGCTTTTTTTGATGTATTCTTCTTTACATCCTTCGGAACAAAAAACCCCTGTTTCATGAGTAATTTTGCTTCATGCGGTTCCACATTCTCACCGTTAAGATCGTAATCAATAGAAACGAAACGATTACTAACACAATACCTGTAATTGATTCACTGAAATTGATAACGACAAAGCTGGACAATAGCACCATAGGAATATTTGAAATCAATACAGTTAACATGTATGCAGAATACCTTAACCCGATTGCTGCCGATAAAAAACAAATCACATCCGTAGGAGCTGCCGGACAAATCATCCCCAATGCCAAAAACTTATAATTGTACGCCTCCAATAACACTTTCAAGTCAGGATATTTATCTTCCAGTAATTGAGTCGTTTTTTCGCTGGCGAATTTCCTTGAAAACAGATAAACTAATGTTTCGCTTATAAACAGGCCGGCCATTGATAATAAAATGCTGACCATCGGATCAAAGCAGATTCCGCCCAAAAACATAAGCGTCATGCCGGGAATAAAAAAGAGAAGCCTGACGACCCACAAAACCAAAAACAGCAGCATCGCGTATTCCGCATGCCCTGATATAAAGTCCGTTACATCATTCATATCAAATGACAGCAAGTCCAGTTCCTTCAAACAATAAACGCCTAAAAACCATATACATAATAAAATCATTTTATTTTTCAATTTCTCCACTCTCCTCGCTTCCCATCACATCATAAGCAAAGAAAATGAAGAAACAGCCGGTAAAATCCTTAAGGATTCTTAAATTATTCTATGAAAAAAGCTTACGGAACGTTTGTCCCGCAAGCTCTAGTCAATCGGGTGTTCAACAGTAAAACGAAGCCAGCCGCCGCTGTAATCCGCATGGATACGGCCGCTGTGAAGCTCAACAATTCTCTTTGAAATGGCAAGTCCGAGCCCGGTACCTTGATGACCCGTCCTGGCCTTATCTCCTCTGAAAAACCGTTCAAACAATTGATTGATATCGTCAGCAGTGAGATGTTCGGCCTTGTTTGACACTTGCAAAATCGCTTTTTCATCTTTTATTTCAAGGTTTATGAACAATTCAGATGGTTTGATGCTGTACTTCAGCGCATTCATAAAAAGATTATCATAAACGCGAACCATCTTTTCTATATCAATACAGACGGGAACATGCTCTTCCGTAATTGATTTTCGGACAGTTAATCGTTCCTTTTCAAACATGGGAATGTACTCTCCCGTGATTTGTTCCAATAGGGCTGACAAGTCTGTTTTGCTGCGGTTCAAAGTAACATCCGGACTCGATAAATGTGTATATTCAAACAGTTCATCTATTAAATATTTCAGCCTTTGCGATTTGGAATAAATCGTTTCAAGGTACTCCTGAAATTGAGCTTTACTGTTGTATTGTTCTTTTTTAAGCAGATCCAAATATCCGATAATTGATGTTAACGGGGTCCTTAAATCGTGAGATACACTTGAGATCAGCTCACTTTTCACTCGTTCTAATTGTCTTTCATGTTCAAATTTATTCTCTAATTCTTCGGACATATAATTGATATGTTGTGCAAGCTGTGTCAATTCATCCCTGCTTTCAGTCCTGATGGTCAAGCCTAAATTTCCATTGGCAATATGGTGAACACTCTCCGTAATGTGTTTCAAATATAATATTTTTTTCCGCACCAATAACAAAAAAACCGCAATAAAGGTCAAAATAGCTGCAGTAAATTGAATCAGTATCCTAAAATTAGCGTTTCCTTGGCTCACATCTGTTAAATAATTTATTTTGTACAGATATGAGATAGATAAAATAACAAGAATCAACACACCAAATGCAACAAGATAACTAATTGCGATCGCGATCAGAAGCCTGACAATCAGCTTTTTTCCAAACTTCCTCATATTTTATATCCCGTTCCCCATACCGTTTTGATATAAATCGGATGTTTAGAATCCTCTTCTATCTTGTCTCTGATCTTTGTGATGTGGACCATTACGGTATTGTCCGACTTAAAAAAGTCTTCCTTCCATACCGCCTCATATATTTTTTCAACACTCATGACAATTCCTTTGTTTCTCGAAAGCAGCTCCAGAATATCAAACTCTTTCGGAGTGAGCCTGACTTCTTTCCCCCGCACCCACACCTGCCTTGTATCCGTATTAACGGTCAAATCACCGATTTCAATGACGTTCGCCGTGCTGATCGTATCTGTATTGTATTTTTTATACCTTCTCAGCTGCGATTTCACTCTGGCGATCAATTCCAATGGGTTAAACGGTTTCGTTAAATAATCATCTGCGCCGGAGGCCAGTCCTTGAATTTTATCCATATCCTCCGATTTGGCGGAAAGCATGATGATGGGCAGATTGCGTTCTTCTCTGATCTTCATGCATGCCTCAATCCCATCCATATTGGGCATCATAATATCCAAAATAATCAGGTCAAACTCCTTTTGCTCCAATAATTTCAATGCTTCAGCAGCATCTTCCGCCTTCTGTGTGTCTATTCCTTCATTTTCTAAATAGACAGAGATCAGGTTTCGGATATCTTTGTCATCATCTACGATTAGAATGGTTGTCCCCATATGAATCCTCCCTCTTTTTTCGCGGCAATGAACAGCTGAAAACATAAGCCGGCGGAATATTCCTGAATTCTCTCTTTACTTCTGTTTTGGGAAAGAATTGCTCAATCAATGCCTTTTTATATTGAGTATATTGGAATGTAATAAATTCTCCATGATTTCTTAAGATTTTAGCTGTATCCTTCAAAATATCAGCAGACACTTTTTTTGGAAGGCTTGCAAAAGGAAGTCCGGAGACGACATAGTCGGCATAAGGAATTCCATGCTCCTTCATATGACTCTCAATATGTTCAGCCGATCCATGTACAATAAATAGGTTTTGTTCCTCTTTATATTTTTCTTTCAGTAAAGCATAAAATTCCTCATTTTGTTCTATCAATAAGATCATCGTCCCAGGCTGACGTTTTTCAAGCAGCTTTTTTGTAAATACTCCCGTGCCCGGCCCGTATTCAACAATGTATTCAGCTTTATGAAAATCAATTTTTCCGGTCATTTTCTCAGCAAGAAAATGTGAGCTGGGCAGAACGGCGCCGACAGATCTGGGATTCATAATATATTGAAATAAAAATAACAGACGTTTCATCTTTAATCTCTCCATTTGTTTTGAATTTATAAAACACACTCTACATTCAAAACCTGAAGAAAAAGCGGTGAAAGTTCTTAAGAAATCTTAAGATATAAAAAAAGACGGCGGGATTTGCCGTCTTTTTCAGCTGCCGATTCTTTCAGCAGCGGTAAAACCATGTCATAATATGTTAAGAAATAATTGCGCCATAGGCAGGTGAAACACATGAAGAAGTATTTATATAAACACCTTTTGCTGGCTCTGATTTCGTCCGTTTGCTTTTTATTGGTCTTTTACATGAGTTTAAAAATGACACAGGAAGACACACCGCCGTTGTCTTCTTACCCGTTTTACCTTTTTATTTATCTTTACATAGCAGCCGGATATTTGACGGTCGGCCTTGTTTTAGCTTGTATGACTGATATCTTGAAGAACCGCTGGACATTCAATAAACCGGCTACCATTCTATTGAAACTTATCGTTTACTTACTCATACCGTATGCTATTTTTCATTCTTTCTCCATTTTAATGGCGCCGTTAGTTTATGTGCTGTTTGAGTCGTTATTCATCCTGAGAAAAGCTTCATAACCTGAAAAAACATACCGCATGCTGCCGGTATGTTTTTAACATGCTTGTCAGTTGTTCGCAGTGATCTGTTTGATGTTTTCTTCCATCAAGCCGGAAATGAGCTGTTCGTTTGTATGAGGAATCTGTTTGAGCTGTTGTACGACCAGCCCTTGTCTTGCAGCTGAATGATTTTGACTCAGCTTTGCTTTCCCCTCTATTTTGCTGATATTGATTTTAAAGCCTTTTACCCCTTTGTTCATGCCTGCCAGCAATTTCGCATCGACATCCTCTAATTTGTACGGGCTGTCGGGGCTTTCGTATTTCAATACGAGATCACTCATCGACTGCACGGTTTCTTCCTCATCCAAAAGCTCCGCCTCTCCGTAAACATGAACCGCCACATAATTCCATGTGGGAACAGCCTGATTCGTCTCATACCATTTAGGCGAGATATAACAATGCGGCCCTTGAAAAACGGCTAACACGTTTTGGCCATCAATCTCTTTCCATTGGGGGTTCGGCAATGCAAAATGACCGTATAAGTATTCGTTATTCTTACTCATCATCAATGGCAGGTGGGTTGCATACGGCATGCCTTCCGCCGTTGAAAACAATGCTGCGAAACCATACTCTTTGATAACATCGCACGCTTGAGCTTCACTCAGCTGAAATGGAGCCGGAATATACATACAAAACTCTCCTCTCGAACATGGATTGATAAAGCGCTTTCCGCTATAATAAGATATCACCTGACATTTTAAAAGGTACAGTTAGGAATAAATACACATGTCAGAGGAGAACATCTGATGAAAAATATGATTTTCGCTTTCGAAAGCGACACCCCGAAATACAAACAAATTTACGAGCAATTTAAAACATTGATTGAGCAGGGAAATATTCAGGCAGATGAGCGGCTGCCTTCGATTCGGGAGCTGGCAGATTCCCTGCGGGTAAGCCGCAATACAACGCTGATGGCTTATGATCTTCTTTTAGCGGAGGGATACATTCGCGGAGAAACACGCAAAGGTTATTTTGTAAATGAAGTAGAACCTTCTATATTTCAAAAAGAAAACGATGTTGTTTACGCTGAAAAAACCGAATCAACTCAGCCGGTCCTGATTGATTTTCGCGCCGGAGCCGTCGATCAAAAGCATTTTCCTCTGAAAACATGGAGAAAATTATACAATCAAGTTTTGACATCAGAGAAAAGCTTCCTGTACGGTGAACCGTTCGGCGAGAGAGACCTGCGTGAACAAATTGCCGCTTATCTCTTGGAATCCCGCGGAGTGAAAACAGATGCGGATTCCATTATCATCGGCAGCAGCACGCAGCAGATGCTGATATATCTCAGCCGGATTCTGAAAGAGGATTTTTCGGGAATGATCGTTGAAGACCCGGGATTTGACGGTGCCAGAGCGGCTTTTCAATTTCACGGGCTATCTCTGGAAACGATGCCTGTCTATGAAAACGGAGCTGATTTTTCTCAATTACATGCAATGAAAGAAAAATTAATCTATGTGACCCCATCCCATCACAGCCCTTACGGCGTAAGCATGTCCATTCAGCAGCGCCAAACTCTGATCAATTGGGTGAATCATAGAGAGGGTTATATTCTTGAGGATGATTATGACAGTGAATTCCGTTATACACAGCAGCCGTTTCCCGCTCTTGCTTCCATTCAATCAGACCGGGTGATTTATTTAGGGAATTTCTCAAAATCCTTTCTTCCGGGCATCCGCATAAGCTATATGGTTTTGCCGCAGCGCCTTTTGCACCGGTATAAAAAACGGTTTATTCATTTCGAAAGCACCGCTTCTTCGCTTAACCAGCTGACCATGGCTGAATTGATGAAGGCCGGTGAATGGACCCGCCATATTAAGCGCATGCGCATTGTTTACAGGCGAAAAATGCAGCACTTGATTTCACATGTAAAGCAGCAGTTCGGCGATCATGTGACGATCATCGGCGAGCAGTCGGGATTGTATATATTGGTGAGAGTTCACCTGAACTATACAGAAGAAACATTAATTGAACGCGCTTTTCAGTACGGAGTGAAGGTATATCCTACCGCCGTTTATTTCGTTGCCGAAAAACCCGAACCGCCGATCATAAAGCTGGGTTTCGCCCATCTCGATACGGATCAGATCACACAGGGCGTACAGCTTTTGAGAAATGCTTGGCTGTCATGAAAGAAAAAAGGCGCCGAACGGCGCCTTTTTTTATTTCGTATTTCTTGTGAATTTCGGCAGTCCAAATATGATGGCGGCGATGCCGCAGATTCCGATTAAAACGGGATAGAAAGAGTATGGCAGGATGCTGACTGGTGAAATATTCCCGAATTTCCCGGCTGATAACAGCTGTGCGCCGTAAGGAATCAATCCTTGAATCATGCACGAAAAGATATCCAGAATACTTGCCGATTTTCTGTTGTCGATGTTGAATTTATCAGCGATATTCTTTGCAATCGGCCCGGCTGCGATAATCGAGATCGTATTATTGGCCGCAGCCAGATTCGTCACGCTGACCAGTCCGGCAATGCCGGCTTCGGCGCCTTTTTTCGAACGGATTCGTTTCGTGATGAACTCCAGTAAAAAGTCGATCCCGCCGTTTTGTTTCATCACGCCGACCATCCCGCCGATCAGCATGGACAGGATGATCAGATCGCTCATTCCGGCAATTCCATCCGTAATCGCCTTAAAATAAGAGTCAAGCGTCAGGCTGCCGCCCGCTAATCCGATGATCCCCGTCAAAACCAATCCGCCGAATATGACAGCCATCACATTAATACCGATTAACGCAAAAACCAACACGGCGACATAAGGAAGCACCTTAATCCAGTTGTAAGATTCAGCACCCGTATGGCCGGCGTGGCCTGCCGGAATAAAAAATAAGATAATAACAGTCACAATGGCAGCAGGCAAAACAATCAGAAAGTTCGTTTTGAATTTATCCATCATTTGTGTTTTTTGCGTCCGGACTGACGCGATGGTCGTATCAGAAATAAAAGAAAGATTATCTCCGAACATAGCTCCGCCGACCACAGCCGCCATCGTAATCGCCCCGGAGATGCCAAGCTCTCCGCTCAGACCCGCGCTGATCGGCGCAACCGCCGCAATCGTGCCCATTGATGTTCCCATCGATATAGAAATAAAACAAGCAATGATAAACAGCCCCGGCAGCAAAAACTGCTGCGGAATAACGCTCAAAGCAAGATTGACAGTTGAATGCACCGCTCCCATCGCTTCAGCCGCTGAAGCAAAGGCACCTGCCAATATAAAAATCATAACCATAATGATAATATCAGGATGTCCCGCACCGGAAGCGAACCATTCTATTTTTTGATTGAGCGATTTCTTCCGGTTAAATAACAGCGCAAAAGCTGACGCAATGATCGCGGCAATCAAGATCGGCAATTTATAAAAATCTCCGGTCACCAGACCAGAGCCGACAAAAAGCCCTACGAATAAGACTAAAGGCAATAACGCCCAAGGGTTCTTTTTATTGTTCATCTGGGTAAACCACCTCTTTTCAGCATTAAAGTCGCTAATCACAGTCTAAGCAACATTTCACACTTTAAAAGTCTGCAGTAAAAAAGTCAAGCTGAAAAAAGGATAAGTAATGATTGATAAGATAGAAAAGGCTGTTTTGTTTCCACTCTTTAGAAAATAAAAAAACCAAGGCTCGTTTCCCTTGGTACATTTCATGCGGCCCGGCGTCCGGGACACCTTCTCTTCATTCAGAAATACATTCAGCTTTCAATCTGTTTTTAAGTTTCGCTTCATTTTCAAGGATATCTTCGTAATCCTCAATCTTCCTGTTTAATCGTTTTATGGTTTCATCAATTTCCCTCTGTTTCTCCGTCAGCCTTTTCCTTTCATTTATCAGGATGTTTTTTCGGGGTTCGATCGTATGATCGGCTCCTTCAATAAATAAAGCGGTATATTCAATCAGCGCCTCAATCGACAGCCCGGCACTTCTCATGCATTTTATAAATTGAATCCAATTCACATCATCTTCATCATAATCGCGGATGCCGCTTTCATCGCGTTTTACCGGAGGAATCAGTCCTATACTTTCATAATACCTAAGCGTTGCGGCTGATAACTCAACCTGCTTTGCAGCCTGCGCAATCTTCATATTCTTATCACCCGTCCTTCAAACCTTTCATAAGCGTGCCATTATAGAATATCATTTCATAAAAAAATAAACCAAACTCCTTGACTTAAAGTCCGCTTTAACATTTAAAGTAAAATTGAACAGAGGATTCATCACTTTATCTTGGAAAGGAAGATAACCATGTGCAATAATCATCCGACTCGTGTATTAAGCGCTCCGCATGCAAAAGCTAAATTTGAGCGGACAACGATTGAGAGAAGAGCATTACGGCCGCACGATATCCTGATTGATATTAAGTACAGCGGGATTTGTCACTCAGACATCCACAGTGCATTCGATGAATGGGGCGGCGGAATCTTTCCGATGGTTCCCGGACACGAAATTGCCGGAGTTGTGGAAGCCGTGGGTGAAGAAGTCACCACATTTGCCGTCGGAGACCGTGTGGGTGTCGGCTGTTTTGTAGACTCCTGCGGAGAATGTGAATACTGCCTTAACGGAGACGAACAATATTGCACAAAAGGCGTTGTTCAGACTTATAATAACCTGGACTACGACGGAAACCCTACGTACGGCGGCTACAGCCAGAAAATAGTTGTCACTGACAGATTCGTTGTCCGGATTCCCGATCAGCTGGATTTGGATGCTGCCAGCCCGCTATTGTGCGCGGGCATTACCACCTATTCTCCGCTGAAACACTGGAATGCCGGCCCCGGCAAAAAAGTGGCGATTGTCGGAATGGGCGGGCTCGGACATTTAGCCGTTCAATTCGCGCACGCTTTAGGCGCAGAGGTCACCGTCCTCAGCCGCTCAATGAACAAAAAAGACGAAGCGCTTGAATTTGGAGCCGATCATTACTTTGCCACAAGCGATCCGGATACATTTACTGAGCTGGCCGGACGATTTGATCTTATTTTAAATACAGTATCCGCGAACCTTGACGTAGATGCCTACTTATCCCTGCTTCGCATTGACGGTACATTGGTAAATGTGGGAGCGCCCGCTAAGCCGGACTCATACAGTGTGTTCTCCTTAATCACGGGCCGCCGCAGCATTGCGGGTTCACTCGTCGGCGGTATTCCGCAGACTCAGGAGATGCTTGATTTCGCCGCCGAGCACGGCATTGCTCCTAAAATTGAAGTAATACCGGCCAATCAAGTCGACGAAGCGTACGAACGGGTTCTCCGAAGCGATGTCCGCTACCGTTTCGTCATTGATATTTCAACTTTATAATCGACATAAAAAAACATACCAATATTTGTTGGTATGTTTTTTTCAGTTCAAATTATTTTTTATTTCAGCAGCCATCCGGGCACCGCTTTTATATAAACCAATTCGCCTATCAATTCAACGATCGTCTGTGTGACGATAACAGCGGCGGCTAATGAAGCCCAAGCATCCGGCAAAGCCAGCGCTAACGGAAGGACTGCGAGAGAATTTCTTGTGCCCGTGCTGAAGATCAATGCTCTTCCTTCACCTGTATCCAGACGGAACGCGTATGCGATAAACCGGGAGACAAACGGCATAATGAGCAGGAATAACAGATAGATCGGAATCACACGTATAATGATGCCAGCATCACTGATGACCTTTCCGATTTGTGTGGCGACGACCGCCAGTAAGACCAGAGCCATAAAAGGAACAGGCAGCCACGCCGTCCATTCCAACACCTTTTCTCCCGCCGGCTTCTTATCAGCCCACAATTGTGTCATCACTGCCGCCAGCAGCGGTCCCGCTATTAAACATAAGAATGCTTCCAGAAACGGCCCCGCATGAACAGCCCCTATCACTTCTTTCCCGATAAACAGCCACAAGTATAACGGAAGCAATACCATCTGAACGGCGAACAAAACCGGCGTGGAAGCCAGTATTAATCTCTCATTTCCTTTGCCGAGCTGAGTAAAGACGATGACGTAATCAATACAAGGTGTAAGCAATACCAAACAAACCCCTGATAATATAGGAGGAGATTGAGGAAAAATGGCGGTTAACACCCATACAACGACAGGTACAGCTAAGAAATTACCGATCAATAAAGCCGCCATAAATTTGAGGTTTGACATGGCTTCCCTCAGCTTCAAGAATGGGATTTGGGCAAACATGGCATACATGAGAACAGCGATAAGCGGTGATATCGTCCATCCCCAGCGAAGTCCTGAATCTTTCCCGGCGATCCCCGCTATTCCGCCGATTACAAGAGTCACACCATATATCCAAATTTGCTGTTTTTCTAATGTCTCTCTGGTTATTTTCATTGGCTGACACCTCTTCTCCGCCCATTATACCTTCTTTTCTGCCGGAATTAAAAAACACCAAGGGTCTGTACACTTGGTGTTTTCAGGACGCGTGTTATTGTTGTCAAAACCGCTTACGAAAGCTTATTTGTGTTCTCTGTCCTGCCAACGAATAAGGTCACGGCAACACTCGCTGAACTGACCAAAGTCCCCAGTACGGCAGCAAGAATTGTCAAAAAGCCATTGGGGATCAGAAATCCAATCGGAATGAGCCCCGCAAACGTGAGAACGATAAAACATTGATAGACTCCGGATATGATTCTCACAACCAAACTGCCAAAAAAGGACATGACGAATGGAGGAATGAACAAACATAAGATGATTCCGAGTGAGATCAATAAAATCATAGGCTCGTCAAAAGAAATGACACGATCGCCGGGAGACTCTTCAGCAGCCGCGAATACAGCAAATATAGACATTATCAGCGTAAGAAAAACAAGAAAAAACCTTTTCAGCAACGTTATGACTCCTTTTTTTATAAAAACGGGTATCTTTTTTTCAATCACAATAACCATTTTATGTTATCAAATGAAATAATATGAAGTCAAACCGAGTTCTGCACCTGATTTATTGGTTCTTATTTTTTTGATAATTTCCATATAATTGTCCGCAAGCAGCATCTATATCAATGCCAAATTGACTTCTGACGGTCACGTTAATTCCTGCTGACTTTAATTTTTTATAGAAGTTTACAACTTGTTTCTCATTTACTTCTTCAAATCTCATAGGTGAACTAACAGTCGGGTTATATCTAATGATGTTTACATGGAACAAGTTCCCTCTCTTATATCTGCTTCTTAAAAGATTTACTACTTCATTCGCATGATCAATAGAATCATTAACTCCCGGCAGCATAATATAAGCAATATAAACTTTTCTTGAGGTCACACGTATATGCTCATCTAATGTGTCCATTACCTCCAATAACGGGTAGCGTTCATTAATCGGCATTAACTTGCTTCGCTGTTCATTAAAAGGAGAATGTAATGAAAACGTCAGGTTGACCTGCGGATAATCCTGAGTGATTTTTTTAATGCCCGGAATAATACCTATGGTCGAAATAGATAACCTGCGAGGGCTTAAAGCAAACAACTCCGGATTTGTAAGCACATGTAAAGCATCAAAAACTTGTACATTCGCTAATGCTTCTCCCATTCCCATAAAAGAAATACTGTCAATTGAATGTCCTTTTAAGTGAAAGTACAAAATTTGGTCAGTCATTTCATCTGACGTTAAATTGCGTTTTAAACCAATATCTCCTGTTGCACAAAATGTACAGCCGAAATGACAGCCGCACTGCGAGGATATACAAAATGACTCCCAACCGGCTTTATATTTCATATTAACCGTCTCTATTTTTTCGTCTCCAGAAATTTCAAATAAGACTTTTGTAACTTGCTCAGAATGCTGCACTTTTAAAGGAGCAATATTTAAAATTGACTCTCCGAACTCCTCTATTAACAATTTTCTCAGGGATTTAGGAAGAACCGTTATTTCATTGAAATGATTTATTCTCCCTTGGAATACAGCATTTTTGATTTGATTCATTCTAAAATCAGGAAATTTATTTTGCTTCAGGAACTCTTGGATTCTTATATACTTGTTTTTTTGTTGCATGTTTTCTCATCCTTCCATAATACTCTTGTTTGTTTGAGTAAATAGAAGGGAGTTATCAATCTAACCTTTTTTTAAAATCAGGCACAAAAAAACACCGACACAATTATCGGTGTTACGCTTAAATAACATCATGCACAAATAAACAAGGACATTATGTCATTGGATTATCGTTTATTTGACATAGAGAAAAAGCACCGATAACTGTTTTTGTATGGTGATTTGGCTTAAAAAAGGACAGACTGCTCCCTTTGTCCGCCAAGATGTTTCCAATTTTTGCATTTTTACCATACAAAATTCCATAAATCGTTATCATTGCTTTCACCTCTTTCTTGTCAATATTAGCAATAATAACCATATCATAAGGTTTCCCTTATGTAAAGCTAAACAAATGCTTACGCCCCCGCTAATGACAGTATTATATAACTTGCTTATTAAGCCTAATCCAAGTACAGAAAGCGCGCTGATCACATTTTTCACTTATCCGCGACGGAACATTTCTTATATAATGGGTGACCGGCAGCTGCCTGCTTGAATCCCAATCTTCTTATAGTGATTTTTTATATTCATGACAGTATGATGATTTGTCACTTCAGCAATCAGATCGTTTATTCGGTCCAGATTAATCGGTTTATTTTCTGATAAGCTGCTGAAGCTTTCTCTGATTTCTTCAGGATAGACATTTCCAGCCATACTTGACAGGCCGTTACACCCGTTACTCAGCATCTTCGGAAATTCAACGTCTCCTGCCGCAAACAAAATAAAGTGATCAGGGAACTCTGTTTGTTTATGACGCAGAACGTCTCCTCCTTCTTTCAGCCCCCTTATCCCGGGATGCCGGCTTATTAAGTCTTTAAGCGCTTTCTCACTCAGATTAAAACCGGTCCGGCCGGGGTTATTATAAAGCACAGCCTCTTTAGAGGTATGACTGAGAAGTTCGTCAACGTAATAAACGGCTTGCTGCTGTGTCGGTCTTATATAAGGAGGAAAACCAATCAGTACAGAATCAATATTGGTTTTCTCGATGTGTTTCATCAGTTTGACGGCATCACTGGTTCTTACGGCTGAAACACCGAACATCAGTTCAACATCTTCAAATTTTCGCTGATGAACATACTCAATGATCTGAAGACGCTCATCTATGCTGAGTGAATGCTGTTCACCAGTCGTGCCGCATATGAGTAACGAATGGATACCGCTGTTTTTCAAATGTTCGACAATAGCATCAAATCCTTCTAAATATAAACTTTCATCTTCATGAAAAGGCGTAGGGATAGCAACATTAAAATTTCGCATGAGAATGTCCTCCAAGTACATATTCTTGAATATCTGCAGAGTATCATATAACACTGTCTGACATTTAAAAAGGTACAGTTTCAGATAAACAAACATGTCAGATGTATAGGCCGACACACAAAAAAAGCAGGCAAAGAGAGCCTGCTTCATTGCTTCATCCTCTAGCGATTCATTCCCTGGATGGCTTGACAAATATGAGTAATAAGACAAACTGAATATAAAAATTGTGCTAATGAGGTGATGCTGTATTCTGCCGTTAATGAAAATTACAGCCGCTTAATATCCATTGTGTCAGACATGTCACAGCAGGAGATTGATTATAAAGGACCAAATCAAACATACAATAGTACAGCTCAGCTAATAAGACACTTAGCATATGTTGATCTCAACTGGATATTCAGAATAAAGGGTGAACCGATACCAAAGCAGCTTGAAGAGAAGTATGGACCAATGTTAGATCAGAACAATAAGCTCCCTTTCATTTCCGGTGTTTCATTAGAACAAATTCTCACTGATTATGAAGAAGTATTCAGCATGTTTAAGTCTGTTTGTTATGAGTTAACTGACGATCAGCTGAATCATACAGTAGATTATGAAGCAGAAAAACAAGCAACCATTCAATGGGGAATATGGCATATGGCAGACCATAATAGATATCATCAAGCTCATATTCATCAGCTTCGCAAATGGTTTGAAGAGAAACAGAAACTTGGCAGTTAAAGCCGCTTATTAGGAGGAGCAAGGATAAATTTATTACAAATTCCCTGCGGATTGCCTATTTTCACTGACTGCCAATCAATTAAAATGTACAGACAAAAAACCACATTTGCTGTTGAAAAGTTGTGGAATAAAGCATCGCATCAACTGCACTATGACAAGCTGAAACGTTAATATTTTTTCAGCCATTCAATCGCTTTATTTAATGATGCTGTCCAAATACGATTTTTTCCTATAGTCTTTGCAGCAGTAAAGTCCTCTGGAATCCTATACTAATCTTCCGCAGCCGCTGCATCGGCCTTTGTCACATGAACTGTACCAAACGGATGGTTAGGAGGAGCATAAATTGAATACAGTTTTAACGGCGTATTACCTGTATTCACAACATTGTGCCAAGTGCCGGCAGGGACAACAATGGCAAAGTCATCATAGACATTTCTTTGGAAAGTTAAATGTTCCTTGCTCTTACCCATTTTAACGATCCCCCGGCCTTGCTCAATCCGTAAGAATTGATCTACGTGGGGGTGGATTTCCAAACCGATATCTTCTCCAATGCCGATACTCATTAAAGTAATTTGAAAATGTTTTCCCGTCCATAGGGCCGTACGGAATGTATTGTTTTGTTTTGCGGCTTTATTGATATTCACAACGAATGGTTTTGGTCCATAATCTTTCAAGAGAAGGTTTCTATCTTCGTATGAAGGATCATAGTTATTTGGAAAAGTCCAATAAACAGATCTTCCATCGCTATACATCGGTACATTCACACAATAATAATATTGATGCGAAAAAGGTATATAATACATTTTTCATCCCCGCAATTTTAAATTTTTGTGATATTATCCTATGCTTTTGGTAATGAGAGTGTGCCGTACTAAGAAATTCCCTTGTTCAGCCTAAAAGACTTAAGTTAGCAGAAACGTTTTGGCCACTAAATCCGTTTGCATAAAAAATACCAACTGAATATGCGCGGACTAAAATCGTTGCACTGATGGATAATTTAGGCACATGCCCTTATCAAAAACAATCTGGGTGCATATCCTGCTCCTAAAAGTCATTCATAAAGGGAGTTTAGATATGTATTATTATTATCCGTATTATGTATATGATTACAGACAGCAGCCTGATTTAAGTCAGGCAAATATTAAAATGCGAAGCCATTTATCTGCGATTCAACAAATTCCAATACACTCATCCTCCTTTCAACAATCAATGGCTGCGGTAGTGAAACACTTGCAGGCTGTCAGCAGAGCACTCGCTCTGGGATGCGGTATGAGTTCAGAATTCAGATTTCTTCCAGACACTTGGGGATTACGAGAACTTCATATTGTACACGCGAAATATCTTACTCCGTTGAGCTATCACGTTTATTCCGCTTTAGGCGCAGCAGAGCTTCTCGCCTCCGGACAAGGCCGGGCTCCTCATTTTCCTCTTATGGTTGGCTGCATGAATTCAATACTTCGTCTATGGTCAAACTTCCCCGCAGCGATAGCAGACCTGAGAAGAGCAGCCGGTCACCAATACGCGTCATCTGTAGACGAGGCGGAAAATCTCCTAAGACCAATGGTTCCAGCCACACAACAGGCATTATCCATCAGTCAATCTGCAGTGAGTCCGGCTATTTGGCAGGCTTCCTTACGTGCCGCGCAGTTAGCTCGGGAAGTACGTCAGAATGTTGCACAATCAATGAGTCAGGGATCTTCTTATTAATTAAGCCAAAAGATTTTTTCGGCTTTACACAGTCACATAACCGTACTTATTCAACACAAAAAAGAGCAGTAAACACGTAAGTTACTGCTCTCCTCTGTCTATCCACCGTTCATTTGTTTTACAATGTATTCAGCATCATTTCCTACACCTTGAAGCAGCGCTGAACCTCGCCTATGCTGCCAAGGCAAACCAATAAAATACAATCCTTCCACAGCTGAAACACCCCGGTGATGTATAATTCGGCCTTCCTTATCCAAAACACCTTCTATTTTCATCCAACAAAGCGGATTCTTAAAACCAGTTGCCCAAATGATATTGTTTACTTCTAATGAAGATGAATCTTTAAAAATCATTTCATTTTGCTTTCCGGCTATGACTCTTTGTTTTAAGATGATCTTCTTCTGTCTTATTGCATGTTTTAATTCATACCCAAATATGGGGTCGCCTTTCTTCTGAATGAACTTGCCTAATATTGATGTATGACTTGCATGTAAAACTCCTAATTTATCAAACCACCAAAAGATGCTTCTTTTTCCAATCCATAAAGGGAAATAAACCGGTTTATTACTGCAAGCCAAATATGTAACTCTTTCTTTGGATAATTCAACAGCTATCTGAGCCCCGCTATTCCCGCCGCCGACTACCAGTACATTCCCAGGCGCCAGTTGTTTTGAATGTTTATATTGTGAAGAATGTAATTGATGAATATGATCGGCTACATCCCTTGATATTGATGGAATGTTAGGGGTATGAAAAGGACCTGCGGCCATCACAAGATTCTTCGTTTGGTATTCTTCCCGGTTTGTTTTTATTAAGAAATAGTTCTTTAATTTTTGGACACTTATTACTTCTGTCCGTAATTGGATCGGGATTTCAAATCTTTCAACATATTTTTTCAGATAAGCAGCAATTTCATTTTTTGAAGGGAGTCCATGCTTGTCTCCTTCAAGCTGCATTCCAGGCAAAGAGCTGTACATTCGAGAAGTAAATAAAACCAATGAGTCATACCGGTTTTTCCAGCTTTCTCCCACTTCATGACTTTTATCCAAAATGATAAACTTTTGTTTCGACTTCTTTAGATAATATCCTGCTGAGATTCCTGCCTGACCGGCTCCGATTACTATCGTGTCGTACATATGAATCCCCCCTCCGGTTTTATCTTAATTGTCAGCAGACAAAGTGAGTCCCTATTTCCTCCTTTAATGATGATGATGGTCACGCGGATTCTCAGTTTGGGCCTGACAAAGAATCGTATTGTCGTGATTATGCGCTGCTGTTTCCATTTGAATGGTTACATGTGTAATGCCTTTATCTCCAAGTTCATGTTCAATTTTGCGTAAAATACTTTCGCTTTCTGAAATGGTCAGTTGATCGTTAACAACAGCGTGGCAGGAAAGAGCATTCAATCCGCTTGTGATAGACCATATGTGCAAATCATGAATGCTTTGAATTCCTTCTGTCTCTTCAATTGTATGAATGATGTCAGTGACATCGATATTTTCCGGAGTTCCTTCCATTAATACGTGAATGGAGTCTTTCGTCACATGGTAACCGCTTCTCAGAACAAGAATAGCCACAATGACACTGGCCGCTGGATCTGCCCAGCTCCACCCGAAGAAGATGATAAGGATCGCAGCCAGTATGGCACCTACAGATCCGAGCATGTCACTTATCACATGTAAGTAAGCCCCTCTTATGTTCAGGTTATTCTTTGTATCTCCGCCGTTCAGCATAATCCAAGCGACCAATATATTCACCGCTAACCCGATAATACTAATCGTCAGCATGCCGGTTGTTGCTACCTCCGGCGGATGAGAGAAACGTTTGATTGCTTCATAAATGATGTAAAGGGAAATCAATATTAATGCAACACCGTTTATCACAGCTGCGAGAATCTCAAATCGTTTGTAGCCGAATGTCTTATGATGACTTGCCTTTTTTTCGGCCAATTTAAAAGCAATCAGAGCAACCATTAATGAGATCGAGTCACTCAGCATATGGCCTGCATCAGACAAAAGCGCTAAACTATTGGTTAAAAATCCGCCTATCGCTTCTATTATCATATAACCTGTAATCATGATAAAAGAGATCAATAAAACCTTCTTATTGGATCCGCCAGCGTGATTGTGATTGTGACCCATAAAAATCTCCTCCTTATCTCATACACTGCATTTATTATTTCTTTTCTGTTATGAAGCATTCTAACATGGACAAAAAAATAACATTATATGATTATGTGCTCATATATGAATATATAGGTTCTTTACTGAAATGTCAAAATCTTTTCAATGAAAATGTCCAATACTTTATATTGCTCTTGATCAATGATTGCTATGAAGCCGCGGATTACAGTAATTACTTTAGGCGCAGACAATTTAGAAAAATCGCTTCACTTCTATCGAGATGGCTTGGGTCTGCCTACAGAGGGAATAGCCGGTACAGCATTTGAACATGGTGCAGTTGCCTTTTTTGACTTACAAACAGGACTGAAACTTGCCATTTGGAACCGCAATGACATCGCACATGAAACAAACGTTACGTTAACTGCGCCAAGCCCTGCAGAATTTACATTAGGACATAATGTTGGCCAGTAAAGCTGAAGCCGATAAAGTCATGGAACAGGCAAAACAGGCAGGAGCAACGATAACTGATCCCGCTCATGATACTTTTTGGGGCGGATACTCCGGTCACTTCCAAGACCCCGATGGACACTTATGGGAAATCGTTTGGAATCCGCACTGGGATATAAGTGAATAACCACATTTAGCAACAATAAAAACACACCTGAATGTTCTGGTGTGTTTTTTATTTGTTTCCAAAAACGATCAAACTATTTATACGATGGCGGGATGCTTTGCGGAAAACGGAATACATTTTCGGGATCGTATTTCGCCTTTATTCTTTGAAGCCTTGCAAAGTTTGAGCCATAATATGCTTTTCCGAAGTTCTCGATATTTTGATCCGGAACATTCACATATGAACCTGTTACATATGGTTTCATCAGCTGACGCACTCTTTCAACTGATGCAAGATTCGAAGCTTCTTGTGATTTATTTTTCCAACTGGCCGTCCATTCCGTATAAAACAACGGACGGCGCCAATAGAAGGCTGTTTCACTGCTTGGAACTCTGCTTATCGCGCCGCCCCAATTGATAAAAAAGAAATTGGTTTCTGTCCCAGTCGCTTTTTCCAAAAATTGTCTCATTACTGCAATAGGTTCTTCCGGCCAAAGATTGAGCGCCCACGCCGAGGAGAATTTAACACTCTGATCAGATCTGCCGGGAATCGGTTCGTCAGGATCTAAGAAATCTATACAATCCGGGTAGTATAGTGTTTTGATTACTGTTTGTGCCGGTGTTCCGGCATTTAATAAAGGTTTTAATAATTGAACCAGCTCTGGTTTTGAACCGAGGAACAATCCTTCCACATGGCACAAGCCATTTACTTTGCTGTAAATCTCAAGGTAGCATCCTAATCGTTCGTCTGTAAACGGCGCCCATTTTTGCCACGCTTTAAATACCGTTTCTAACTGTTCCCACGGCCAAATGATATTAAAGACGGTTGCGGTTTTAGGGGCACGGTGAACTTTGAATGTATATTGGGTATTATATCCGAAATTGCCTCCCCCGCCGCCTCTGGAAGCCCACAGTAAATCTTCATTGCGGGATTGATTTGCTTGAATAATCCTGCCTTTGGCATCTACCATTTTCAGTGCGAGAAGGTTATCGCTTATCAGGCCGATCGATCGGGAAAGCACTCCAAATCCGCCTCCCATTGTGATTCCTCCGATTCCGACGGTTGGACTGTCTCCGAACGGGGCCATAAAACCTTCCCGAGCTAAACCTTTTACAAGCGGGCCGACGTGAATACCGGTTTGAACGGTTGCTACCGCGTTTTTTTCATCTAAGAAAACTTTATTCATGTCACTCACATCAATAACAATCCCATCACTTACCGTGGAAAGATTTTTATCCAGAGCATGGCGGCCGCTTCTGACACGCATAGGCACATTCTTCTCACGAGCCCATTTAATAGCATTACTTACATCGTATGAATTTTGTGCAAAAACAAAGACAAGCGGACAGACATCAACATAAGGGTTCCAATTCTTAACCGCCTCTGTATAGCCGGGGTCCCCTTTGAAGATGACGCGTCCCGTTAACTGTGCTGATCCCATCTATTTCACTCCCAATAAGCATTTGATTCCGATACCAGTATATGTAGGAATTGGACAAATTCTTAGACAGATGTTCTGCAAACTTAAAAATAGACACATATACGCGAAGATGATATAAAAACAAAAAAAAAAGACAAGAGCGGCAAGCTGCCGAAACTCTTGTCTCTCCTGCCTTTTTTATCATAATAGGCACTTACATTTATTGGCGTTATATCCCGACCAAACTATGGAAGTCCATAGAAAATTATGTTTGCCCTGCCATGCGTGGTTCTGCTGAGACACCGGCTGAGCAATCTTTCTGCTTGATCCCCCGACAAAGAATCTTATTCTTTATCGTTTTTGCACCCCTGTACGGTTAAAATCAATACACATTGAATCTTATCTTTTACATGATGAAAAGCTCTTATTTTTTCTTCTTGTGCTTACGTTTGCAATCCTGTTTTTTCTCTTTCTTATGACGTTTTTTACATTTCGCTTTTGCTGCTAATTTTGCCGCTTTTACCTTTGCTTCTGCTGCTAATTTTGCCGCTTCTGCTGCTCTGGCTCTTGCTTCTTCCGCTCTTGCTATTGCCTCTTCCGCTCTGGCTCTCGCTTCTGCTTCTCTTGCTGCTTCCGCTCTTGCTGCGTCGTCCGCCATATCAAAATCATGGCCTAGGTCACAGGCTTCGTTGTATGGCTTTTTCTTCTGAACGTACTGTTGATCTTCACCTTCGTTATAATACATTACGCCACTCCTTCTCTCATTTTTTAATCTTTACATACTATGTAAAGAAATAACTGCAGCTTGGACTGGTATTTTGATGAACCGGCACATTTTAGGATAATTTTCATTTATCGATACAACAGATTCTGGATGCTTGATGAAACTTAAATGTTTATGATAAGCAGCGTAAAAAGGGAGACTGCGAAAAAACCAAGGGGTTAAACCCTTGGTTTTTTTGTGAAAATGATAAAAAGGATGCTGCGCGCTGCAGCATCCTTCTGTACCAACTTTTTGTGTTTTTGACTTTTAGTTTGCTTGCTGTGTTTGTTTTACTGGTTCTTTGCTAAAAAGTCCGACAATGTTCCACAAGATAATTGCAGCAGCTATGATTACACGAGTCGTACTGACTTCTTGGTTAGTAAACAATTTATAGCCATATACTGATCCCAATGCTGCTATGCAAATAATATTGAACCATTTACTCCAACGCAATTAGAAAACTCCTTATAAAATGATTACATTTCCAAACAATGTATTATAATATTAACAAAATTTTTCAACAATTAACCAAAAATCATTCTTAATTGGTTTTCCTGATCATTTTCTCTAATCGTCATTCGATCTTTCGGATTTTTTGATCGTTTTTTTGTTACAGGCTAGACCCAGACATCATTTTCAGCTGTTTGATCAGTTATTTTCTGCCCGGTATTCACAACACCTTTAGGTTCTACAAGCAAAATGTTACACTCTGATTCTGCATAAGGTTTATGTTCAACATTTTTCGGAATGACAAACATTTCACCTTCATTTAATGTTACTTCTCCATCACGAAATTCAATGATTAAATTACCCTCAATGACAATGAAGACTTCATCTGTTTCGTCATGCTTATGCCAAACAAAATCCCCTTGTACCTTAACAAGTTTAAATTGATAGTCATTCATTTCAGCGATTACTTTTGGAGACCATTGATCTTGGAACGCAGCTAATTTCTCTTGAAAATTAATCGGTTTATATTCCATTCTTTCCGCTTTCCTTGTAAAACTCTATCATTTAACTAGTCCCAAATTAAAGGCCTGTCAACCTTAGCAGTTCTGAGATAATCTAAAAGCTGACCGGTATGTACGGACTCATGATAAGCGATTCTTAATAACATGTCTCCTAGTTCGCGAATATATCCAACATCAGACCTGTCAATCTTTATATTTGTTAAATCTGTTTCGTTTAACGATTTGATGAATGTCAAAAACTCGGCCCGATACGGTTTTGCAAATTCTAATTCTTCGCTTACAGTGGTAAACATTTTTGATTCATAAGGATTAATAGTTTCCTCTGAAAACTCACTCATATTTTTCATTAAAATTTGATGATAAAGAAATTCTGCTTCTAATATGTGTCTTATCATTTCTTTACACGACATGGCTTCGGAATCCGGGCGCCAGTCCATTTTTTCCTCAGGTATAGCTGTCCATAACTTGATGCTTCGCCGTCTCACCTCTTCAAAATGTAAAACGATAAGGTCAATCGTATTCAAATATTTTTCCCCCTTTTATTTTTATAACCTATTCTCCTTCTTCCCATGGAATACCTTCATGATCCGCCTCTTAAACTTAAAAATATTTTCTTTCCCACCCCGTTAGATTGATAAATTGAGCAATTTTTATGGTATGAGATATTCATTCATCCATACAATAGACTCTGGTTGAACATATACTGAATGATAGTTTTCATCAGAAAGGAGAAATCAGCTTTGGCAAAGTATCGGATCATGACCTTTGACGGGGGCGGTACCTTAGGTGCTTTAAGTTTACAACTATTGAACAGACTAGCTGAAGAAAATCCAGCATTAATAAGCCGAACCCATGTATTTGCGGGAAATTCAATCGGTTCATTTACTGCCCTTGCATTAGCAAGCGGAAGATCTCCGAAGGAAACACTTCAGTATTTTGAGGATGAAATCCTGCCCGCATTCAGCACTTCGCGGCCGGGAGGACCTGTTTTCAATCAACAATTACCATATTCCGGTTTTATTAAAGCAGTACGAAACTTTTTCCCGCCAGGCCTTCGTCTTAAAGATGTAAGAAAACGAATTGTTGTCCCTTCATTCAAATTATACTCCCCAGCACTGGATCGTTGGACGCCCGTATTATTTCACAACTTTCCCGGCTCTCCCTATTTAAATGAGAAAGTGAGTGATGTCATACTGCGGAGCAGCGGTGCTCCCGCGACGCAGCGAGCCTATCAAAACTACGTGGACGGATATGTAGTGGCAACGAACCCCAGTACGGCCAGTATCGCGTTTGCGGTTGGTAAAGCCAACGTGCCACTGGATCAAATTGCGGCACTATCCATCGGTACAGGTGAAGCCCCGACTCGGTTAAGAAGAGATACGAGGGGATGGGGAATGGTGAGTGCGGATAACATACGTCCCGAAAATCTGAAGAACCTTCCTCCAAATTGGGGAGTCCTTTTGGACAGGTCGCCTAATGAACCATTACTGCCATTTCTTCAGATGATCTCCGGCGGAAATGGCTACTATGAATCCATGGTCAGCGCGAATCTGCTGGGAGATCGCTTTTTCCGGTTAGATCCGCGGATTCCTAACTTCTCCAAAACAGACCCTTCCGTGGTTCCCGCTGTCATTGAAATTGCGAACAAAACCAACTTACAGCCTGTGAATACATTTATAGAGAAAAACTGGAACGACAGCCATTAACTAAGTTAGAAGTTTATAATAATTCAATGAACAAAAAATACCAAGGGACTCAACACCCTTGGTATTTTTAATGCGACCGAGAGGGTTTGGACCTTTACGGGGTGTTTATACGCTGGGCATTCGATAAAGTGAAAGCTTAGCTTATTACCACCCGGCATTTCAAGCACTGAAGTTAAGCATTACATCCAACAATCGGGCCATTTAATTGAATAGGACTACTCAGTAGTCGCTTCCCATTACGTAAGAAAAGCGACTTTTTAGATTTGATTTTCAAGTTCCTTTGACAAATTTTGAAAAGACCATTGACTATTCAGTTGAACTGTATTAAGTTTAACTATATAGTCAGACTGAATAGAGGATGAGGATATGAAACATAAATTATTACCGCTGTCTGAAACCATGCATTATATTTTATTAGCTCTGCGGGAGCCGCTTCATGGCTATGCTGCCATGCAGAAGATCGAAAAGATGAGTAACGGAACTGTTATTTTAGCAGCCGGCACATTATACGGCGCGATTGAAAACTTGAATAAGCATGGCTGGATTGAACCTGTCGGAGAATCGGGCCGGAGAAAAGTTTATATGATAACTGCGGAAGGAAGCGCCATTTTGAAAATGGAACAAAACAGATTACTTCATATTTTATCCCTGCACGAAGGAAGTGAATCGAATGAAGACATTTAAGATGTTTTTTGATATTGAAAAAGAGGAGCAATGGCTGAACGAGCACCTACAAAAAGGCTATCGCTGTACAAATATCAGCGGATTAGGAATATACACTTTCGAAAAAACCGACAAAAAATATGTGATGCGACTGGATTATCAAGATTATTTATCAAAGAAAAAGTTCAAAGACTACAAAGAGATCTATGAAGACTTCGGCTGGAGTTATATAAACAGCCCATGGCTTAGCGGAACTCGATATTGGCAAAAAGAAGATGATGATCAAAATGAAATCTTCTCGGATCGCCAATCAAAGAGTAATTATTATAAAAGACTAATGAGTTTTTCATCTTGTTTTGGTTTACTGTGCTTGTTTTATTCTTATTTGATTTACAAGGATTCAGGTTTGTATTTAACTGAAGGTCTGTGGAGTATGGAAAGCGCAATGTTTTGGAAAGCATTTTTATTTGAAACTCCATTTGCCCTTTTGAGGTCGCTTCCCGCCCTTATGGCTGTTCTATTTGGCTGCAGTTTCTATAAAGCGTATCGAAAGTATTCAATGTTAAAAGAACAATAACGCGGGGAAGTTACATTCAAAGAAGTAATCGAGGATCATGTATTTGCCGAAGCCGGGCGCTTTAACGGAAAAAAAGCGCCCTGAATTTGCTGATAAATAAGACGGCTTATTTTGTTAATAATACATACTTATTTACAATGGCTTGAGCAAGACAGGCTGATGAATCAACAAAGGTAAGTTCGCTGCTTTTTTGATCCGTGACCATATTTAAATCCGTACATGCAATGATAACCGTATCAACCTTTTCTGCTAATTCACGGTGTAATTCATCATATAATGTACGAGCCTCATTGATTTTACCTTGTTTAATCTTTTCTATTATGTGATCGACATAGATTTGCCAACTATCTTGATGTAAAAAATCATAACCTTCTCTGTTTAACGCTTCTTGAAATATTCCAGATTGAACCGTAGGAACAGTGGCTAAAAGAGCTGCTTTTTTGGAGCCTTTAGGTATTTTTTTTATGGTTTCATCAATCATGTTTAGTAAAGGGACTGAAAGCGATTTTTTTATTTGATTAAAATAGATATGTGCGGTATTACATGGGATTGCAATAAAATCAACACCCGTTTTTTCAAGCTTTACAGCCCCCTCAATAATTGCCTTTTCCATGTCCGTATGATTGAGAGGTTTATTCATATAGAAAGGAGTCGGACAAGAATAAATCATCATATGAGGGAAATCCATGTCATGTATTGCTCCATATATTTTTTGGCACTCGTCTACTACCTTTTCTACAAATGGCCCAGTAGATTTTGGCCCCATTCCTGCCAGTATTCCAATCATAATTGTCCTCCTCTGTAAAAATGTGTACGAATACGATCACGATGAGTTATTCTTGTGTTACGCATCTGAATCTGCTCTCATTTCTTTTTGGCTGTCTTCTCCTATTTTATCATTTCATTAATCGAAAAAGGGACTTTAAAAGATAGCTGGCAAACCAGACGACTTGCTTTAAGTAACGGGGCAGCTGAAAACAAAAAATACCAAAAGTGTCAGAACCCTTGGTATCATTGTGATGCGGCCGAGAGGACTTGAACCTTCACGGGTTATTCACCCGCTGGGCCCTCAATAAAGCGAAACTGTGTTTTCTATTACAAAACCTTTATATATTAGTGTTTGTTTATATTGATCATGTTATTTACAAAGATTTATTCATATTGTGGAGTAAAAATGGAGTCGTTTTTTTCATCAGAAAGTTACATGACATGTCTCGGGTTCCATGTTTGTTAAAATCACCATCTTCGTTTTAAAACGTACAGGTTTATAGTGTCCCATAACGCTGTCCTAAATAAAACACTGGACGCAACTAAATCAAATGTTTTTCACCGCACTATAGTCAAGACTTGCCCAAGTCACCATTATCAAAAAGAATTTCATCAAGCACTTGAAACATTTATTGAACGTGAGCAAGTGTTATAACATGAATAAGAAACCAAGGAGTGATGAATCTTTTAATCTTTCATTTTACCCGCTGACTCATATCAAAGGAGCTCTAACCAAATTTTAATAGCTGTCGCACTTATTAATAACGCTAAAATCCATTGCAGGAATTTTGTATTTACTTTTTGCCCAACAGATGCGCCAATAGGAGAAGCAATTAAACTAGCAATCATAAGAACCAGAGCCGGTGCAAAAAGAACCTGGCCCGTGATTACTTTTCCAACTGTTGCGCCAATAGATGAAAGAAATGTAATCGCAAGAGATGAAGCGACTGTGATTCTAACAGGGATATTTAAAATCGATAACATAATGGGGACTAGGATAAAGGCGCCGCCAGCTCCTAAAATACCTGATACGCCACCAATGATAAACGCTAGGGACGAAGCCAACCATTTATTAAATATCACTTCTTCGTCTTCGCTATGTTCTTGTCCTTTTTTAGGTTTAAACATTAAAATAACTGCTAGTATAGCCAGAATTCCGTATATAAAGTTAATTCCTTTTTCAGATATATAATGAGAAAAGTAACTCCCCAATACACTCCCTAAAAGGATGCTGCTTCCCATGTACATAATTAATGCTTTATTTAAAAAACCACTTTTACGATAAGCCCAAACACCGCCAAGTGTCGCAAAGAAAACTTGAATAGCCCCTATTCCTGAAACTTCATGGGCAGTTAATGACATCACTCCCACTAAAGAAGGAATGTATAATAACATTGGATAATTAATAACTGATCCGCCAATACCTATCATTCCGGAAATAAAGGCACCAATAAACCCTATAATGAAAAGAGTTGTGATAAAGGCAATATCCATTTTGGTTCCTCCTTTCAAAGAAAAAGGGCATCTTTGTATTCGATACCCTTTCACATTCATTAGCCTTTTTTAATCCAGAATTTCAATACATCGCCTTCATCAGTTTGCTCTAAAAGGTCATGCCCGCCTGATTTAGACCAAGCTGCAAGATCACTTTTAGCTCCCTTATCTGTTGCATGCACTTCTAATATTTGACCTGATTCCAGTTCATTCATCGCTTTCTTTGTTCTGACGATTGGCATTGGGCATGCCAGGCCTTTTGCGTCTAATACTTTATCTGATTTCATGTTCGTCTCTCCTCTTTTTAATAGAAACTTGTGTTACCGTATTGCACAGCGGTTTGGACCAATCTCCATTTCACGCTGTTTTTCTTCATCCGGGCTGATTTTCCCCATGTTTGTTTCCCGAATCTCTTGGTATGCATTTGGCTGCGGAGGCAAATGATCTGTTACTAAGTGTCTAAATTGTGTTTCATCCGCAATGTTCAAACCATGGTTCTCGCTAAATAATGTGCGTAGTTTTTTACCAACACTTCCATTCTCATTTAGCTCGTCAATGATCATAAAGTGTGCCGGTAATACAATTAAATCCTGTGATAACGCGTTGTAACGGCTAAAAAGCGTTGTTCTTAAATCTCCTGCCCAATCTTCTGCCATACCGGCTAAGTCTGGCCTGCCAATTGAATCAATAAACAAGATATCACCTGAAAGAAGATACTGATCATCGACAATGAAAGAAGTGGAACCAATCGTGTGCCCCGGTGAATAAATCGGTTGAATGCCAATCTTTGTGTTTCCAATGACAATATCGTTGCCTTCTTCCAGCGGCTGATAATCAAATACCGCTTCTTCTGCATCCTTCGGTGGTAACCAGTAGGTTGCTTTTGTTTTTTCAGCTATGACTCTGCCGCCTGAAATATGGTCTGCGTGAAGATGTGTATCAAATACGTGAGTAATCTCCGCGCCCTTCTCTTTCGCAAAGTCTATAAAAATATCTGCCATACGTGTCGCATCAATAATCGCTGCTTCACCATTGGAGATGACCATGTATGACAGGCAGCCTTTACCGATACGAACAAACTGATACATCTCACCGCCATCTTTTAAATCCCCGACTTTTACCGGCTCTAAATGTTCGCTCCATGCTTTCATTCCGCCCTTAAGATAGGATACAGAATGACCTGCTTCAGAAAGCATTTCGGATACCATGACAGATGAACCTTCTTTTGCACAAACGACCAGCACTTCTTTATCAGAAGGAATTTTCTCCAAGATATCTTCTACGCCATCTAAAAGATCGAAATACGGTACATTTAAATGGTCAAAATAATGTCCTTCAATCTTCCAATCGCTAAAATCATTTTCATTACGTACATCCAAAATAAATAAAGATTCTTTGTGAAAGATTTTTTGTGTGACTTCTTTTGCGGTAAGTGCTTGCACGGTCATGTTTACATACCTCCTTTTTCTGTTTTACCTGTCCAATCCCGCATACCGGGAATAACATTAATAACCTTTTTAAAACCTTGTTTTTTCATGGTGTGAGCTGCCATTTCACTTCTTCTTCCTGAATGGCAAATAATATAAATTTCATCATTTTTGTTTAATTCGTTAGAGCGCTTTTCCACTTCGCCAAGAGGGATATGCACCGCTCCGGGGATATGGGCTTCTTCATACTCCTCTATCTCTCGTACATCTAAAATGTGAAGAGACTCATCACGATCCACTTTCTGTGTGAAAGCTTCTAATGAAATCTCAGGAATTGAAGATGCATTTTCTGATGAATGCTCTCCTCCTTTTCGAAGAAAGTGACAAAGGACTTCTCCCTCTGTTTCAGTACCTAGATATTCATGGCCTGAGCTTTTTGCCCATGCTTGCAGATCTGCCGCCGATCCTTTATCTGTTGCTTGAATTTCTAATATGTCACCAGCTTTTAATTCTTTTATTTTCTTCTTTGTTTTTACGATAGGCATTGGGCATGACAAGCCTTTAGCGTCTAATACAATATTTGCTTTCACGATTTTTTCCTCCTTTTCTTATATAGGGGCGGGGGTATACAAATAAATAAAAATCGGTGTTAATGCCATGTATTCATACCCCCTTTTATATTTGTGATATGTTTAAACCCTTGTTTCTTCAATATTTTACTTGCCTTTACACTTCTCATTCCGCTTTGGCAGATCACAAAGACGTCTTTGTCTTTCGAAAGCTGATGAGTTTGACGAGGCAAGTCAGATAAGGGAATATTGTTGAACCCTTTAATATGCCTTGTACGGAACTCATGGGGTGTTCGTACATCGATAAACTGTTTATCTTTATTTTTCAGCTCTGACTTTAAATCAGCAGTTGTTATTTGTTTAACACCATGCAATGGGAAAAAACGTCGAAATACGATCCACAGTAAAAATAAAATGAGTAAGGTATTGATGATTACACCGCTGCCCATCGTGATTCATAGCCTCCCTTGCAATGAACAACATTAGATAAATAAGTTGACATTGCCTTCTTCAGCATCTGCCAAATAAGCAGCTACACCAGCATAGTCGATATCATCTAATAGTTCTTTTTCCTGTAAACCAAGAAGATCCATTGTCATCGTACAAGCTACGAGCTTTACACCTTGTTCTTGAGCCATCTCAATCAACTGAGGCAACGTAAGTGCATTATGCTTTTTCATCACATTTTTAATCATTTTAGGGCCCATACCTGCAAAGTTCATTTTAGATAAACCCATCTTATCAGCACCGCGAGGCATCATCTTTCCAAACATTTTTTCAAGAAATTCTTTTTTCACTGGAATCAGCTCTTCTTTACGTAAAGCGTTTAATCCCCAAAACGTATGGAAGATCGTCACTTCATGATCGTAGGCAGCTGCACCATTTGCAATAATATAGGCTGCCATTGCTTTGTCATATTCGCCGCTAAATAAAACAATTGTTGTGCGTTTTGTTTGTTTTGTCATGTTTATTCTCCTGACTATCCACTATTACCCCTAGGGGTATATTAGAATTAAAATTTTTTTCGAAAGATCTCCTATTATTCAATCCAAAATACCGGTAGGGGTATATTATAATAAATATAAAAATCCGTCAACCTTAAAGATGATAGGTTGATGAATTTTTTTATCGGCTCTTTACCAATAAGTCGACCGCTTCTTTTACTAAGTGTTGTGTGTCTTCTCCCTTTTCTAAACTTTCACGAACACAATGTTCAAGGTTTGTGCTCACAATCAAACCCATTGCTCGATCGATCGCATTACGTGAAGCAGCTAGTTGGGTCACAACCTCTCTGCAATCTTTTCCTTGTTCCATCATGGTCAATACACCTTTTATCTGTCCTTCTATCCGGCGTAAGCGATTTTTAATCTTTTGATCATATTCCATGCGTTGAACTCCTTCTTTGAAATTTATATATTTGCATGTTATCAACTATCACTTCATACTATGCTTTATCACACTACATTATTAACTAGATAATGTTTGTGAATCAATATTATACCCTTACAGGTATACTGTCAATTTTCAAGACGGCATGAGAATGATTATAAAGAGTTAATATTAGTACCCACCTGTTTTACGTTAAACCCAAAAAATTAATCACAAGAAGTCTCCATATTTACTTAACATGCTCTTAATTGTATGATTGGTATCCTTGAGGAGAAGAAGACATCGAAAAAGTAAAAAAGTAAACAAACCTAGGATTCAATTGCTGTCATTGATGTCAAGTCATGAACTCCTAAAGGAGAATTTAATAACTCATTTTCAACGAAAAACTGATCTCTGTTAATTAGTCGAGATTCCAAGATATACACGGACCAATTGATCTTTCCTTTTTTAGGAATCCCACAGGTTCCCTCTTGTTTTGATGTTGTTTTTTTAAAAAAAATATTGACACAAATAAATGACCATGTTATCATTAAAAATTTGATATCTCACTCCATATATGATAACCTTAAGTTAAGTTCCCATATATGGAGGTGGATTATATGTTTCAAATTGGCGATAACATTGTTTATCCAATGCACGGAGCAGGTACAATTGAAGCCATAGAAGAAAAACAATTCTTAGAGGAAAAACAACAGTATTATGTCATAAGAATGTCAATCAGTAATATGACAGTTATGATTCCAACGCGTAAAATATTGAGTTCAAATATACGGCCAGTTACTGATATACGTGCATTAAAACACATTATACACATTTTTCAGCATGGAGAATCAGATAAGTTACTGCCGTGGAAGCAAAGGTATATAGTAAACACGAACAAAATAAAAACGGGTGAAATACAAGAAGGCGCTGAAGTTGTACGTGATTTAATGCGAATGAAGAAAGAAAAAGCACTTAATTCAAGCGAAAAAAAAATGTTGGATCATGCATATGAATTTTTGATTAGTGAACTGGAAGTCATTAAAGGAATCACTGAAAAACAAATGAAAAGTTTCTGCTAAGGTTAATTTTAAATAATGTTTTGCATTCCAAAAAGCACCCACGAGTTTTCGGAATATTACGATTAAAATATTTCGAAGACGCTTAACTTCTTCAACTTACTTTTAGAACATTAACCTCTTTTATTATTCCTACAATCTAATCTGTTTTTATTATTAAAAATTTCTTCAACGAACATTTGATGTTTTATCAAAAAACTCGATGAAATAGTCACTTGATTTTTGTAATCCTGATTCACACTGGCACGGACAAGGAGCCGTAAGGATGGAAGAGAGGCAGGGCTTTCATTGTTTTAGGTCTAAGTGATTATTTCCAGAAGAAAAAACAACCACTCCCCTCTTTATCTTTAAGAATTTCTTACATCTGCTTCCACAGTGAATAGCAGGTGGTTATCTTCTTTTCATAAAAGAGATATGCGAATTGTAACAAAGAATAACATACAGTGATATTGAGAACATAAAAACAAATCATTTATATATATTCCACATATCGTCAATCCGGTATGTTATACTGTAAACAATCCTTTGAGGTTTTAAACCTTTTTCTTACCTTGTAGCAACTGTCCCTACTCGAACGTTGAGTAGGGTTTTTTTATTCAGTATGATACAGAAAACATAAAAAAACAGGCCCTATATAAAGAGCCTGTTTGTATAAACGATTGAAGATTAAGCAGTTTTTTGAACGTTAGCAGCTTGAGCTCCACGAGCACCTTGCTCAACGTCAAACGTTACTTTTTGACCTTCGTCTAAAGATTTGAATCCGTCACTTTGGATTGCAGAAAAGTGTACGAATACATCGTCTCCATTTTCACGTTCGATAAATCCAAAACCTTTTTCTGCATTAAACCATTTAACTGTACCTTGTTCCATTTTTGTTGCCTCCTAGTGTGTTACACATTGTATTACTATCCTTGCCCAAAGTATCATCAAGACGAAAAGTCGATATTCATACTATCCTTTACACGAACAAAAATAATTCTCCTTTATCATATCACGAAACGGAAATAACTGCAAATTAATAATGTGTTCATTCATGTTTTATTTGTTAAACCTGTCGATACCAGTGCAAATCAAGATGCCTATTAATAGCTATGGTTTGAAAACACCGTGAAAATGAATCACGAGTGCCTTCAAACCCAGTACTTCATATTGATTGTTAAAGATTTCTTTAAAAAGCTCAGCTGTTTCTTGTTCAAGTACAAGATATTCTTGGCTGTTCACTGGTACAGCTTTGTTTCTGCAGATGTTTCCAAACGATCACTCAGGTATACCCCTATTTTAACGGTATTAACTTGTCATGTTTGTTCCTCAAACAATCAAAGTTTACGGTCTAAATAAACCGATTCACATTGGGGAGCATGGAGAGAGTTTGGCCCGATAAAGAGCTGGGTATAATCTTCATACACCTTTTGTATTCCGGCTGGTTCTGCTAATAAAGATTTAATCGGCCTGGAAAAAAGTATCTCATTTCCAATAATTTCACAAACGAATGGGAAAGATACTTATCATCTATGGTGTATGACGGTGTGACTTCAAAGACAAACGTTTTCGATACATAGAAGAACATCAGGGAAGGGGAAATTTTTAAAAAATGAATGAACAAAACCTAAGGACTTTGAGAAAACTGGTTACACCCTATGAAAAGTCCGATTTACAAAAAAGTATATGTCAAATCATTAACACATTGGTGCCATTTTTCCTGCTATGGTATTTGGCATATAAGAGCTTGTCCATTTCTTATTTCCTTACATTAGCCATTTCTGTCGTTGCAGCAGGTTTTTTAGTAAGAACCTTCATCATCTTTCATGATTGCTGCCACTATTCCTTTTTTAAGAACCGAAAGGCGAATCGAATCCTTGGAACAATTACAGGAATTCTGACTCTGCATCCGTTTGATCATTGGGCACACGATCATTCTGTCCATCATGCGACAAGCAGCAACCTGGACAAACGCGGTACGGGCGATATTTGGGTACTGACTGTTGAGGAATATAAAGAAGCCTCAACTAAGACAAAAATAATGTACCGTTTGTACAGAAATCCGTTTGTTATGTTTATTATCGGACCGATTTACGTCTTCGGGATTACCAATCGTTTTAATCGTAAAGGAGCAAAACGCAAAGAACGGATGAATACATATGTAACAAACCTGGGGATCGTCGCTTTGGCAGCACTTTTATGTTGGGCTATCGGCTGGCAAACCTTTCTGCTGGTCCAGACGCCAATTTTTATGATCTCGGGATCCCTCGGAATTTGGATGTTTTATATTCAGCATACGTTTGAGGATTCATATTTCGAAGAAGATGAGCATTGGGAATATGTAAAAGCAGCCGTTGAAGGAAGCTCTTTTTATAAGCTTCCAAAAGTCATGCAATGGTTAACAGGCAATATCGGTTTCCATCATGTTCATCATTTAAGCCCAAGAGTCCCAAACTATAAGCTTGAAATCGTGCATAACAACACTGAACCATTGCAAAACGTTCCGACCATCACACTGGCAACAAGTATTAACTCGTTAAAGTTCCGCCTATGGGATGAAGAAGGCAAAAAATTTGTTGGTTTTACCCACTTAAAAAAAACTTCTAAAAGTCAGGTATCAGCTCGGCTAAGAACGGATTAAATAAACTCCCATAATCGATGATAATGGGCAGTGTATTTTGCATAATAAAAGTGCAGACTCGCGCAAAGATTTTGTGCAGAGGTCAGCACTTTTTTAATGCCACATGCACTTACAACAAAAAAATACCAAAGGTGTCAAAACCCTTTGTATCATTAGGGTGCGGCCGAGAGGACTTGAACCCACGGGTTATTCACCCGCTGGGCCCTCAATTGGGTGCATCCATGTTATATCCTTCATTTACTTATATCCATTGCACACATTTACTCGTTTTTATTACTTTATCAGCCATCTTGAAGACTTAAAATTCCCTAATACTTCACCACTCGGAAACCCTCCAAAGAATAATCATTATTATAATATCGAACAATCATATTAATATTGTCAAAACGTTCGTTTTTGAATCACCTTGTTCATACTTCTATCAGTTTATAATTGAAATGAATTCGCCAATCTCTTCTACAAATAAAAAACATTTATTTACAATTAATTTTTATTTTGTTATTCTACTCGTGATCATCGTTTTCTTTGTATATTCATTTTATTATGACTTTGATTTTTCTAATTGGTTTTCGCCCCATAAAAGAAGTTGTTCAAATATAGGGTTCAGCTCTAGTCCTGCCCTAGTCAATGAATATTCTACTCTTGATGGAACTTCATTATACTGAACTCGTTGAACAATTCCGTATTCAATCAGGTCCTTTAATGATTGATTGAGCATTGTTCCTGTAATTCCATACACTTTACGCTTTAACTCATTATATCGAATATCATTGTAACTACATAGTACAGCTAAGATTTTTAAATTCCATTTTCCCGCTAATATATTTAATGCATAACTTGCTGGAGCTATCGCTTTATTTAGCTCACTTTCAGTCATATTTTATCCACTCCTTAGTCAGTTTTTCCTTACTTAGTCAGTTTATATTGAGTACTTGTTAAATCTTTTCCATTTATTATAATCAAATATGTAAACCCTGTCACCCATGTATTAGAGAGCTAAATTGATCATAAAACCCTTCAAGTTTATACTTTTTCAAGGAGATGGAGTGAGTAAATGAAAAGTGAAAAGATGCGTGCTGCACAATATACTAAATATGGATCACCGAATGTTCTTTTTGAAGATTCTATATCAAAACCTGTTATAGAAACTGGAGAAGTACTCATTCGTGTACATGGGTCGAGTGTAAACTCTATGGATACGCTATTTCGATCAGGCAAGCTGAAACTATTAACGGGTAATCAATTCCCAAAAGGAACAGGGGCAGACTTTTCTGGTGAGGTTGTTGAGGTAGGATCGAACGTAAAAAATTATCAATTAGGTGATAGAGTGTGGGGAGTTCTTCCAATGAATTTAAGGAGCCAAATTGGTAGTGCCGCTGAATATGTAGCTATATCACCTGAGAAAATATCTAAAATTCCTACAAAGGTTGATCTCTTACAAGCCGCGGCATTGCCTGGTGTAGGTGTTACTGCAATTATTGCCTTAAAATATAAAACGAAACTTAGAAAAGGCGAAAAGTTACTTGTACGTGGTGCAAGTGGAGGAGTCGGAAGCATTGCGATTCAAATTGGCAAAATGTTGGGTGCTCATGTAACTGCTCTTGCAAACGAAAAACATCTTACTTTTCTTCAAGAGCTAGGTGCAGACGAAGTATTTGATTATAAAAAAACATCTCCTACTGATCTTAAAAAGTTTGATGTAGTCATGGACACAGTGGGAACTGACCTCAAACATTATAGGCGCTTGCTTGCAAAGAACGGTAGAATGGTTACTATTGGATTTCCTAGTTTTTCGTCCTTCATATATATATTAGCTTCAACTACTTTCGGTTCTCGTAGAGTTCGCACATTCAGCGCAAATCCCAAAAATGAACTTCTAAAAGAATTAGCATCTTATGTAGATTCCAACAAGGTCAGACCAGTTATTGATAGCATTTATTTTTTATCTGATGTTGCCAAAGCTCATCATTCCTTAGAAGCTGGAGGTGGACGAGGAAAACGTATCATAAATTTACTTGATAAAAAATAAACCATCATTTCAGGATAAAATGGACGCTCATTTCTTGTAAAAGGCGTTGCTCCATTTGCGGCGTTATTAGGCGGGGCTTTAGATGGATTGAGATCAACTCAATTTGCTGATGTATTCAGTACTTTAGCCGCTATAATATAGATCGTCTTTTCACCAGTACCAAGAATAGTATGAATAACCGAAAAAGGTATAGTGGAAAATCTGTAATTTCAATTAACAAAAAAGACCAATACTCTTGTGAGTTTGGTCTTTTGGATTACTTCATATATGCGGTTGAGAGGAGTCCAACCTCCACGGGTTTAACCTCACTAAGCCCTCAACCTAGAAAGTTTTGGTAAGCAAGTCTTCTCCCATAGCTGTATTTTCCGCACAAAAAAATAATACCAAAGGTGGTCAAACCCTTGGTATTATTGGTATGCGGCCGAGAGGACTTGAACCCACGGGTTATTCACCCACTAGGCCCTCAACATTGTAAATCCGTATCACTGATTATGAAAGCTTATTTTCATTACATTTCCTATTTTCATTTGTCATCATTATATACGTTTATATGAATTATGGTTAAAAAATGGTGAGCCAAAATAACAATCACTATAACTTTTTCATGTGTATTGATTAGAGTTTTAATTTCTTTCTTCTTATTAAAAAGGCTGACGAAAATTTCGTCAGCCTAATCTTTAATATTCTGCATTTTCTCAAATTCGCTTTCCATAAATGATATATCGTTTCGGTACATTACCGATATTGAAAAGGGATAACAGGTTGTAAGATTGCGGTTAATAATTGGTGAGCAAAAAATACCTTAACTTCTTTACTTCTAAAAAGGGTTATACTGCCTAGGCATGCCATGAGAGTGACATACATAAAAAAAGATGCTATTGAAAAGCAACCTGAAGCTTATTTAAAGTTCAAAAACATCCTTCTAAACATAATGCCCTTAAAGAAATCAGATCCTTAGCACCGTGAAAAGAATAAATATGGTATATTTAGATAAAAAGTTCCCATTAGGAGGTTTATATGGAGAAAGATGTCAAGGTACCAAAGGTTTTTATATCTTACAGTTGGTCTTCTGAGGCTCATAAACAATGGGTACTTGATTTAGCTAATAGATTAGAGGCTAAATCTGGAGTTGAAGTCATTTTAGACAGGTGGCACTTAAAAATTGGACATGATAGATATAAATTTATGGAAGAGAGTATAAGACAAGCTGACAAGGTAATAGTAATTTGCGATAAAACTTACTGTGAAAAAGCAAATAATAGAGTTGGAGGAGTAGGGTCAGAAACCATTATACTTACACCCGAGATTTACGAAGACACTAAACAAGATAAATTCATTCCTATTGCAATGGAATCATCAGTCGATAACCAGTTGCTCTTACCTGATTTTATAAAGTCAAGATTGGTTTTACCGATTTTAGAAAAAGGAGATTTTGAAAAACAGTATGAAGATTTAATACATCTTATTTGGGATGAGCCAAGGCTAACTCCCCCAAAAAGAGGAAGTAAGCCAGACTTCAAAAGTAGTAACGAGAGAAATGATGATTATGATATTGTCTTTGATAAAAGTAATAGCGAGAGAATAATTTGGTTACTCCCAAGGGGATTTTTATTATTGAAAGACATAACATATCAAACACATGACTCTTGGGCAATAACTGTACATTATTTCAATTACAATGGAGAGTGGCAGCACGGTACACATTATCACGATTCATACTATAGAGACTGGGATAGAAATATGGAAGTTCAGTTTAGAAAACTTTCAATCCCAAAAGCTGATTGGCTATGGTGTCAAGCGCCTTTAAACTTAGTTAGGGATCTAAGAGATGCAACTACAATTATTGATATAGCTAAAGTTATTCAAAAAGAACAACAATGTGATTATCCCGTTTATTATTATGGTCCACAAGAACCTATCCTTTTACCTAAAGTTCCTTCTGATTACCATTTTTATTATAAGAATGGTAAACTTAGAGATATTTTAGAGTACTTAAATAATAAACAACTAAAAAATGAAACCGACTTAAATGAACTACATTCAAATGCGTTAACAATAAGGCAAAGCACCTACATTGAATGTCTTAAGTTCTTAGGCGAAAAAAACCCCTTATTTCATTTTGTCAAAGAAGTCCTTGATGAATATGATAAATCTTTTTCAATTGATGATTTAATTATATGGTTCGGTAGAATTGAAAACATACTTTCTAGTACATTAAGTCACGCTTATAATGATTGGAATCTTAAAAATTAAGTTAGACATGAAAAAGAGCAAATTTTTAATATATGCTCTTTTTCTATGTTCGCTTAACAACAACTTTATCTTATGCGATATTTATCTCAATTGATTTGCTTATGCTCATGTAAATGAGTGAAGGCCTCCTCAATACCACCACTACCAATGAAGGTTTGCTATTTAAGTACCTCTAATTTACTCCTAAAGTCAGCATATAAGCACATGTTCGGTGCTAATTAATATGAGTGCTGCACAGCCTCATCATTAGCTCGATATACACTAAAATTTCCGTGTCCCCATAAAATGAAAATATCGCTCTATTATAATCACCTGTTACGCACCTACTCTATCATCAGCAACATGGAAAGGAGCTTTGATAACAGGAACATCATTTGTTAAAATCACTCCTACGATACTACCCAATAATATCACTGCAAACAAAGTCCGGCTAATCTTCATTAATTATCTCCCCTTTTTTATTTTCCGTCCCGCTTTAATACTCAGTCGATAATACTCATTGGAACGTGATAAATCCCCTTTTTCATAAAAATAATCAGCTGCTCTGATTGCAAAGTTTTCAATGTCTCCGTACATTCTTAGAAGGAAGATACCATTAGCGATGACACTAATGGTACCCTTTGTTTCTACTCAATCACTTATTCAGCTTCTCCAACAACTGTAAAGCGTTCATTTATATGTTTTGGATTTTCAATTTCATCCAATACTGCAATTGCATAGTCTGCATAGCTGATAAAACTTTCGCCTTTCGAATTCACAAGAAGATGATCTTTTCCTGACTGATAAAATCCAGTTCTTTTCCCGTCTGGGTCAAATACCGCTGAAGGACTGATAAATGTCCAGTTAATATCAGAAGTTCCCTTTAGTTCTTGCAAGTTACGACCTTGCCCTTTAGCTGTCGGAATAAAAATCTCCGGGAAATCAGGTGTATCCATTACACTGACAGTTTTATTTTCGTCTACATAAAGACTCCCTGCTCCACCTACAATTACGGCTCTTGTACCCGTTCCTTTTAATGCCCTAATTAATGCCCGGCCAGCATCTACATGTGCCTGTTCTTCTCCTAATGGAGCACCGAAGGCATTAACTGCTACATCTAACTTTTTTAGATCATCCGATGTAAGATCAATTATATTTTTTTCAATGACTGCAATCTTTTCCTCTTTAAGTTTTGCAGCATCTCTTACAATTGCAGTTACTTCATGTCCCCTGCTTACCGCTTCTTTCAAGATAAGACTTCCAGCTTTTCCGGTTGCACCAATGATTCCAATTTTCAATTTAAAGTCCTCCTAATCATTCAAAATTTTAAATGTAACCATATTGATTACATGTAATAATTTTAGTTACACCTTTTCTGTTTGTCAATACTTTTATCATCTTGTTAATTGAGCATATTAGAGTAAAAGAACTTGTAATACATTCAGTTACAAGTGTACTATAAAGAGTGTAAAGTAATGAGGATGGTGAAGAAATCATGTCTATTAGCAGCCGTTTTGCTGTAGGAATTCATATATTGGCTCTTATTGAAATAAATGAAGACGGAATTAGCACTTCTGAATTTTTAGCTGGAAGTGTAAATACAAATCCCGCCTTCATAAGAAAAATTATGGGGATGCTGAAAAAAGCAGGTTTAGTAAATGTTCGGCCAGGTATTGCAGGGGCTGAATTAGCGAAGGATCTAACTGAAATCACCTTACTTGATGTTTATAGAGCAGTTAATGTTGTTCAAGATAAAGAATTGTTTAGTATACATGAAAATCCCAATCCTCAATGTCCTGTAGGCCGGAACATTCAAAGTACAATTGGTCCAATATTTGAAATCGCCCAATCTGCCTTGGAAAAAGCTCTTGGGCATATCACAATTGAGGATGTGGTAAAGGATATTATTGAAAAAGAAAAATTGACCAATAATTGTTAAATGATTTCACAGAAAATCTTTTATCAGACTGGGGATAAAAAAATGGCTTTTCATGAACAAAAAAAGAGCAGACATAAAGTCTGCTCCTTTTGATGAAAGATTTAGATTACAGTAAGGGATATAAATATGCTCATGATACAGAGGAAAAATTAACGACAATGCAGACGATGCCAGATTCTTTAATAGGGCGTGAGTATTACTATCCAACAACTCAAGGTTCAGAAGCTAAGTTCAAACAAAGATTTGAGGAAATCTCGGATTGGTATAAAAGAAACCGCAAATCTTAGTTTGAACGAATATGTTCTGTATATAAAAATAATGAGGTATGGAGTGAATTGATAATGAATTATGATGAAATTAAAGATTACTGCCTAACCTTTCCAAACTCTTATGAAGACCATCCTTTCGGAGATGGTTGGACTGCAATTCGTCACAAAGGGAATAAGAAAATATTTGCACTTATCTTCACTCGCGACGAACACTTATGTGTCAACCTTAAATGCGAACCTGAAAGGGCTGATTTTCTACGTGGTCTTTTTGAAGAAATCAAGCCCGGATACCATATGAACAAGGAGCATTGGAATACTCTTACCTTAGATGAGGGACTCCCAGAGCATCAAATCCATGACATGGTAAAGTACAGCTTTGAACTGACAAAACCAAAAAGCAAAAAGGAAACATAACATCGAAGGATAGAACGCTCATTATAGATATTCACCCGGTGCAATGATACAGAGGAATATGCAAAAACCTCAAGGCAGCAATTTTTAAATTTGTATTTATGAGATGTTTTCGTTATTGTGAGTCCTTTGTTTCTTGAAATAGGTTGAACAAATAAAAAAGAGCAGACTCAAAGTCCACTCAATTAATTAAGATGATTGCTCATTTCATCCAGACACCTATAAAAAATGAAAGGTGACGATGATATGCCGCAAAGGTCATTTAGCGTTTAATTAATACTGATAACTCACCTTCAAACACTTTTTCCTCTTTCTGATTATAGGTAGATAACAATACAGTAAGTATCCCCGTCTGGCTTTTATTTGGTTTTTTATCAATAACCTTAACAATAGTGTTCAGTTTATCATTAGGGTAAACGGGTGCTAGGAATTTTATATTATTCATTCCTGTCCCAGCAATAATATCGTCTTCATGACGCCCTTCTTCAATCCAAAGCTTAAAAGTAATAGATAACGTTTGTATTCCAGAAGCAATAATTCCATTAAATCTGCCCATTTTTGCTTTTTCTTCATTTAAATGCATGTATTGTGGGTCATACACTTCTGCAAAATTCATTATATTCTCTTTTGTTAATTCAAAAGATTTAGTTTGAAAAACCTGCCCGATGGTGAATTCATCCAATTTCATAAATAAATCTCCTTGAATCTAAACTTTATTATTAAATCTACGTAGCATTTTAACATACTGGCTCTCACACAACAACTTAACGGTAAAACAATTGTTCCCCTATCAGGAATGAACAAGCACATTTTTTTTGTTTCCTTGCCTTTAACCTCTTTATAATCAGGTGTTTTCTTATACAGACCAAGGCGGTCGCCATCACCATCACCCGGCATATGTGCCATTTCCTCATAAGAATCTCCAAGCTTCTCATAATAAGAATAAGCAGTCAGCCTACGAGAACTTTCTTCTGGCTGATAAAACGCAAGTTGAATATATTTCCCGTCATCATATACACGAATTATGGCGTTATCTCTTTTGTGCTCATCTGAATCTGCTCGCATTTCTTTTCTGACTTTCTTCTCCTGCTTCATCACTTCATTAATCATTATCATATTTACTACCGCCGCACGCAGTCAGCAGAAGGATGAAGGTGACGGACAAATCATACGACCTACTATAAGTAAGTGGACAGTAACAGATGAATTTTTATAAACAAAAAATACCAGGGGTGTCAAAACCCTTGGTATCATTGATGCGGCCGAGAGGACTTGAACCTCCACGGATTATTCACCCGCTGGGCCCGCCATCTATATTCATAAAACTATTGCTCAGATGTCAGCATGTTAAGTAAATTACGAATTTCCTTGTTATAACTTTTAATTTCTTCTTCATTACAACCGGTTTTATCAAATACTGCATTAGGTATCATTGTGACTTTTTCTTTAAACTCATTCCCTTCAGTTGTTAACGTAATAATTACACTTCGTTCGTCCTCTTTTGAACGCTCTCTTATAATAAGTCCTCGCTCCTCAAGTCGTTTTAAAACTGGAGTTAATGTTCCGGAGTCTAGATATAATTCTTCGCCTAAACCTTTAACAGATATTTTTTCCTTCTCCCATAAAACAAGAAGAACCAAGTACTGTGATTAGCGTACAAGTTCTCGTTTTCTACTTTGGACCCCATATAGAAAATAAAAAGCCAGCTCTCCTTCGGGAGAAGAACTGGCATAACAAAGCTTCTTGCTTCTTATTTTGCTGTATTGCTCGGACCTTTTAATTTCTCTTCGTTCTTGCGTCAACGTTTTATTATTAGGACACAACCAATAAAATAATGACGATCGAGAATAGCAACGCTGCTTTTGCAAAGCAGTAAGCCCTCCAGAATATAAAAGAGCTGCAGTCATTGCTGCTCGGATAATCCCAGCTTATTCTGAGTCTGTATTTCGAGTAGCCGGTCAATTAAATGGATGTTTTTTTCATTCCTTTTCTGCTTGTTCCATTTTCCACCACAGTGAATCTTTTGGATTTTCAACAGCTTCTTGAAACTCAGCTTTAGAAGCAACTGTTGGGTAAGAACCTTTTAAAGATTTACCTGAAGTATCTTTAAATAAGGTTAACACAACAATTAAGCCAATTAAACTAACTGCTAATAAATAGAAACCCGGCGCCAAATTGTTTCTTGTCACATGAGTTAACCAAGAAGCAACTAAAGGTGTTGTTCCACCAAAAATAGAAACTGATAAGTTGAATGTCCAGGATAACGTACGATATCTAATGTCAGTATGGAACAACGTAGGTAAAGATCCTGGCATAGTACCTTCGTATACAGATAATACAATACCTAACATTAAAAGTCCTATAAATAAGAATGTTATATTCCCCATATTAAGAAATTGAAAAGAGATAATCGAAAATACAATTCCTAATACTAATCCAATTGTTATAACTTTTTTATTTCCTAATTTATCTCCCAATTTACCAAAAGTTAAAGCGAACGGTACCATAATAATCAATACAATTGCTGTAACCGGTGTACTTATATTATCACTTATACCAAGGTTCTCATCTAAATAAGAAGGCATATAACCTAACAATAGGTAATTGGTTATATTGAAAAATGCCACAAATACGATACATAAAAAGATATCTTTTTTATATGTTTTAATGACTTCTAATAAACCTGGTTGTTGTTCTTGGCTTTCAGAGATGTCATTTTCAAAAATTGGTGATTCATCTAAATGACTTCTCAAATATAAACCAAATAATCCTATTGGAATACTTAAGAAGAAAGGAATTCTCCATCCCCAACTATTCATTTGAACATCAGATAAAGTCCAGAAAAGTACTGTAACTAAAACAGAAGCTACTATATAACCAGATAATGTGCCGATTTCTAAACCGCTGCCTAACCTTATACGCTTATTATCTGGAGAAGATTCTGCGATATATACCATTGCACCAGCGTACTCTCCACCCACAGAAAAACCTTGCAGAATACGAGCTAAGAGTAATAATATAGGGGCCCATACACCAATCTGTTCATAGGTAGGAAGCACACCAATTATTAAAGTAGATAAAGCCATCATTAAAATAGTAATTGTTAATACTATTTTCCGACCAAATTTATCACCCATTTTACCAAAAATAATTCCGCCTACGGGTCTAAGTAAGAAGGCAATTGCAAATGTAGCAAAAGTAAATATTAACTTTAATTCATCGTTTTGAACTGGACTGAAAAAGTTTTTACTAATAATAACTGCCAAATAAGAATATAAAGCAAAATCAAACCATTCCATCGCGTTTCCTATTCCTGTAGCAAACACGCTTTTCTTCGCTTTTTGAATGTCTACAACGTTAATTTTTTTCTTGTTAAACTTCATTTAATAATATCGACTCCTTAATTATCAAATCCACATTATACAAGCGCATAAAACGGTCCAAGCATGCAGTCCCAGAATGTATAGCGTAATGCTTCTCTAAAAGTCTGGGGGTTTCTGTTTCACCTGATGGAGAGCTAACGGCATAGTGGATGATTGGTTCAACTGTACCTTAAAAGACTAGACTAATATCCATATCAGCGCCAAATAACATTGTAAACCAGGAAGAAGGATGAAATTCAGTTTTTTCGCTGGTTTCCTTAACTTATTTTTGCCGATTGGACTAAAAATAATACAAAAAGCAACAAAAAGAGAAACATCCAACAGATAATACCAGCCAAAGCGGTTAGTGATATATCCTTGGGCTGTGGTTGGTATTTTCTGCAGACTATTTGGAGAAATGATTCCCCTTAATACAGCTCTATTGTGAATATTATCACAATCGAAAACAAACTTTTATTTCTTCAAAGTATCCTAAACCTTTATTTTAGTTCTTCCATTACGGCTTCCAATATGTTTATTATAAGATTGAGGTCGTTCCTAAGAATTATTTACTGATTCTATCTTTATTACCCCACAATCAGGTGAAACAAAACACTATAAACGTAGCATACCTTTTTAAAATCTGACAAGCCCAACAGGGTGATAGAAACCCGGCTAAAGCCCAGCTAGTCAATGGATAGAAGAAATTTTTTTGTTTTTCCCAAGGAATAACCGTCTGTGTTTTATCTTGCCCAATTAGAAAGAAAAAGAGCAGGAGTAATCCTGCTCTTTCATTCAAAACTTTAATTTGTATGAAGAATTTCGTATACCTTTTCGACTTTCTTTACCTATTAATCAGTATACAGACTACAACAGAAATAAGTAGCACCGGGTATGAAATAATGGATGCATTTAAACAGGCAAATCACCGACAATTGAATTTAGGAAAAAGCGTTAAATTCTCTCTTATGATGTTGTTACGTATTGTTGACGGTAAAATTATTGAACATAGATCTCATGTGGATGTGCATGATATTCTCCGTCAGCTTGGCGTTAATTAACAGGAAAAAGTTGAAATAGTGAGAGACCTGGTGAATAGCTTGGTCTCTTTTTTTATAATTAAGTCCTCGCTCTATGCCCCCCTGCATTCAGTCGATGTAACTTTGAAATAAAGTTTAATTAACATCTATCTATCACAAACCCTTATTTTCACAACACATCATTTGTTTCAGCTTCGTCGCGAATACCGGATCAATGCTCAGCTTTAAGATAGTCAACCAATTTCTCCGCACTGTTCTTAACATCTTCTTTTGAAAGGTGAAGTGTCCCATATTGTGTAAAGGCAGGAAGAAAACGCATTCCTATATAGTTAGCAGTGACTTGAAACGGTCTGATAAGCTCGCTGATCGTGATATTATATTCTCCGCCTGCTTGATAATCAGATTCCTGTGCGCCTAAGGAGATCGCTAAGAGCAGTTCTTTTCCATGCAATTTAGTACCTCCAGTTCCATAAGCCCAGCCATGTGTTAACACATCATCTTCCCATTGTTTGAGTAACGCGGGACTGCTGTACCAATACATTGGGAACTGAAAAACGATACGCTCATGATCTAACAGGAGCTGCTGCTCTTTTTCTACATCAATGATAAAATTAGGGTATTCACCGTACAGGTCATGAACCGTAATGTCATTCTCTTGCTTTAAACGATTCATCCAGGTTTTGTTGACAACAGACGTTTCCAAATTAGGGTGTATAACGATAACTAATGTTTTCATTTGACCGTTATCCTTTCTTCGCAGATTAGTTATTATTGCTTTTGTGATAAAGAATTGATTCTAATTTTAAAATAACAACTTATTTACACCTATTTTATCCTTTTTCATGAATTCAGGGCAACTAATTGGACACCGATTACATTTATAGCCCAAAAAAAGGCTTAACCTTTTAAAAAAGATTAAGCCTTTTCAGTACCCTTATGCCCCTACCCTATTATCTCGTGTCTAATTTCTAATAGCTGATCATATAACAAGGCATCTTTGTTTTCCTCCATGCTTAGCAATACTTTCTCTGCTTTTGCAAATTGGAGTTTGAAGCATTAGTAACTATCTATAAATAATGAAAATATTTGTGCGACGTCTACTGCAGATGACTTACTCCAGGTAAGCGGGCAGTTTGTGGATAGTAGATCTTTTAAAAATAAGCACAAAAAATACCAAAGGTGGTTAAACCCTTGGTATCATTGAGATGCGGCCGAGAGGACTTGAACCTCCACGGGTTATTCACCCGCTGGGCCCTCAACATAGTAAATCCATAACATTAGCTATGAAAGCTTGTTTTCATTACACTTCTTATATTCATTTGCCATCTATTCTATACATTTATATCAATTATGGTTAAAAAATGGTGAGCAAAAAACAAAAATCGTTCATCCTAACTTGCTGATCTCATTAATTAAGTATCTTAATCTCTTCCATGTAAAATAAAGTATTGCTTTTCATTGCCAGATAGTTAATCCATGTCATTGGTGCCACATCAGTTAAAGTAGCCATAAAAAAAGAATAGTCTTTCGACTATCCTTTAATTATCTCTTTATTTCTTGTAGACCAAATCACAACCGGTATAAGAACTAAAGATAAAAGCCCTCCACTCAAAGATAACATCGCATAACTTGTGTTAGCCATTACCATACCCGAAAGAGCCCCGCCAGAAGCTCCTGCTAATGCAATAAAAACATCAAGTGTTCCTTGAACTTTCGCACGAGTTGAAGGCTCTGTAGAATCTACAATTTGAGCAGTACCACTGATTAATCCAAAGTTCCACCCCAATCCAAGCAGAGATAGGGCAATCACCAAAAGAACCATTGAATCACTTGGAGCTAGGGCTGCTAATAAACCAGCTAATAATAATGTTATACCAGAGGCGATACTCATAGCTATACGACCAATTTTATCAACAAGGACACCTGTTACAAGTGAAGGAAGATACATGGAGCCTATATGGAAACCAATTACGATCCCTACTTCACCTAAACCATGCCCATGATGTTTCATATGAACTGGTGTCATCGTCATAATAGCTACCATAACGATTTGTGTTAGTACCATAACTGTGGCACCGACCGCAAGGCCTCTTTTATTATTTTTTTGATCTACTGGATTTGAATCATTTTCATGCTCATTTTGTTGTTTATAAGCTGCGATCCGTTTTGCAATATCTAATGGATCTGGGCGCAGCATAATAAAAAGTACAATGCCCGCTAAGATATATGCTGCTGCAGCTAAAATGAATGGGCCTGCAAGCGAAGGAACACCAATAAGAGCAGCAAATTCACCCATTACATTTACTAGATTCGGACCTGCAACTGCCCCAAATGTTGTCATAACCATCGTCATACTAACAGCAGTTGCTCGCTGTTTCTCATTTGCTAAATCAGTTCCCGCATAACGGGCTTGTAAGTTTGTTGCTGTACCCGCACCATAAATCAGCAGAGAAGCAAATAAAAGAATCACACTATTCACCATGGCTGCAATAACAACGCCAATTGCACCGAGTCCGCCTAACATAAAACCAGTCGCCAGTCCTGTACGGCGTCCAAAACGCTGAGAAAGTCTGCCTACAAATAAGGCTGCTCCCGCTGATCCTAAAGTAAATAAAGCTGTCGGTACCCCTGCATAAGCATCAGTTCCGAGCATTTGCTGAGCAATAAGGGCACCTACGGTAATCCCTGCGGCTAGTCCAGCACCGCCAAAAATTTGTGATATACTCACAACAATCAAAACTTTTTTGTATAATTTCTTTAGTTTTTCTGGAGAGTCTATGTAACTCCTCGTTGAATCTTCTGAGCTACTCATCATGTTATTAACACCCTTCTTTTTAGGATCTATCTAAATAATTAAAACGTAACTACTTTGTCAGCCCATTCTACAAGATTAACGCAATCATTCATTGTAGAAATTGGACATGATGTCGTACTATCTAATGCTCTTGATTTCAAACATGTTCCACAAGCGAGTAGCTCTCCCTTAAGCTCCTCGAATTTTTTCATCTCTTCAAAAACTTTGAATTTTGGATGTTGGATGTTTTCACATTCAACGGCTTCACCCATTAAAAAAATTTTAACATCATGTCCTTTTACTATTGCAGCATTGGCAAATCTAAATGCATTCCATGCCTTTTCGGGTTCTTTTGTTTCTAAAATGATTCCTAATTTCATTTTCAATCCCCCAAGTCCGTTATTTGTTTCCAGTCTCTAACGCCTTCCTCTAAGCGAAATGCATGAATACCATTAGCCCTCAGAATTTCTACTGCTTCTGCCGACATTAAACAGTAAGGTCCTCTGCAATATGCAACCACTTCACAATTAGGCGGTAAAGAAGAAAGTTTATTTTCCAATTCTTGAATTGGAATAGAAATAGCACCCGGTATATGAGCTTTTTCATACTCTTCAGCCGGCCTTACATCTAACAATAAAACCTCGCCTTTTTCCATGCGTTCTTTTAATTCAGAAAGGGTTACCCCTTCCATACCGAGTTTGTCATTTAGAAATTCTTGTTTGATCTGCTGAACCTCAACAAGTTGTTTCTCTGATAGAGCATGGAATGATGTTAAAAAGTCAGCAATTATCTCGTCAGCCAATTCATAAATGACATAATTGCCTTCCTTCTTATAATTCACCATTCTTGAATTAAAAAGAGTTTTTAAATGTTGAGAAACATTTGCGATAGACATATTTGTACTTTTTGCTAATGCTTCAACAGTTTTTGGACCTTGCGTCAAAACATCAAGAATTTCCAATCTTTTTGGACTTGAAAGGCTTTTCCCTATTCTGGCGAACTCTTGGTATAATAAATCCTTTAAATTTCTTTCGTTCATAGTAACCCCTCGATCTATTCAAGTGTTTTATTGAATAGATGAATTGTATGTTTTAAAAAAAGAATTGTCAACATTAAAACAGAATCTTTTTTCACTTTATAGGAATAAATCTTCCTGAGATTGATACCATTTCATGAACTCTAAAAGGAGATTAATAACTCTAAAGAAAAAAAATAAAGATACCAATACATTTGGTATCTTCATCTAAATCGAGTCCCTCAACATTGCAAATCCGTATCATTGATTATGAAAGCTTACTTTCATTACACCTTCCAACTCTACTTCACATCATTTCTATAAGTTTGTATGAATTATGGTTAATAATTGGTGAGTAAAAAACCCCCTTAATTCCCCACTTCTCGAAATCTCATTACGTTCAATTCATTACCTCTTCTTCAACAATTTTTTCGAACTTCACATCCTATCCATGGTAATATTTAGATATAAACTTACTGAAAGGATTGTCCAATGAAAGTATTTGAAGCAAGGTCTTTGTTATCTGAAGCTGAAAACCGAGCAAACGATTATAAAGAGTTGAAAAATCAAATGATTAATTTGAAAAAAGCATTTAAGGCTGTTGCTGATCTTGATGATAGTGAGTTCTCTGGGAAGGGAGCAAACAATATTAAAGCATTTTTTCACGATCACACCGGTGTAGCTGATCAATGGATTGATTTCATTGATATGAAAATCGCTTTCCTTACTAGTATCTCCGGTATTCTGGAAGATGCCAGCTTATCTGATGCATATATCGAAGAATCTTTCTTAGAACACGAACTGGCAAACGCATATAGAAAATCACAAGCAATTATGTCCGAGCAGAAGAAAGCAATGAAAGATATACTGAGTGATATTGATGACATTCTTCCACTTGATTTATTTTCAACAGAGGCTTTTAAGGATGAGCTCTCGTCCGCCGAAAACAAACGAAAAAAAATTATTGAGAAAATAGGCGATACAGACGAGAACTTAAAAACTGAATATGCAATGACTGAACCTAACGAACAATTTATTAAAGCAGACTTTCAAAAGTTACAGGAATCAACAGGTAAGGGCAAAAACGCTTCACCCATACATTATAATGCCAAGGCTTATCGCGAGAGTGACATACATAAGAAAAAAGACGATATCGAAAAGCGGTCTGAAGCTTATTTAAAGATCAAAAAAGAGGAAGCTAAAAAACGCGAAATTAAAGATTTGAAAAAACAGCTTGTAAATGTAACAGATCCTGACGAGTATTTAAAAATTGCTAAAAAAATTGGATACGAGAATTTGGAGCCTGACCAGCAAGTTTATTTCCGTCAGCTCGAAGAACTCCAACAAAAAGCTGAAATTGGAAAAGGAATTGCAGTTGGAATATATGAAGCCGGTAAAGATACCGTGATGGGTCTCTATCAACTTGCAATGCACCCTATTGAAACGCTTTCTGGAACGGTGAACGCAGTCTTACATCCAATCGATACTTATAAGATCATAGCAAAAGACATAGAAGACACTTTCCAACGTGATATGATTAATGGAGATAGCTACAGCAGGGCAAAATGGGTGTCCTATGTCGGCAGCACTGTTGTTCTTGCAATAGTTGGTCCGAAGGGTATTGATAAAGTATCCAAAGTTGCAAAAGCCGGTTCAAAAGTTGCTGCAATTAAGACGCTCGAAGTTTCAAAAGCAGGAATAAAAAAAGGTATTGAATATGTTAAAATACCAAATGTTTTTGAACAACAGTATGCAATGGCTGGTGGTTCAGGGACTTTTCCTTTCAACACAATTGATGGGGAGAGTTATAAAAAATCATTTCATCAGTTTTCCAAGAAGGTAGCTGATGTAACTCGAAAACCTTTTACGGGGAAATACATTGATGTTCCTTGGTTAAATAAAGAAAAATATACTGCTGCTGAAATAGAAGGAAAAGTGAAAGCTAAAGGAAATATAAAAGACGTAAGCCGAAAAGTGTATATGTTAAAAGATATAGACCTCAATCAAAAAAATCGTAAAGGCCAAACAAATCTTCAATTAATGAAACTTGGCAATGCACCTTTTGCAAAGGATGGAACACAAATAAACCTACATCATTTAATCCAAGAAGAACCTGGTACAATGGTTGAAGTTCCTGAAAGCCTGCACAAAAAATATCACAATATTCTCCATGGCTTAAAGGAAAACGGGCAAAGTTTTAGAAACAATCCCGAACTTTCTGCTCAATACGACAGTTTTAGAAAGAGATATTGGAAATGGAGAGCACAACAATTTGAAAAACAACAGTAAGAGGTGAATTTTATGGATTACTCAACAATACAAAAGTTTTTAGAAGAAAACAAAGAATTCTCTATTATCACTGGAGGAGTCAGCGAGAAACAGATTCATGAGATAGAAGAAGAACTTGAAGTTTCTCTCCCAGAAAGTTATAAATGGTTTTTGAAAGAGTATGGTTCTGGTGGTGCATACGGAACAATGATCCTTGGTTATGACTCTGAAGGCGCTGAAGTTGTTGAGCAAACAAAAGAATACAGAACATTTTACGATCTTATACCAGGTCTTGTTGTTATAGAGTATATTGATGAATTCTCTTATTGTCTTGATACAAACAGAATGGTAGATGGAGAGTGTCCAGTTATTCTTTGGGATAACAGTGAAGGATATGGTTATACTGCTGCAAGTAATTTTCTTGAATTTTTTCTTCAGCGACTTGAAAAAGGTAAAGAAGACTTAGATGAAGATGAGGATTGGGAGGATTAACCTTTACAAGTTCTTAAAATAAAGGTATCTTCGGAATTGAATAATTACATCAAAAAAAACCATACCAGAACATATTGGTATGGTTTTCTTAGATAGGTTCCAATAGAGTAATCAAAAGGGATAACAAGTAGTGAGAATGATTGTTTTTCACGTTGATATATTCATTGATGAAGCCTGACAAGAAATTTTCAGCCGCCGTTGTAGACATATTCTGTTTTTCACTATCAGCAGGCTTACTGGATTGATTCCTTAAGTCATTTACAGTAGATCGAGTGTTAACAGACAACAAAACAGACAGGAGACAAAAGAGAAGTAACGCTCCTACACACGTCCACAACGTCCCTGCGACCAATCGGGTACGATCTCGCGGTACTTTTGTATTTGTTTTCTCAGGCCGACGGACTTGTTTTATTTTTTGGAAAGCAGCCTTAAAAAATGATTCTTCTTTTTTCTCGTTTCCATTTTCCTTTTGAAGCATCTTTTCACCCCTTTAAGCTGTGCCTTTCTCACTTTCAGGCTGTTTTATTTTTCGGGATAGCCTTAATATAGAACGAGCGATTTTTTCATAATTCGGCTCATTTACATCCCCAACAAGGAACTTTACAGGCTTACCATTAATACTTTTCAAGACTTCCCTCATCTTAAAACCTCGCTTTCTATTTGCCTTATCTTTTCAAGGAAAATAAAAAAGAATGCTACAGCTGTAACATCCTTTTTATGTGCAAATAATATAGAGAATAACTTATGGAGTAAGAACATACGTTATTAAATCGTAAGGGTTATATTTATTATGTTTAGTGAAAAGTTTAATATTTAAAGTCTCCTGATCAACTTCTACAGTAACTGATGTATACCTTAACTTAAAAGATTCATTATAACTTGTGTGAGTTTTGTCTGGAAAGTTATTCTTTAATATATCATTATATTTAGGTTTAAAAAAATTTATCAAGGCAGCTTCAGTAATATTAATCACTTGATTCATGGCTATGGGATTCTTTAATAAGAGTACAGATTCTAAGTTAAAGAGATCTTCCGAAGGATTTGTCATATCTATGAATTCACCAATCAACTTTGCATTGATTTCAAATAAAGCTATAGCAATATCCCCAATAACTTCTTCATAAGTATGATCTGCAAGAATTCTTTGAAGAGATTCATGTGACTTTAATCTATCAAACGCTGTTCTATTTCCATTCTTCCCATATGCTCTTCCGATATAAAGCACTTCAGCGGGAATAGGTTTTGAAAATTCCCCTTGTAGAAATAATGCCCTAAAGGTAAACTCTGCTGTACCATCTTTGATTTTTAAAGTCTTCCCTAGTTTATCAATCTCATAATTGAACATAGTATGATCACGATCACAAAATTGACATTTTATTGTTTCATTAAAAGTACCAAAATCTGTTTTAAATTTTAAAACTAATTCTATATGACTTCTAAATACTTTTAAGGAGTTTGAATCTATTGATATCTTAGGTATACGGATGATCATATATATGTGAAACTTGGCAGCATTTAAGTCAGCAGCCGCAGCCTCTTTCAGATCTTTTGGATAACAAATAAAACTAAAGGAAGTGAAAGTATTTAAAACAAGATTTGACATTGCAGCCTCCAACTAAAAAAGGAATTTAAAGTTATTTTAACATATATATTTCTCCTTTTTTTGATAAAGTAAAAAGGATGCTACACGATGTAACACCCTTTTTATGCTTTGTTTCTCCATATACACTTTTACACTTGTCATTCGTCCATCCGGCAGATACCTCGTTTTATAAAAGGTGTATCTGTACTCAGAAAACCCCTTGACCCTTTCACCTTCCACAACCAACATACAATCTCTGCTTAGACTCCTTACAAAAACCAGCAACGGTATTCCTACGTTAAACCCCAAGCTCCTGAATTGATCGTCAACAGCAGACACACTGCTCACCCCTTATCCAAGTGAGCACTTTCAAATTCCACGTTTTTTTCTTCTGTTTCACCATCTTCATCTTCTAAGATGTTGAACATTACAAACAGCTTCCTTGTGTAATTCTCTACAACGGTTAAGATTTCAACTAAAAATCGTTCAGCTTCTCTTGTGTAATAAATGACGTAGTCCTGCATTTTCTCTACTATACTTTCAGCATCATGCACACATCCAAGTGCCTCCAATGCATTTTCCAAAGCCGCCCGATTGAGAAGATTGACATTATTCACCTTTATTCCTCCCTCATGCATGAATTATTTGAATAAGACGCTATTATTTTCTCCTTCCTTAATTTTTTCGACGCTTAGCACTATAAGACCAGGAGTCAATGATTGACGCCTATTCAAAACAAGCACTTCTATAACTCGCTTCGTACACTCGCCCTTCCATTCATGAAGGCACAAAACATCTTTGGCCTTATAAATATTTTCGCTGACTGTAACCTCTGTAGCCCCTTTAGAAATAGCTTCAAACTCTTCCGGAAGTATCTTTAGATGATGAACGATCACGAAAGAACACATCCCTTCACTTTACTGCGCAACTGGTTTAGAATAACCAATAGCTTCAAAATGAACATCTTTTTCGTGCTGCTCTTCTAATTCATCTTCCTCAACGATCGAAAACACTGCATATACCTTCTGGTAAAAACCATTCACCTCAGCAGTCAGCTGAACAATAAATGATTCTTCATGAGGAGCGACTTCTTTCATTTGTTCAACAATTTCATCAAACAAATCTAAATGGCCAATTGATTCTAATTCTCTTTCCAGCAAATCCGGATTAGGAGATTAAAGCTATTCATATTTATTCCTCCATTAACGTTCTCTTAGAAAAACACCTACGCATATTGAAAAACCCCATAAAAAAACAAAGGTAAAATACATTACCTTTGCAATGACATCTGAATTAACACTCTCAGAAATTAGACCGAACATTGAAGCTACCACTGTCACAGATACAGCCATAATAAAAATCGTATTTTCTGTCCAACTATAACGGTCAGCCAAAATTTGAAGCTTAGGATATATCAAAAGGAATAAGAGACCGCCGCCAAGTAAACTCACGATTACAAAAAATATCGCAAGTAACATATTCACCATCCTTATATTGAATTAAGTTCTTGGGTTTCACCCAAACCCACCAACGGAAGCCTTGCACTCAATCATCAATAACAATAGAATTAAACTAAAGATTATTTAATCAGCATAGAAAGGGGGTAAATGTTTTGAATATAAATTTAATATTATTTGTCTCATCAATTAATCAAGAACCTACAGAGGAAAATACTCAAACATTAGTGAAAACATTTGAATCTGACTTTCGCCCTCAAGTAGGAGATATAATTGACGATCCTGGATTTGATTCAGGCTTCCATAATGGATACGAGGTGGTAAAAGTTACAATAAATTATACTTCAAATGAGTGCCTTGTTTCACTGACACCGTTAGCAATTGAAGTTGAAAAAATTAGTGTTGAAGATTATATAAAAAAGCTTAAAACACATGGGTGGAGTATTCAGTCTAGGTAGCACTCAGCAGTTTTTATTATAAGGTACTATTCCTCAAACTGGCGCGTTTGGTTGGATTGCTGTTAATCTAGCCCCCTATTCCCCCGAATCATCGGGGGACTCCTTCGCCGGTAGGCAGGAACAAACGGTTGTTTGTTCAATGCCAAGAGGGTTTGGGTAGCGCTGAATATGTCAACTCTTTATCCTCACTTCGTTCCGGTACCGTTGACACATACGTTTAATCGCATCACCTGTGTTTATAAAGGTTTAGCAGCTTGTTTTTAAACGACCATGTCAGCAACATCAGCCATATACACATCTAACATTTTTTTATGTTTGTCTGCCAGTTCAGCTTCTGCAATCATATCTGACAGATCGGTTTTCCCTAAATGTTCATCAGCTTCAAGTACCAAGTTTGAATGAATTATGGTTAAAAAATGGTGAGCCAAAACATTAAACATCCGTCAGAGAAGAATTTAATTTAAAAGCGGAATAAAAAGCTGCATACTCAGGAAAAAGAACCTTTGGCGAAAAAAGAAAGAAGCAAACATATTTATGTAAATTTGTGGACATTCATGATATACAAAAAGGTGCGCTCTAACTGAGTGCACCTCTTGTTTATTGTATATTTCTCTGTTTAGATTCACAACATCCTTGTGTGAAAATTCAACATCCTCGTCAGTCTCTTGGTTTTGATCCAGTAACAGGTAAACGCAAAAGAAAAACAATGACCTTAAAAACGAAAAAACTGGCTGAAGAAATGTATCACGCAATAAAAAAAGCGCACAGTGATGGTTTACTAACAAGCGAGAAGGAAGTCAGTTTTTCTGCACTAGTGAACATTTACTTGGATCAATGCAAACTTCACCATAAGCCTAATTATTATAATATTGAAAAATATACAATAGAAAAACACATCATACCGCATTTTGAAAATTGTATCGTCAAAAAAGTTACTCATAATGAAATTAAAGACTTTCAAAAATCACTAATTGATAAAGGACTTGAAAACAAAACAATTAACAACACAATGATCATTCTCAGCAAAATTTTTGATATAGGTATCGTAGAAGATGTTTTAATCAAAAATCCATGTGCAAAGGTAAAAAGTTTAAGTGTTGTAAAAAAACAGATGAAATTTTGGACCCCTGATCAGTTCAAAGAATTTATTAGTCTCATAGAAAAAGATGAATTTATTTTTAAAGTGTTCTACACTACCGATTATCTAACTGGAATGCGCTTAGGAGAAATTTTAGCGCTTCAATGGAAAGATTTAGATAAGTTTAGAAGAGAAATCAACGTATACAAAGCTTTAACATATATAAATCAAGAATATATAATTACAGCTCCTAAAACTAAAAATTCTATTCGCCGTATAAGTATTAATTCAAAACTTATAACGTTACTTGATGAATGGAGACGACATCAGAAGGAAATCTTTTACGAATTAGGAATTCATCAATCAGAAGAAAGTTATATGTTTCAATACAAAGATAGACCGCCTACCAAAGATATTTTCAGCAGAAAAATAAAACAGATTTGTCAAAGAGGAAAAGTGGAGGCTATCCGTTTCCATGACTTGAGGCATTCACATGTAGCTTTGCTTATCCATCAAGGGGAAGATTATTTAGTAATAAAAGAACGATTAGGACATAGTTCTGTTTCTTTTCTATGAATACTTACGGACACCTTTTCCCTAATAAACAGAAGGAAACTGCTGACCGTTTGGACGACTTACTTTAAGTAACCGGTGAGTTTTGGTGAGCAAGTCCTTTTTCAAGGCCGTATTTTCAGCATAAAAAAATAATACCAAAGGTGGTTAAACCCTTGGTATCATTGAGATGCGGCCGAGAGGACTTGAACCTCCACGGGTTATTCACCCACTAGGCCCTCAACCTAGCGCGTCTGCCATTCCGCCACGACCGCGTGCTATGAAGCTGTCTTTCCACTAAGCATATAAGCTAGTGATGATGATCAGCACTTTGAAAAGAAAGTGCGGGTGAAGGGACTCGAACCCCCACGTCGTAAGACACTAGATCCTAAGTCTAGCGCGTCTGCCAATTCCGCCACACCCGCGTGACAAGTGGTGAGCCATGAAGGACTCGAACCTTCGACCCTCTGATTAAAAGTCAGATGCTCTACCAACTGAGCTAATGGCTCGCTCTAAAAGTGATTCAAAATTTTAAATAAAATGGCTGGGCTAGCTGGATTCGAACCAACGCATGACGGAGTCAAAGTCCGTTGCCTTACCGCTTGGCTATAGCCCAACGAAGGTAAATGGTGACCCGTACGGGATTCGAACCCGTGTTACCGCCGTGAAAGGGCGGTGTCTTAACCGCTTGACCAACGGGCCGTCTGGTTGAGAACTTATCTGGCGGAGAAGGAGGGATTTGAACCCTCGCGCCGCTTACGCGACCTACACCCTTAGCAGGGGCGCCTCTTCAGCCACTTGAGTACTTCTCCATATGGCTCCACAGGCAGGATTCGAACCTGCGACCGATCGGTTAACAGCCGATAGCTCTACCACTGAGCTACTGTGGAATAATCAGACTTTCTTCATTATAAATGATGCGACATATTGTGTCAAGAAGCAACATTTATTTTTTTGAGAAAGTGTCGTTGTCTCTCAACGACTTTTATAATTTAACATAGAACATTAAAATGAGTCAAGCCTTTTTAAAAAATTCTTTTGATTTTTCCTCTGCACTTTCCGCAGGCATATCTTTCCGGGTTCATTGCCCGCTTCTTTATATACTGTTGGCCGCAGGCCGCGCATCTATACATATATGTTTTCTTTTGTGTCTTTTTTGTTTGCAGCGGCGTGCAGAATCTCGGCGCTCCGACTTTCTGAAGAAGATCTCTGAAGTCTTTGTCTCTGTGCTTGTACCCTTTTCCTTCAAGGTGAAGATGGTAATGGCACAGCTCGTGTTTGATGATGCCTTCCAGCTCGCTCCGTCCGTGTTCGATCAGATATTTTCGGTTTAATTCGATGTTATGGGAAGACAGCATGTAGCGGCCGCCTGTCGTTTTCAGCCGGTCATTGAAAAAGGCCCGGTGACGGAACGGCTTTCCGAAATCTTGTGCAGAGATGTCTTCCGTCAGCTTTTGAAGTTGTTCGTTATCCATATGTGCACCCCGCTTTAAAAACATTGAACGGGACAATTCACCGTTCGCATACAATGTGTTAAAACCGACCTCTAACTAAAAGCTGAGGAGGAATGAGCCATGCCGAATTGGCTGATGAAACAAATGCAAAAAGCGTTTTTAGAAAAGGACAATTACCAAATCAAACTGCTGAATCAGTGCTGGTATTTCTACAGAAAAAAACACTGCTCGTAAGCAGTGCTTTTATTTTACCATAGACAGCGACACTCTGCCTTTTTGCACGTCCACCCCTTCAACCCATACGGTGACGATGTCTCCGACCGATACGACGTCGAGAGGATGTTTGACGAATTGATTGCTCAGTTTTGAAATGTGCACAAGCCCGTCCTGTTTGACGCCGATATCGACGAAAGCGCCGAAGTCTACAACGTTGCGGACGGTGCCCTGCAATTCCATTCCTTCCTTTAAATCCTCAAGCTGCAGAACGTCTTTTTTCAGCAAAGGCTTCGGCACTTCGTCACGAGGATCTCGCTCCGGCCTTGTCAGCTGCCCGCAAATATCCGCAAGCGTAATTTCCCCTATACCGAGCTCTTCAGCCGTTTCAGACAGCGGCAATGCGCTGATTTTCTCTTTTGCGTCCGCGCTTCCGATCTGATCCGCAGTGAGCTGCAGTTTTTTGAGCAGCGCCTTTGTCTCTTTATAGCTTTCCGGGTGTATCCCGGTGCGGTCGAGCGGCTCCCGTCCTCCGGGCACTCTCAAAAAGCCGATGCACTGTTCATATGTTTTTGCGCCGAGACGCGGGATTTCTTTCAGCTCTTTGCGGTTTGTAAATTTTCCGAGCTCTTCCCTTTTTTTAACGATATTACCGGCAACGGTTTTGGATAACCCGGCTACATATTGAAGCAGCGCGGCTGATGCTGTATTGACATTCACCCCGACTTGGTTGACGACGGTCTCTACGACAAAACGGAGTGATTCATTTAAATGCTTTTGGCTGACATCATGCTGGTATTGCCCGACGCCGACGGATTTAGGATCAATTTTTACAAGCTCGGCCAGCGGGTCCTGCAACCTCCGCGCGATGGAGACGGCGCTGCGCTCTTCGACCTGAAAATCCGGAAATTCTTCACGGGCGATTTCTGACGCGGAATACACGCTTGCTCCGGCCTCGTTGACGATGACATAATAAATGTCACGTTCTGTTTCTTTCAGCACATCAACGACGAATTGCTCTGTCTCTCTTGATGCCGTGCCGTTTCCGATCGCCACAACCTCGACTTCGTACCGGTCCAGCAATTCTTTGATTTTTTTCCGGGCTTCCGCTGTCTTTTTTACGGGAGCGTGCGGGTAAATGACGTCGATTTTCAGCACTTTTCCCGTCTCATCAACAACTGCCAGTTTGCACCCCGTACGGAAGGCCGGATCGACGCCGAGCACAACTTTCCCCTTCATCGGCGGCTGCAGCAGGAGCTTACGCAGATTTTCAGCGAAAATATGAATCGCCTGCGCGTCTGCTTTTTCTGACAGTTCTTTGCGGATATCGCGCTCAATAGCCGGCTGGATCAGACGTTTGTAACTGTCCTCAATGGCTTCTTTCAGCGTTTCTTTCACAGGCGTTTCACGGTGTTTGATAATTTGCTTTTCTAAATAAGCTTTTATCTGATCGGCGGGCGGTTCGATCGCAATCTTTAAAATGCCTTCTTTTTCACCGCGGTTCATCGCAAGCACTCTGTGAGGAACGACCTTTTGGATCGGCTCTTCGTACTCGTAGTACATTTCATAGACGTTTTTCTCGTCATCTGCGGCTGACTTGCCTGCCGCGGAAGTGAGAATTCCTTTTTTATACGTTTCCTGGCGGATCCACTTTCTGAAATGAGGATCATCCGAGATTTGTTCGGCTATGATGTGCTTCGCGCCTTCGATGGCTTCCTCTCTTGAAGCGACTTCTTTTTCTGCACTGATATATTGATCAGCGATGTCGTGAAGGCGGTTTTCTTTCGGGAGAGAAAGAATATAGTCCGCAAGCGGTTCAAGGCCTTTGCTTTTGGCGACGGTGGCTTTTGTTTTCCGTTTTTGTTTGAAGGGACGGTATAAATCCTCGACTTCCTGAAGCTTGACCGCTTGTTCGATTTTTTGCTTCAGCCCTACCGTCAGCTTGTCCTGCTCAGAGATCAATCTGATGACTTCTTCTTTCCGCTGCGTCAGGTTTTGTATGTATTGCCACCGCTCGGAGATTGCCTGAATCTGCACCTCGTCCATTGAGCCGGTCTGCTCTTTTCGGTACCGCGCAATAAACGGGACGGTATTGCCGTCTTCCAGCAGGCGGATGACACTTTCGACATGTTTTTGGGATAACGCTGTTTCTTCAGCGATTTGTTTTTTCAAAAGGGCTAACGTTTCCATATCACAAAAGCCTCCATCTCTTCATTCTTTCTCTAGTGTATCAAAAAACGGCGGAACATAAAAAAAGCAGCCTTACGATAAAAGCTGCCCTAGAATATAGGTCAAATCATCACGTCTTGATGTTGTGTACGGATGAAGTGATTTTGATATATCTTCTATTGAGTGTCCCTGCTTTAAGCAGGTGCGGATATGCGGAACCTCAAGCCCATCCGTGTAGATGATGAACCTCGCCCCTTTTTCGTATGATGACGTATACGTTTTGTATCTTTGCGGTTTGCCTGAGAGGTAACCCGAAATCGGCAGCGGATGAAAGACTTCGCCTGATGGGGAGTGCAGGAAGAAACGGACGTTGCCGATCGAGCAGTATGTCAATTCCCTTTTGATGAAATTGATTTTTAAGATGGAGGCAGTCGCCCCTCTTTTGTTTTTCATCGCTTGATTGCAGCGCTCAATGATGCTTTCCACATCCTCATCCGCATACGTTTCCACGATATCTTTAATGGCTGACGAGGATTCGTTGGCAAGAGATCCGCTGCCGAGACCGTCCGCTACCGCGCAAACTAATTCTTCTTCATTCGCCTTCATAAAAAAGCTGTCGCCGCATATGGACTTGCCTTCTTTATTTAATTGGTATACAAGAGTTTGAACATGTTCATTTTCTTCAACCTGAATCATTACATTAGCTCCATGGAGGGATCTCCAATCAAGGCCTCTCTCAGTTTTTTCACCGCTTTCCGCTGCAGGCGCGAGACGTGCATTTGAGATATTCCGAGAATGTCCCCTGTTTCTTTTTGGCTTTTATTTTGCACAAATGTTAGATCGATAATCTGTTTTTCGCGGTCGGACAGCACATGAAGCACGCTTTTGATCATCATCTGCTGGTTGACGCGTTCGTATCCTTCCTCCTGCGACCCGACGATATCTAAAATCGTGACGGTGCTTCCGTCCGCATCCGCTTCGATGCTGTGATCGACAGACAGCGCCTGATAGCTTTTTCCCATCTCCATCGTTTCAAGCACTTCCTCTTCTGACACATCGAGAAAGGCTGCGATTTCTTCGACTTTCGGCGACCGCTGCGTCTCTGTCGTCAGCTGATCCACCGCCATTTTAATGCGCGGCCCGAGTTCTTTAATCCGTCTCGGGACGTGTACGCTCCATGTTTTATCTCTGAGGAAGCGTTTGATCTCGCCGATGATGGTCGGAATCGCAAATGCTTCAAAGGATTTGCCGACCTCGGGATCATACCGTTTAATGGCTCCGAGAAGTCCGATCATCCCGACCTGGCGGAGGTCTTCATGAAAGCTTTTTCCTTTTGAATATTTCTTTGCCAGCATTTCGACGAGATTGGTATACACCTCGACGAGTGTTTCCTGGGCTTCTTTATTATCATGTGTTTGAAAGTCGCGTATGAGCCGATCAACTTCATCTTTAGTTAGTTTCGTAGTTTTTGATGGTTGTGCCATGATCAACTCGCTCCCCATTTAAATACTTTGTCATCGCCACGGTTACGCCAGAGTTGCTTTGAACTTTGACTTCATCCATGAGCGTTTCCATTAAATACAGACCGAGCCCTCCTTCTGACAATTGATCGACTGTGTGCGAAGGGGTGTACGGCCCGAGATCCTGCTGCTTCTGATCAAAATCAAAGCTGTCTCCCTGATCGGCGACAATGACCTCCAGCCGATCCTCAAATACACCGAACCGCACGGATACTTCTCCCTTATTTTCATCTTTGTATGCATGCTGGACAGCGTTTGTACAAGCTTCGCTGACAGCGATTTTTAAATCTTCAATGTCATCATAGGTATAGCCCATTCTGCTTGCGACCCCTGATAACGTAAGCCTGACGATTCCTACATATTCCGGTTCGGCCGGAATTTTCATCTCTATATAATCAACTGATGTACTCATTGCACGCCACCTTCTGACTTTGCCGAAATGTCGATGATGTCCTTAAGCCCCGTAATTTCAAACAGACGGACGAGCCGGTCGGAAAGATTCTCAAGCTTGAGAGAGCCGCCTTCCTTGCTCACCGTTTTAAACACGCCTACAAAAACGCCTAAACCCGTACTGTCCATATAATTTACATCTTTTAAGCAGATTCTCATGTCCTTCCCCTCGTTTGCCAGGGGCATCAGCTTTTCACGAACCACCGGAGCTGAGTATACATCGATTTCTCCAGCGATATTGATTTGTATATCTGAAAGATTCTCCTTCATATCTACCGTTAAATTCATCGTATCACCTCTGAAAGTTATCCTTACTCGTGCTAATGGCTTTTTACCCGTGCTGCTGTTTTTTTAAACCTTTCTTTTCAAAACAATTAACGTAAAATCGTCGTGAAGCTGAAAGTCCTGGAGTCTCAGCAGGCTGTCGTAAATGTTTTTGACCATATCCTGCGAGGAGCAGTCCATATGTTCTTCCAGCATGCGCTGAATGTCGCTGCGTTCTAAGAAACCGTTTTCGGTACGGCATTCGGTGACGCCGTCAGAAAAAAGAACGATCATGTCTCCTTCGTCCATGTGCTGTTCATATTGGCTGTAATCAAAATCCTGAGAAATTCCCAGCACCAATCCTTTTGCCTCCAGATCATAAAACTTTTTTTCTTTTTCAGAGTAGTAGAAGCCCGGTTCATGCCCCGCAGAGGCATATGTAAATTGGTGATTTTTCGTATTGTAGTTTGCGTAAAACATAGTGATAAACATGCTTGAATCCACGTTCTGTTCTACAACGCGGTTAAGATTTTTCAGCACTTGGGAGGGGTGAATGCCGATCTCCGGAAGAGAGTCCATGGCATACTTGATCATCGACATGCACAATGCGGCGGGGATTCCTTTTCCGATGACATCGGCTATCGCGATGTTAATCGATTCCTTGTCTTTGACAAAGTGATAATAATCCCCGCTCATCTGTTTGGCGGGGACGCTGATCGCCCCGATATCCAGATCTTCTTCTTCAGGAATTTTTGTGCCAAGCAGCGTCTGCTGAACATTTGCGGCAATTTCAATTTCTGAACGAAGCTCCTGCTGGATATCTCTCAGACTTTGATGTTCCTGATAAGCCATCCCGTAGCCAATCATGACTTCTATTAAAAAATCCAGCGAATGAAAAACATCTTCCGGCAGATCCGGATACAGTTCCTTTACTACTTTTCGGTGGATACTGATAATCTCCTCCGGAGGAACCTGATGTTCAATCGTTTTTCGGCTGAATTTTTGGGCTTGATATAAAGATGTTTCTGTTAATTCGGCTATATATCGGCTAAGCAGCTGATGATACCGCTGCTCTATAACCTCCCTGAAATCCACGTTCTAACCTCCTACCGAAGCCATTTTACGGCTTGAATCTCTGTTCCTTCCTCTGCAACAGATTGCAGGCTGAATTCGTCCATCAGCCTTTTGACGCCCGGAAGTCCCGCTCCCAGTCCGCCTGACGTTGAAAAGCCGTCTTCCATCACTTTACGGATGTCGGGGATTCCGGGTCCTTTGTCTTCTGCTATAATTTTAAGGCCTTTTTTCCCTCTGTCGTTTACTTGTTCTATGCTGACCTGGCCTTTGCCTGCATATAAGTAAATGTTTCTGGCCAATTCTGAGATAGCCGTCGTGATTCTGGCCTGGTCCACCGTACCGAAGCCTAATTCCTTCGCAACGTTGCGGCCAAGCTGTCTGGCGGCTACGATATCCCATTCTGTCATGATTTTCACACAGGATTGGTCGTTCATCGCTATTCCCCCAATTCCCGCTTCAATGTCTCAAGCCCTTGCTCTAAATCGAGCGCCGTTTCAATTTCCTCAAGTGAGATTCCGAGTTCAATCAATGTGACCGCCACAGCCGGCTGAATTCCCGTCAATACGACCTTTGCGCCCATCAATTTAGACATGGTGATGACATCGCCGAGCACTTTCGCGATAAATGAATCGATCATGTCAACGGATGTCAGGTCAATGACGACCCCGTTTGCGCCGGTTTCATAGATTTTGTTCAGCAGATCTTCTTGAAAATGCAAAGCTGTCTGATCGTCAAGTTCCCATTGGATGGATACCAATAAGCAGTTATACAGTTTCAGGATCGGGATTTTTGGATGTCTCACAATGTTATTCCCCCAATGAAACGATTTTTCGATTTGTCATTTCAAGCGCTGTTTGAATTCCTTTTTGAAGGGTATTCTTCGTAATAACCTGCGACAAATCAATTCCCAGATTAACGATCGTCTGCGCGATTTCCGGACGGATTCCGACGAGCAGGCATTTCGCGCCGACAAGCCGCACCGCTTCTGATGCCTGAATAATATGGTGCGCCACCATCGTATCAACGACCGGCACGCCCGTGATATCAATTAATACAACCTGTGAACGGTGCTTCACGACGCCGTTTAACAGATTTTCCATAATGTGCTTTGCACGCTCCGTATCAATCGTCCCGACAAGCGGCATGACCGTTACATGCTCAAATACCGGGATCAGCGGAGCCGACAATTCCTGAAGCGCGATTTTTTGCAAAGTAACCGTTTTTTCCCAGGAGATAGAATACTGATTTAAGATTTCCGTGTTGATCGGATTGAAAAAGCTGTCTATTTCCAAAATCAAATCTGCTCTGTCCTGATCGGCCATATTAAGGTCGACCATCGTTTCGTAAAGCAGTTTCCAAAACTCTGACAGGGTGGCTGAAAGAAGTTTCAGTGACAGGCCGAGCTGAACGGCGCGCAGTGCGAGTTCACTGATCTGCTCTTCCGTGGCCTCGTCATTTTTAGTCGATAATAAAAGAATGTCTATATAGTCTTTACAAATATTTTCACATATGTGATTCGTAAGCTGATAGTCTTCCTGATTGCCTACTTCTTTTAGTTTGGCTGTCCAAGTATCAAGCAGTTCATCATGCTGATCAATGATGAACTGATACACTTTCTGATTCGACATGGGTTTCACTGACCTCCCGACACAAAACAACAAATTTTGTTTGATTATCTCTTTATTATAGCGCTTATGTTTTTCGAAAACAAAAAAAGTTGCTCTATATGAGCAACCAAAATATGACTAAAAATCAATGAGTGCCAAACTGATTTGCAGGGCTTCATCAACCTTATCCATCATTTCATCATCCAGATGAGTTATTTTATCCGTTAATCTTTGCTTGTCAATCGTCCGAATTTGCTCCAGCAAAATAACGGAATCTCTTTCAAAACCGTAGCGTTTTGCATCAATTTCGACGTGGGTTGGTAATTTCGCTTTCTGTATTTGGGCTGTTATGGCTGCAACAATAGCAGTCGGGCTAAAGCGATTTCCGATATCATTTTGGATCACTAAAACCGGGCGTACGCCGCCTTGCTCTGAGCCAACAACAGGAGATAAATCAGCAAAATAAACATCGCCGCGCTTTACAATCAAAATGATTATCCTCCGCTGACTAAGCGCTCAACGGTCGTTTCTGCTTCGCACTCAGCATAGTGAGCCTCAGAAGAGATATTCAAGTTGATTTTCGCCATTTCCATATACCCGCGTCTCATCAAATCACGGTTATGGCGAGTTGTCCGTTCGCTGACATACGCTCTCACTGCTTGTGATATCAGTTCGTTTCTGCTTCGTTTCTCCCGCATCGCTACACCATCCAATTCAGCTACTAAGTTTTCAGGCAAGCTGATTTTCATTTCGGTTCTTGCGCTGGATTCAGACAAAAAACATACACCTCCACCAAACTTACGGATACGACCAATACATCCATCCAGACATAATGATACCATTATTCAAACGTCAAGCAAAGCTGTTTTATAAATTCTCTTTTTCCGGATGACGGCTACTTGTTTGTATTATCTTGCAGTAAAGGATTTCTTACTTCCATTATACTCTCATTTTCCAAAAACATACGGGGAACGCGGGAACTAATGGTACAAGGGACCTCGTAATTAATCGTCTCAAGCCGCCCTGCGATTTCATCCATCGTGATCGTTTCTCCCTTCTGGCTGCCGATCAGGGTGACTTTGGTGCCCGGCGGATAAGATTGATCTAATTCGACCATCAATTGATCCATGCAGATTCTTCCCGCGATGTTCATCCGTTTGCCGCCGATCAGCACAGACGTGCCGCTCAGCTTGCGGAGCCACCCGTCCGCATAGCCGATGGGAACCGTTCCGATCCATTGATCCTTCTCTGCCGTATATGTTGCGCCGTAGCTGACGCTTTCCCCTTTGCGGATCTTTTTCACATGGGATAAAACAGAGTGCAGCGCAAAAGCCGGCTTTAATTGAAACGGAATTTCGCTTTGGATGTCAGCAGAAGGACGAAGCCCGTACATACTGATGCCGAAACGAACCGCGTTAAAGAAGCCTTTTTTAAGACGAAGTCCGGCAGCGCTGTTCGCGCAGTGCACCATCAATTCTTTTAAAGGAAGCGGAGCGATCAATGTTTTAAAGCGGTCAAACTGGAAGAGGAAATAATCTCTGTTTTTCTCATCCGCGGTAGCAAAGTGGGTGAATACGCCTTTACAGACTAAACCGGGATTTTGGCTGAGGATTTTTAACACGCTTTGGATTTCTTCCTCCGTTTTGACTCCGAGTCTGTTCATGCCGGTGTCGACTTTCAGATGAAACGGCACTGTCGCACTTCCGAGGTGGCGCGCAGCTTCCTGAAGCCATTCAACAGAATACCCCGTGAGTGTTACGTCATACTCGGCAGCTGCTTGTACATATTCGGGCGGCACGGCGCCAAGCACGAGAATCGGCGCTGTAATGCCCCGTTTTCTCAATGAAATCGCTTCATCCAGTATGGCTACGGCAAGACAAGAGGCACCCGCTTCAAGCGCGGCTTTCCCAACTTCCAAATCTCCGTGGCCGTAAGCGTTCGCCTTTACAACCGCCATGAGATGGACGTTTTGCCCGATGTGTTTTTTCATATGCGTGACATTTTCTTTAATCGCGGACAGGTTGATTTCCGCCCACGTTTCTCTGTAAAAGGATGCTGTGTTCATTCGATACACTTCCTAGCATTATTTTCAATTCATATTGTTATTATCATACTAAAATTATTCTGCAAAGTGAAATGGAATCAAAAAAGAGACCGACAGCGGCGGCCTCTTTTTTGACGTTATTTTGACGACTGTCCCTGCATGCTTTTGGCGGCGGCCACCATTTCATCTTTTGTAAGATCCTGTGATGACAGAAGATAATCCACTCCGTCATATGTCCACGTTAAAGACGTATCAGATAATGCCGCAACCGTGAAGCCGAGATTAACCGGTTCGCCTTTCAGCGTGACGGCAGAGGCGGCTTTTGCGATATGGGCTTTTTCTTGAATAAGGGTGAATGATTTTTCTCCGCCGTAAGTCATGACGATCCGTTTGCCGTCCGCCGTTGAAATATCTTTCTCTTCAAGCTTTTTGACGCCGGCCGGCACTTGAAGCGGTGTTTTGACCGCAAATGAATCAGACGGCTTGGCGCTTGTGGCGACGTCCATCTGGGAAAGCGTCATATTTTTCTTCTCGTCAAAAGAGTCTTTATCAAACGGCTTGTTGAATTCAAAGCTTTTGAATTCGACTTTTACCATCACTTTCCGGTCTGTATCCATGACTTTGACGAGCGACGGGCTCATGTCCTTTTTGTTGAAAGTGATTTCCTGAGTCGGCAGCATTTTGTTGTGCTGATAGTTTGTTTTTGTTTCAAACGTGTACTTTTTATCTTTGGCGGAATAGACGGCGTCTTTGTCATGCTGCACGTCCTTTACAAGTGACTCAAACAAATATACTTGGCTGCTGTTATTCGGCCAGTCGCTTTGGAATCTGAAGCTCTTATTTAGAGACGGCGTGAGGACAAAGACTCCGTTGGCGTTCCGTAAAATGACTTGGTTTTGGTCTTTTTTCGGATTTTCCAGATAGACCCGGTACAGGGAAGGTTTTTTATGCCAGATTTCCACATTGTATACTTGCGGATCACTCCCCGTTTCAATGGTCATTTTGGCTTTCGCTTTGTACGAGGTGTATTCTTTCGCCTTCTTATCTAAACCGTTCACGATATCTTCCTGTGATTTTTGGCCGCAGGCCGAAAGAATAAGGACGGCAAGCAGTCCCGTTAAAAGCAAAACAAAGCTTTTTCTCACCTTTTTTCAACCCCTTCTTCTCAATTGATGTAAAGGGAAGAAATCGCTTGTTTGACTTTAACGGTACGCCCTGAACGGACGGACGCGTACCATAAAAGCCTCAAACAACTTGTCTCCCTTAATGCACTATCAAATATATGAAGGGGTTCCGGCTAATATGCAGACTAGCGTGACAACCTTTCAATCACGACCTGTGCCGCGGCGTATTCTTTTGTATGGGTAATGGAGACGTGAACCGCCGCGCCGTCAAGCTTGGCGCAGGCCAGCACAGGCTTTCCCGCTTTGTCGTTTCCGGTTTCAATATCCTGAAAGCTGAGCTCTTTGCCGATACCTGTGCCGTATGCTTTCGAAAAGGCTTCTTTTGCCGCAAATCTTCCCGCGAGAAATTCAATTTTCCTTTTGTCCGACAGCAATGTAAAACGGGCATATTCAGCTTCCGTCAATATTCTTTGCGGAAACCTCGCCTGCCGGCTGAGCATGTTTTCAATTCTGTGCAGTTCAACGATGTCGATTCCGATTCCGAAAATCATGTGAATTCCTCCTAAAAGTCCGTACTAAAAAACGGTTTATGTCATAAACGTGTTACTATATATGTAACAAATCAGATGCAAAGGGGCTTGCGATGTTTATACGAACGGAAAATTTCCAGACTTTTATCAGACGTTATCCGGCCGTCAGCTGTATCTTGGCGCTGCAGGCGTTCTTGTGGCTGTTTTTCAGTATGCCGCTTCATTCCGTCATGATGTGGTCAGATGCTGTGACCGGCTATAATTACGGCGTTTCCTCGGGAGAATGGTGGCGGCTGGTGACACCGATGTTTTTACACGCGAATTTCACTCACCTTTTGTTTAACTCCATGTCTCTCTTTTTATTCGCGCCCCCGCTTGAGCAGATGCTCGGAAAAGTCCGTTTTCTGATTGTGTACATCGCATCGGGCATCATCGGCAATATCGGCACGTATCTTGCCGAACCGCTTGATTATGTGCATGTCGGCGCATCCGGCGCGATCTTCGGACTTTTCGGCGTGTATGTGTTTTTGACTGTTTTCCGCAAGGAGCTGATCGGCCGGGATCAGTCGAAAATGATTATGACCCTGCTTATCATCGCGGTGCTGTCGACGTTTATCAACTCTAATATTAACATTATGGCGCATTTGTTCGGACTGGCAGGCGGATTTTTGCTTTCCTTTTTATGCGTGCAGCAAAAAAAGCGGCGGTATTAACCGTCCGCTTTTTCATATGAATACCAGCGCCCGATGCGTTCGGCATCTTCCTCGCTGACATCCTTCAGCATGACATGTTCCATGTGGTGAGCTGATTTCACTGCGGTAGCCACAGATGCGAGTCGCCTTCTTTTTTGCAGAAAGGAGCGGCTGACTTCAAACATTTGCATTCTTCTTCTCAGCATAATCGTGGTCGTCTTCCCGACCAGCCTCGTGGTGATCTGAAGCCTGCCGCCGTTTATGCACCATGACGCTGTCCTAAACGAGGCATATCCAAGCACCATTTCGACGGGAAGCACAAGGAGCGATGCATATCCCCACGGTTTAAACAGAATACAAAGCGGGATGATCACGAAAACCGAGAAGATTATGGATCGGAATAAATACCGGCGCAGCGCCCTTTTCGGCAAATGATTCCGGTTTTCTTCCAGCACGTAATCCGGTGTGAAACCGTTCAGCATCACTCCGAGCTTTGATTTGCGGATGATCGGAAACAGAATCGTCTGTGCTCCTTCTTTCTCATTCCCCGCACTGCCGGCGCTGACAATCGCAACCGTCGCGTATCCGAATAATTGCCTGATCACATTTTCTTTCATTTTAATGGCTTGGATTTTACGGAGCGGGATTGTCACTTGATGTTTTTCAATAATTCCTCTGGTAATGACCAAGTCGTGTTCCTTTTTTTCTATCTTAAAGTTGGCATGCTTGATCATCATACCGGCGATGCTTAACAGCCAGGCGATGAACAATCCTATGAAAATGATCACGGCGTATATACCGATGCTCGCATGCTTGAGAAAAGAAAACCTGTCATAGAGCCAGTCCATCGGAAGTACTTCATCAATCTGAGAAAAGAGGGCGAATACCGCTGAGATGATGACACCGACTCCCCCGGATGTTGAGGCGGCCATAAGCAGCTCACCTACAGACAGTCGGTAAACGGATTGCACATCTTCCCCGCGCATCGGCTCCTGCTCCGCTGCGGTCTCCCCTCGTTCTTCTTGCTCCGCTTTTTGCTGAAAAACAGCCGCTCTGATCCGTTCCGCCTCTTCCACAGTAATGGCGGATAAGACGGCCTCGGCGTTTTTCCCGTCACCGGCCGTTTCGATTTGAAGCTTAACAAGCTTAAAAAGCTGCTGAATGATGCCGGCACTCGTATTCATTGATTGAATCCGGTCAATGGAGATGTATCTCTTTTTCGTAAAAAACAAGCCTTCTTCAATTCTGAATTCTCCGTCCTCAATCCGGTATGTAAATTTTCTCCATTCGATCACACTAGCTGTAATCAGCCAGATAAGCAGGACGGCGAGCGCAATGCCTCCGTAAAAGCGGATGAAGTGGTTGGAGTTTACAATATAGACGAGAAAAAATGGCAGAATAATGTTTTTAATGGTTTCGATAATAATATGGAATAAGTTCAAAATCACGGCCGCCGGGTGCAGACGTTTCGGCTCAGACATCATCTTCCGTCACCCTTGCCAGACGGGAAATGGAATCCCTCAGCCGGTCAGCTTCCTCCATATCAAGCGCCGGAATGGAATGAACGGTTGCCGCCGTGGAGATTTTGACTGAGGCCAGACGATACCTTCTGAGGAGCGGGCCTTGTGAAGTATCTACGTGCTGCACCCTCACCATCGGCACAATGACCCGTTTGACAATAAAAATGCCGGATTGAATATCAATTTCATTTTCATGGACTTCATAGCGCCAGATCCTGTGCCTGATTTTCGGTATGGCATAGACGGATATCACTGAACCGATGACCCAAATAATGCCGAGGACTCCGGTGATCCAATACGGCCAATGGAAGAAATGGCTTAAAACAGCTGCTGCTATAACGGCCAGAAGACAGAAGGCGGACAGGATGATTTCCTGAAGACGCCAGACTTTTAAGCCGCTTGGACTGATTCGATTTTTTGGCTGTGCTCTCAACATACCTACCTCCCATTTTTTATCATACATACAAATACGGCTGATTTGCAAAAAAGATTCACTTTCCGGCATATCAAAAAAAAGCGGACCCCGTAAAAGGGTCCGCTTCCTGTGTTTTAGTATGATTTTTTCTGGCGTCTGTCACCTGAAGAACGGCGGTCGCTTGAGCGTTTTTTATCGTAGGAAGAACGATTGTTGGTTTTCCCTTTGCCGCCGCGGTAGCCGCCGCCTTGGCCGTCTCTGCGCTTAGAAGTACGCTGGTTTTTATAGCGTTTGCTGACCATCGGCGCTTCATCAGTGAGGCGTACAGGCGTGCTGTCCGGCTCTTTTGTCGCCATTTTAATGGCTGCAGCCACAACTGTCACTGCATCATGATCTTCTAACAATTCCGCAGCTGCCGTCATGTAGAAGTTCAGGTTGTTTTCGCTGATCGCCGTGCGCAGACGGTCAACCGTCACCTGCTGCTGTCCTTCTAATGCTTCGTCAAGCGTCGGCTCTTTCATACGGTCCATTTTGCGTTTTGTCGTTTGTTCAATCGCGCGAAGCATGCTTTTCTCACGCGGTGTGATAAACGTCATCGCCATACCCGTTTTTCCTGCACGGCCCGTTCTTCCGATACGGTGAACGTAGCTTTCAGGATCTTGAGGCACGTCAAAGTTGTAAACGTGGGTAACGCCTGAGATATCAAGTCCGCGGGCGGCAACGTCAGTCGCTACAAGCACTTCGATCGCACCTTCTTTAAATTTACGAAGCGCAACCATACGTTTCGCCTGCGTTAAGTCGCCGTGAATTCCTTCAGCCGCATATCCGCGAAGGTTCAGGGCTTCAGCAAGCTCATCGACACGGCGTTTCGTACGTCCGAATACGATCGCAAGTTCCGGAGACTGAATGTCAAGAAGACGAGTCAGCGTATCGAATTTTTTGCGCTCCTGCACTTCCAAGTAGAACTGCTGAATGTTGGACACAGTCATTTCTTTCGCTTTTACTTTTACGTGTTCCGGCTCAGTCATGAAACGCTCTGCGATCCGTTTGATCGGCGCAGGCATTGTTGCTGAGAATAAGAGCGTTTGGTGGTCGCTCGGCACGTTTGAGAGAATGGATTCAATGTCATCAATGAATCCCATATTCAGCATTTCATCAGCCTCATCCATGACAACCGTATTCACGTTGTTTAAACGGATCGTGCGGCGGTTGATATGGTCAAGAAGACGCCCCGGCGTACCTACGATGATATGCGGGTTTTTCTTCAATGCGCGGATCTGACGTCCGATATCCTGGCCGCCGTAAATAGGCAGTACTTTCGCACGCTTATCTTGTCCGATTTTATATAACTCTTCAGATACTTGAATGGCTAATTCACGGGTTGGCGCGATTACGATTGCTTGAATATTAGGAGACTCGGGGTTCATTTTTTCAACAAGGGGTATACCGAACGCAGCTGTTTTACCTGTACCTGTTTGCGCTTGTCCGATGACATCTTTATTTAAAAGTCCGAGCGGAATCGTTTGTGCCTGGATCGGTGTTGCTTCTTCAAATCCCATACGATTGATTGATTTCATGAGATCAGAACTTAATTGGAAATCTTGAAACGTTATAGTCAAATTATTCAAACTCCTTCTGATTGCTGTTTCAGTAATGTCGTGATTTACCACTAAAAACCGCCCTTTCATCCAAAGGACAGGATCATACGTATACAAAGCCCGAATTACTTTACGTTTAATCTTACCATTACACTATGTGTTTTTCAATAAGGCGAGATGGTCAGGCGGCCGGAAGCGGCCTGACCGGATTCTTCCCGCGAACGAGGCCGGACCCCGCGCCGGACGGGATTTCCCAGCCGGCGGTCTTTCTTTTTCATACGGACAGAATTATTTCACCCTGAATTAGTTTCTTCATTTTTGTATATTTTTATAATGCTGATCAGTATTTTTTCAGTTCTTCTCTAATAAATCTTTAACGATTTCTTCGAGCTTCATACCTCTCGATGCTTTAAACAGAAGGAGATCGCCGGAAGCGGCCATTTCCTGTATGGCGTGAAGCAGTTCTTTTTTGTCAAGATAATGGCTGACGCGCCCTTCTTCAAAATGCCGACGCGCTCCGTCAGCGATGAATGCGCCGAGTGTGCCGTAAGTAAATACATGGTCGATTTCCGCCGGATTGACCGCAGCTCCGCATTCTTCGTGGAATGCTTTTTCTTCATCACCAAGTTCAAGCATATCACCGAGAACGAGCATTTTCTTCCGATAGCCTTTCATCGTTTCGATTAATTCGACCGCCGCTTTCATTGACGTCGGGCTCGCATTATACGCGTCGTTTACGATCGAGATGCCGTTTTCCGTTTTGACCAGTTCCAATCTCATCCCCGTCACCTTCAGGCGGCTCAGTCCCAGAGCGGCATTTTCCGGCGTAATGCCGAAATAGATGCCGGCGGCGTATGCAGCCATGGCATTCATCACATTATGTCTGCCGAGAACCGGAATAAAGAAAGAACGGTCGATCCCGTCGATATTGAAGTACGTGCCTTCTTCCGCTTGTTTTATTTCTTTCAGGCGGAGATCATTGTCCGCGCCTGCGCCGTATGTCGTTGTCCGGCAAGTGTACGTCTTTTGGCGGAGCAGCGGCTCATCCCCGAAATAAAACAGAACGCCGTCTTCCCGAAGTCCGTTTATAATTTCAAGTTTCGCCTCCGCAATTCCTTCTCTTGAGCCTAAATCCTGCATGTGGGATTCGCCGATATTGGTAATGACGGCCGCTTCCGGTTCAGCAAGACGGCTCAGAAAATCAATTTCGCCCCTCGCGCTCATTCCCATTTCTAAAACGGCGATTTCTGTATCTTCAGGCATGGCAAGCACAGTCAGCGGCAGGCCGATATGATTGTTGAAATTGCCGGCGGTTTTGTGAACGCGGTACTGAGTGCCGAGAACGGCGTGAAGCATGTCTTTCGTTGTCGTTTTTCCATTGCTCCCGGTCACCCCGATAACCCTTGTGCCGAGCTCTTTCAAACAAGCTTTTGCCAATGTTTGCAGCGCCTCCAGCGTGTCATCGACCAGGATGACAGCACGCTCTTCCGGCGGATTCGGTTCAGAGCGGTCCCACAATACCGCGGAAACGCCTTTTTCGAATGCTTGCGGCACAAAGGTGTGGCCGTTAAAATGCTCGCCTTTTAAAGGAATGAACAGCTGATTTTTTTCCAAAGTCCGCGTATCGGTTGCGGCGCCCTCAATCATTCTTTGTTCAAATTCGGGATTTGTCAGTGTGCCTTTGACCATGTCTGCGATTCGTTTTACAGTTCGCTTTATCAAAGGTGGCACCTCGCTTTCTGAAAATGTTGTCTGTTACGGGAAAAGACACTGCCCCTTCAGGCAGTGTCCGTCTTCATTAAAATGTATGTTTAATCAGCTGTTTTTCGGCATGGCGTTCTTTTGCCAGCTCAACCAGCTGTTCGATCAGATCACTGTAATCTACGCCTGCTTCTTTCCAAAGCAGCGGGAACATGCTGAATGGCGTAAAGCCCGGCATTGTGTTCACTTCGTTAATGAGCACTTGACCGTCATTGGTCAGGAAGAAATCGGCGCGGACAAGGCCTGATCCGTCAATCGCTTTGAAGGCTTTAATCGCCATCTCGCTGATTTCCGCATATTGTTCATCCGTCACTTGCGCGGGAATCATTAAATCCGTGTCGCCGTCTTCATATTTCGCTTTGTAATCGTAAAAGTCGGTTTTCGGCGCGATTTCACCGACGGCGGAGCATTTCGGTTCGTCATTTCCGAGTACGCCGATTTCGATTTCTCTGCCGGCGATTCCTTCTTCCACCACAATTTTCCGGTCATACTCAAAAGCCAGTTCGAAGGCTTTTTCAAGCTCTTCACGGTTTCGGCATTTGCTGATTCCGACGCTTGATCCGAGGTTCGCCGGTTTGACGAAGCACGGATATCCCAGCTCCTTTTCAACCTGCTGTAAGCAGCTGTCCGGCGTCTGTTTCCAGTCCTTTTTTAAGAAAGCGGCGTACTTCGCCTGCGGAAGCCCCGCTTGAGCGAACAAATGCTTCATGATGACTTTATCCATGCCGGCTGATGATGCAAGCACCCCGTTGCCGACATAAGGAACGTTCAGCAATTCCAGCAGACCCTGAATGGTGCCGTCTTCACCGTTCGGTCCGTGGAGAAGCGGAAATACGACATCGATCGGCGCCTTTTCGTCAGGCGACGCTTCAGGAAACATTTCCCGGTTCAATGCTGATAGAGCGAAACTTTCACCGTTTTGTTCCAGCTGAAGCATTTTCACGTTGGAAACCGGCTCAGTCAGCAGCGGGCCTCTTTGCCATTCTCCTTTTTCAGTGATGTAAATCGGATGTATATCAAACTTCTCAGTATTAAGCGCTTTTGTTACAGCTAATGCTGTCTGCAGCGATACATTGTGTTCGGCTGACTTTCCGCCGTACACCAATCCTAGACTTGTTTTCAATGGATATTCCCCCCACAACAATTCATCTTTACTATCTTATCACTTTCCTCAGAAAATGATCTAATTATTTTTGGGCATTCTGAATATGAAAGCATTTGTATGTAATTCCTTTTTATTTTATATTAAAATGGCATGGAAAAGGAGATGTGTCATATGAAAAAAATCAGTACAACAGAACAATTTAATGAACTTATTCAATCCGACAAGGAAATCATCGTGAAATTTTTCGCTGACTGGTGCCCTGACTGCACGCGCATGAATATGTTCATCGGCGATATTTTGGAAGAATATAATCAAAATGATTGGTATGAACTGAACAGAGACGAGCTCCCTGAGCTTGCCGACAAATATCAGGTAATGGGCATACCGAGCCTTCTGATCTTTAAAAACGGCGAAAAGAAAGCGCATCTTCACAGCGCAAACGCGAAAACGCCCGAAGAAGTCACAGAGTTTTTATCACAGCATATTTAATTCGTTTCACGATCTTTGTTTATGACTTCAGGCTCTACATGAACATGGACATGAGTCACATCATGTTCATGTTTTATTGCATATTCGACCTCATCGGCTACTTCATGGCCTTCTTTCACAGACAGTCCCGGATCTACCGTAATGACCATTTCCACATGAACCGTGCTCCCTAAATACCTTGCTTTCACATCCTTCAGCCTGCTGACCTCTTTTATTTCTTTCACCGTGTGTTTATACGGCTCCAAATCTTTCAGATCAAACCCGTCCGTCAATGAGTGGGAAGCATCTTTGAAGATGTCCCATGCCGTCTTACAGATGATGATTCCGATCAGAAAAGCAATGACCGGATCAATCCACGGCAGATGAAGCCGGGCGGTTAAGACGCCTATAAACGCCCCAATACTGACATAGGCGTCAGAACGGCTGTCTTTCGCCGCCGCATGAAGCGCAGCACTTTTAACCCGATCTGCAAGACGGCTGTTATATACATACATGCCGTACATTACAATCGCGCTTCCGAGCGCCGTCCATGCCGCAATGAAGCTCGGCTCGGCCTCCGTTCCGCTGACAATCGCCTTTGCTCCCCCGATCAGCACTTCAATACCGACCGCCATCATAATAAAAGACGCAATTAATGAAGAAATTGTTTCAGCCCGATAATGTCCGTAGGCATGATCACTGTCCGCGGGGCGCTGGGAAATCCGGAGCCCGATCAGCACAGCCAGTGATGCGACAATATCCGTGGCATTATTTAACCCGTCCGCTCTGAGCGCTTCGGAATGATAAATAAGACCGATCACCAGTTTGACGGCGGCAAGGATGAGGTACGCGGCGATATTAAGAATCGCGCCTTTTTCGCCCCGTTTTAAGTTTGCCGTTTGATCATTCATGTAAGGACTCCTCCATTCTCATTCATAGTATGGATGGAAAAGCGGAAAAATAGCAGCTTTGATCTGAGCAAATGCAATATTCGACAGCATTATTCCCCGGGAAACTTTTTGTCGAAAAATTGGCGGTATTTTCCCTTTACATATGAATATGCCCATTGTATACTTTCATTAACTGATAATGATTCTCAATATCATTTGATTAGGAGGGTAATCATGAGGTCTTCTCCTCAGCTCAGATCATCAGTTGAAGGACGAAAAAAACATCTGATCCATTTGCTGATCAATAACGGAATATACAAAAAGTCGGAACGGCATTTATATGAATTATCGCTAGGAGAATTAGAAAGCGAATACAAATATGTAAGGAAGGTGCGGGCTCATGGCGAAACGTAAAATAAAAACATACGAACAGCTGATAAAAGAAAACAAGGCGGCCATTATGAATAATCAAAAGCTGATGAATGTGATCTATGACAGAATTGACCGTAAGCATCAAAAACTGCTCCGGCACAACAGCCATACATAAAAAGAGCCTTTTTCAGGCTCTTTTTTTTATTGCTCAAAGGCTTCCGCCGCTAATTTGCCGATGACCGCATCGTCCATCGGCGGATTGTGAAGGCCGGCCCGGGCATCCCGATAATACCGCTGAAGCGGATTATTTCGCTCCAGGCTTTTTGCGCCGGTGATTCTCATTGCTTTATCAACAACAGAAAGGACGGCATTTGTCACAATATGTTTTGCGATGCCGAGCTCGCTTTTGATGAAAGGGCGGCGTTTCGGGTCATCATACATTTGCGCCGCCGTGAAGAGAAACTGTCTCGCTTTTAACAATTCAAGCTCCATTTCCCCGACACGCTGCTGAACGGCCGGCACGTCTTTAATCGGTCCGTTCAGGCTGTTCGGCGAATATTCGGATGCAAACCGGACGGCATAGTCCCTTGCCGCTTGAGCGATGCCCAGATAAGCAGCGGGAATGTGAAGCAGCCAGCCATTCACTTTCGCCGCTCTCGGCCCGCTGATAAGCTCCACAAGCCGCTCGTCACTGACCGTGACATGATCTAAAAGGAGATCATGGCTTCCGGTCGCCTTCATGGCAATCATATCCCATGTTTCTTCGACTGAAACGCCTGACTGATCTTTATGAATGAGAAAAACACCGGTCGTTTGTTTTTCTTCAATCCATGCCGTCACAAGCATATAATCCAAAGTCAGTGAAAGGGTTGTAAAGGTTTTTCGGCCGTTCAGCACCCATTTTCCGTCTTTTTTGACAGCGGAGGTGCCGGGTCTTCCTCCCCTCGTCGGACTGCCGGTCTGCCGTTCCGTCGCTGCCCTGTTCAGGACAGCTCCCTTTTTCACCTCTTCTGTGATAAATGAAAAGACATCTTCATCCCAGCTGTTTCCTTCTCCGAGCTCACCCATGACGGATAAATGCCAGCCGATTCCGAGAGCAACGGCCGCGTCTCCCCGCGCCAGCCGTTCCTGAAACAGCACCATATCATAAACGGAAATGCCTGCACCGCCGAATACCTCAGGTACCGTTAACGCCGTATATCCCGCGTCGCGCAGTCTTTGAATTTTCTCCGCAGGAAAACGGCCCGCCTCATCATCAAGCGCGGCTGTTTTTTGAAATTCGTCTGCAAGCAGGCCGATTTTTTCCATCCATTCCCTCTGCCGTTCATTCTGTATCCATAAAGACACTGGAATCCCCCCATTATAATTCCGATAAAGTTAATAAGTATTATAGAGATTCAAGTCTCGTTTCGCAACTGTGAGGCTGTACAAAAAAAACACGCTATTCCATGGAATAGCGCGTTCAGACTGCTTCCGGGCCGCGGTCCTGCTTAAGCCCGAGATAAATCAGCATATATGTGAGATAACCCATCGTCATCACAAGCCCGCCAAAGAAAAAGCTAGAAAAAATCGGCTCTTCAAACGCGGTAACTGCCGCAAGCACGATCCAGCTTGCATACAGGTAGATGATGAAATAACGGAATCCCGACTTCATTTTATATAAGAGAAACAGCCCCACTGTAGAAAACAAACCCAGCGCAAGCCTGAAATAAACAAGATGTTCGAATTGGAACATGAATGACACAAAGGAAAAACCAAGCAATAACACAATCGGTAATGCGGTAATAAAATTTCTCAAGTGAGCACCTCCGTCATTACCTTTATTATAAATCAAAATAGCATAAATTATTGATTTATCGTGATCTTTTTCACAAAAATGTCATTCCTTTACTTTATACCCGAACATCGCGTTTGCAAAAGCTCCACCAAGCGACGGCTAAGAAGAATACGATATGGATAATGATAATGCCTGCGGAAAATAACGGCGTCATTCCCGCAAACAGCGGTTTCGCCCCGCTCATATATTGCGTCAGGTCAGTATTTGCGAACAGCAGAAAACTTCCCCATTTGTTTTGGAAGAGCGACATAATCGTCACAAGTGATTTTGCGCCATACAGCACGATAAATGACAAAATGACGGCCGTTGCGCTGTTTCGGAATACAGAAGAACACAACAAGCCAAAGCATGCCATCGCAAACGCCTCGACCCAGTTCGTGCCGATTACTTTCAGGGTGTTCATAAGAAGCGTCCCTGATTCAGATGTCACCGACACGCCGAAGAAAGCCATGCCGAACAGCAGAGACAGAATATAGTACGCCGCATACAGGTACAAGCTGACCAAAAATACGGTAATGAGTTTAGATACAAAAATCCGCTCCCGCTTTACCGGGCGGATTAACAAAAATTTGATCGTTTTCTTATCAAATTCAGCGGAAATGATCGTTGCCGCGATCACGATCGTTAATGCCTCAAGCAGAATATTCAGCCCGGGCGCGTACGCCATATAGCCGATGAAATTCTCATCCGTTCCGGAACTGATGACAAGCCGTTTAATGACAAGCGCCATAATAAATTGGAGAACGGCCATCAGAATCAGCGCCACTAATGAGACTTTTCGGTTAAAGAGTTTCATATGCTCATTCGCTGTCAATTTAAACATTCGTCTCCCCCTCCTCTTGAAGCGCCGTCGTCACTTTCATGAATTCATCCTCCAGCGATTCCGCATACGGCATGATGGAATACACAAGAAAGTCTTGTCCGACGAGCGCACGGTTTAATGCCGGGATGTCCTTCTTCGCTACGGTGACGGTAATGCCCCCGCCGTTTTTCTCCGGAGCAAATTGCTGTTGGGACAGCCATTCGAAGGCTTCGTCAGCCGGCTGAATGTCGAGGACGGCTTTTTCTTCTTTTTCCTCAGCGCCGCGCAGAACAACCTCTGTTTTGATCTCACCTTTTTGAATGATGATGACACGGTCGCAAAGGTCCTCCACTTCACGCAATAAATGCGTCGCAAAAAGGATGCTCGTCCCTTCAAGCTCCGCGAGTTCCTTTAAGTGATCGCGGAAATCCTTCATTCCGCCGGGATCAAGCCCGTTTGTCGGTTCATCTAAAATGAGCAGATTCGGACGGTGAAGAATGGCCTGAGCAATCCCGAGACGCTGACGCATACCAAGGGAATACGTTTTAACTTTGTCATGAACGGCATTGGTGAGCCCGACCCGTTCGATGACTTCCTGAAGCCTGTCCTCTTTGATGTTTTTGTGCATGTTGGCAAAGTGCTTCAGATTCTCCCACCCCGTCAGGTACGGGTAGAATTCAGGATTTTCCACGATCGCTCCGACGGATTCAAGCGCTTTTTCGAAATCAGCATCGTGCTGAAAGCCGTTAATTGTAATCGTGCCGCTGTTTTTCTTTAAAAGACCGACGATGATTCGGATAAGTGTGGTTTTTCCCGACCCGTTCGGACCGAGCAAACCGATGATCTCGCCCTGCCTGACATCCATGCTGATGTTTTTTAAAATGTGCTTTTTGCCTATTGTTTTGTCAAGGCCTTCAATATGTAAAATCGGCTCAGTCATACAGCCTTCCTCCTTTTTCACAAAAAATAAACAGTGCCCGTACATAGGCACTGTCTGCATTATAACATTAGTCATATATTCGTGAAGAGCCGGAGCCGACGTTATGTCTTATCCGGGACCGGTCCGTTTTTTTCCTTCTCTTCATTATTGACGACATCCAGAATATCGAGCAGGAACACAAAAATCGGAATTCCGATAATCAAGCCCCAAATGCCGAAGAAATGTTCCGAGAAAATCAGAACTGTAAAGGTAAAAAAGATCGGCAGTTCCGTTTTCGCTGACATCAGTTTCGGATTAAGGAAGTACGTCTCAATCGCATGGATGACGAAAATGACCAGCACGATGTAGATGACATACGCTGCGCCGCCCGTCGTATACGCGATGATGCTGAGCGGAATGAGCGAAATCACCACACCCGCAACGGGAATGAGCCCGAGGAAAAAGACCATGATGGACAGGCCGAACAGCTGCGGAAAATGCAGAATCGCCAATGCGATCAAGGTGAGGATACAGTTCACCAGCGCGATAATAAATTGGGCTTCAAGCACTTTGCCGAATGTTCTCGCAAACTTGCTGCCGAAATAAGCAAGTTCGTAGTAAAAAACAGACAGCTTGCTGTGCTGAAATTTTTTCATAAACTCCGTGAGCCGCTTTTTCTCGAACAGGAAAAACATGCTGAGAATCAGTGACATCACGACCTGCAAACCGAAAGTGCTGATATCGGCCAAGTATGTATACAGTACATTAAAACCTTCTTTTACATAGGAACCGATATTGATATCGCCGAACACGCTCGATATCTCATCATAAAACGGAATGACATCGGGATGATACGCGATGTGCTTGATCTGCTTAATCAGCTGTTCAATCTGCTTGGCAACAATCGGGTAAAAGACAAAGCCTCCGACAGTCGCCCCGACAGCCAGCGCAATATATAAAACGGTGATGACCACCCTCTGGCTGATCCGGAAAAAATGGTTCAACACGTGCCGGATGACAGTCTCCAGCCGATCCATCAGAAAAGTAAAAATAAACGTAAGCAAAATCAAATTAATCATACTTCGGAATACAACTAACACCCCAGTCAAAACAAGAAAAACGGAAAAACGTCTGACACCCGGATGCTGAAAAAATTTAAAAATAGCCGCCATTTATACACTCCTGCTAGGACAAAAAGCCCTTAGATTTCATCTTTCACTCTCTAATTGTAAATTATATAACAAAATGACGCTAAGGTCTTTGTCCACCTCCTAATAAATTTAAACAAATTTATCTTTTTTACTCATGGCGGCCGAAAAAAAGAACGGCATGCCCGATGCATACCGTTCCTTTCCTTTTATACCGCCGTTTTCATTTCTTTTACGGCCTGTGTGCTTTTCGCTTCGTCAAACTCATTTTCGCTCTTGGCTACGATGATGGTGGCGATTCCGTTTCCGATCAGGTTGACGATCGCCCTTCCTTCACTCATAAAGCGGTCGACGCCGAGGAGCAGCGCCAGCCCCTCCAGCGGAATAACCTGAAGCGCCGATAAAGTGGAGGCGAGCACGATAAATCCGCTTCCGGTTACGCCCGCCGCGCCTTTTGATGTCAGCATCAGCACGAGAATGATCGTAACCTGCTGGCCGATGGTAAGGTCAACGCCGAACACCTGCGCCAGAAAAACCGTCGCCATGGACAGATAAATCGAGGTGCCGTCCAGGTTAAAAGAATATCCCGTCGGAATGACAAGGCCGACAACCGATTTGGAACAGCCGTAGCGCTCCATTTTATCCATCATCCGCGGAAGGACGGACTCAGAAGAGCTTGTGCCGAGAACGATGAGCAGTTCATCTTTAATAAAACGGAGATAGTTCCACAAGCTGAAACCGAATAGTTTGCAAATGATATTCAAAGCGACAAATACAAACAGGAACATCGTAACGTATACAGACAGCATCAGACTCGCCAGCGGCTTGATGGAATCAAGGCCGAAGTGCCCGATCGTATAGGCCATGGCCCCGAATGCGCCGATCGGCGCCGCGCGCATGATGTAGCCGATGATTTTGAAAAAAACGTGCGACAGTTTATCGAAGAAATCAATAATGCTTTTGCCTCTTTCACCGAGCGCCGCCAGGCCGACACCGAATAAAACAGAAAAGAATAAGACCTGAAGAATGTCGCCTTTTGCGAAAGCGTCAACCATATTTGACGGAACGATGTGAGTGATAAATTCAATCCAGTCAATCCCCTGTCCACCATTTTGCGTGTACTGAGAGACATCCCCTTTTTCAAGCTTGCTGTAATCAAGCCCCTCACCGGGTTTCATGATATTGACGACCAGAAGTCCGATAATAAGGGCGATGGTGGTCACGACTTCAAAATAAATAAATGCTTTTCCCCCGACTTTGCCGACTTTTTTCATGTCTCCCATCTTGGCGATGCCAAGCACGATCGTCAGGAATATGATCGGTGCGATAATCATTTTTACCGCATTGATAAATGTATCGCCGAGCGGCTTCATCTGCTTCCCGGCCTCAGGCCATACGAGTCCGACAATGACGCCGATGATCACCGCCGTGATGACCTGCACCGTAAGATTTTTGAAAATTTTCATCCCTACTCCCCCTTGCCTCTCGCTGCGTCTATACAAAAATGATAGCGTTTTCAAACAAAGAGGGGAAGCTTATGATCATAACGGACATTTTGGTCTTTTTGGTCTCGGCTAGCGGACGAATTTGTAGCGGTTAACCGGCCGGCCCACTCCCCCGTATTGAATGTCGAGCTTAATCTGGCCGTCTTTTTCAAGAAAATCAAGATAACGCCGCGCTGTCACCCTGGCGATTCCGAGCGCTTTGGCGGCTTCTTCAGCTGAAAGCGGCTCCGTCTGCTGTTTCATATAGGTCAAAATTTCATTCATCGTAAAATGATTTAACCCCTTCGGCAGATCCCGGGACGGATTTTGCGGAATTTTAAGCAGCATGTCAAGCTGCTCTTGCGACATGGTGTCATGCTCTTCAATTTTCCGTTTATATTGTTTATAGTTTTCGAGCGCCTGTCTCATCCGCTCCAGCTTAAACGGCTTCAAAATATAGTCGGCCGCACCGTTTTGCAGCATAAGCTGGATTGTTTCTTTGTCTTTTGCGGCCGAGACGATGATGACGTCCACTTCGAGCTTTTGTTTTCTGATTTCCTGGAGTGTTTTAATTCCGTCTTTTTTCGGCATGTATACGTCTAATACCACGAGCCCGGGCCTCAGATCTTTTATAAGCCTGATTCCCTCGTCTCCGTCAGCTGCTGTGGCGATGACGCTGAACCCCGAAACACCGGTGATAAATTCTTTATTCACCTCCTGCACCATCGGATCATCTTCAATAAGCAGCACCTTGATGTCCATCGAATGATTCCTCCCCCTTCATCGGAAATAAAATAGAAAATGCCGTTCCCTGTCCCTGCCGTGTGTCGACTTCAATAATGCCCATCCCTTTGTCGACGATTTGTTTGACGAGGTACAAGCCGTATCCCGTTCCTCCCGTTTTATTGACGGTAAACCCTTTGTCATAAAGGTGCGGGATGTGCTGATCGGAAATCCCGCTTCCGTTGTCTTCTATTAATATAGCAAGCACTTCATCATTTTGCTCGATACTGATGTCAATATGTTTGTCCTCCGTGTCCGCTGTTTCGAATGCGCCGAACGCATTCTCGATTAAATTGCCAAGCAGGACGACAATGTCATGCTGGTCGACATGCTCCGGAAATGCCGAGAAACTGCTGTTTTCATCAATTTTCACAGAAATGCCAAGCTCTTTTCCTCTTTTGATTTTGCTTAACAGCAGTCCCGCCGCAGCGTCATTCTGAATGGCCTGATGAAGAAAATCGGTGACGCTTTCTTGTTCTGATGATTCCTTAAAAGCAAGCTGGAGCGCTTTTTCTGATTTTCCGAGCTGAATCAGTCCCGCGATGGTGTGAAGCTTGTTCATATGTTCATGATTTTGAACTCTGAGCGCATCGACAAAATTTTTCACACCTGTCAGTTCTTCCGCCATTTTCGCCGCTTCCGTCCTGTCCTGAAAAATGGCGACGGCTCCGATGACCTTCTTTTTCATGACGATCGGAATTCTGCTGCTCATGATCACCTTTCCGCTGACTTGGATTTCTTCATTATATACGGCTCGGTTCCGCTCGACGATTTCAGGGAGGCGCGAATCTTTTAACACGTCCCAGATCAGCCTGCCGTCTGTTTCTTGTCTGACATTGAATATCTGCTTCGCTTTTTCATTAAAAATGGTGATGTGATGCTGATTATCAATCGCGATGACGCCCTCATTCATTGAATGAAACGTAGCGGTCCGTTCCTCATACATTCTCACGATCTCATGGGGCTCCAGCCAAAACATTTGTTTTTTGATGTGGCGGGCCAGCAAAAAGGAGCCGGCCAGTCCGAACCCGAGCGCCAGCAGAACGATAAACAGTATTTCATGTTTCAGCTGAAGAAGAATTTCACCGAATCCGGGCAGCGTTTTACCGGCCAGAACGACGCCGATCTGATTCAAATCCCGGTCTTTGATGGGATAAAAAGCGCGGACGGCGGTGCCGATTTCTCCCTTTGCTTCGGAAAAATAAATGTGCTCGGCGAACGCCGCGGCTTCGTCCTCACCCCTTGAACGCTTTCCGATCATTGTGCTGACGGGATGTGAATAGCGGATATGATCCATATCCATGACGACGATGTAATCCGCTTCATTGATGATCCTTATTTCTTCGACCGCATGGCGCACGTCTTCCCTTTGTTTTTTCTGCTCCAGGGCGCGTTTGACATCGGTCATCTCAGATACCGTCCGCGCGGTATTCATCAGCCGTTTTTTCAGCTCGCGCTCCTCTGTATGCTGAATATTTCCGATCAGCACGATGCCGACGATCAAAAAGGTAAAAAGCACGACGATATACGAAAGTATGGTGATTTTCCAGCGGATGGTGAGCTTTTTTTTCGTCATTGGCCTCTTCCTTTCCGTCTCTTTACGAAAACGGCCCGCCCGATTATGCTTGTTATAGAAAATGGCGGAGGGGGTTTTCGATGAAAAGCTTGCTGACTTGTCTCAGCCTGATGGTACTCGGTATCGGAACCGCTTTATTCATCGGCTTTCATGATCGTTTCTCAACGGAAGAACCGTATTATGATGACGAACAGGAAGGCCTGAAAGATCAAATCGTTTTCAAATTCAGCCATGTCGTTGCTGAAAACACGCCAAAAGGGCGGGCGGCGAATAAGTTTGCCGAACTTGTCTATCAAAAATCCGGCGGCACCATTAAAGTAGAGGTGTTTCCAAACGGGAGCCTCTATTCAGATAATGAAGAAATAAACGCCCTCCAAAACGGGGACGTACAATTCATCGCTCCCTCCACCTCAAAGCTCGGATCACTGTCTCCCGAATGGGGTGTTTTGGATCTGCCGTACGCGTTTACAAACTATAAAGCCGTGCAAGAAGGCCTCAACGGCAAAATCGGCACACGCCTGTTCGCTTCTTTAGAAAAGCATCATTTGAAAGGTCTGGCGTACTGGACGAACGGGTTTAAGCAGCTTACGTCAAATAAAGGACCGATCTTCACTCCGGACGATTTGAAAGGACAGGCGCTCAGGATCATGCCGAGCAGCGTGATCGAAGACCAGTACCGTCTGCTCGGCGCGCGCCCGCGGCAGGATTCCTTTAATTCCACGTTTCAGCTATTGGAAAGCAATCTCGTAGACGGAGAAGAAAATACGATTTCAAATATCTATTCTAAAAAATTTTATAATGTTCAAGATTATTTGACAATCAGCAATCACGGGTACCTCGGTTATGCCGTGATGACCGACGAGCATTTCTGGAATTCGCAGACAGAAAAAACGAGAGCCATCTTAACGGAGGCGATGAGAGAAACGACGGAATGGAACGAAGCCTCCGCTGAGAAAATGAATAAAGACCAGCTTGAAGAGATAAAGAAGAATTCATCCATTCATATTCATGTGCTGAGCAAAGCGGAAAAGAACACATGGATGAAACGCCTCGACCCGATTTACGGACAATATGAACAGGTAATCGGCCGCGGGCTTGTGCAGGATTTGTTATCCTTGCGCCGCGAGCCTTAGCAGGACCAATACGCCCATCTCCGTTTCATCCCTTTTCCCGCCGGGGAAGTAAATAGGGACAGAGCAAAAAAAAGGAGATGGAGACATGTTTACACATACGAAAAAACTGCAGCATCCGGCTAAACCGGATCGTCCTGACCCGCTGTTCGCCAAAAAGATGCAGGAAATTTTAGGGGGACAATACGGGGAAATATCCGTCGCCATGCAATATTTGTTCCAAGGATGGAATACACGGGGCAATGAAAAATATAAGGATCTTCTGATGGATACCGCGACGGAAGAAATCGGCCATGTCGAAATGATCGCGACGATGATTGCGAGACTGTTAGAAGACGCCCCGCTGGCAGAGCAGGAAAAAGCGGCTGATGATCCGGTCATCGGGTCCATTTTAGGCGGCATGAATCCGCATCATGCGATCGTCTCAGGACTCGGCGCAATGCCGGAGAGCAGCACGGGCGTTCCGTGGAGCGCAGGCTATATCGTCGCAAGCGGAAACCTTCTGGCAGACTTCCGCGCCAATCTGAACGCCGAATCACAAGGAAGGCTTCAAGTCGCACGCCTGTATGAAATGACCGATGATAAAGGCGTGAAAGATATGCTCAGCTTTTTATTGGCCCGTGATACCATGCATCAAAACCAATGGCTTGCGGCCATTAAAGAATTAGAAGAACAGGAAGGTCCGATCGTTCCTTCCACATTCCCGAAGGCGCTGGAAAAACAGTCATTCTCCCATAAGCTTATTCATTTCTCAGATGGCGGAGAAAGCGCTGAACAAAATTGGCTGAAGGAAACAGCGCCGGACGGAGAACCATTCGAATACGAAAAGGAACCGAAAGCGCACGGCGAAATAGCTAAGCTGGATCCCGTCCCGCCGTATGTCCACAACACGCTTCCCGGACGCGAGTAAAGACACAAGCCCAAAACAAACTGTTTTGGGCTTTCATTATGCCTTCAGAACCGTCCAGTCCGGTTCATATCGGATGTCAGGGTGATGTAACAGCTCGTGAATGACATGTTCATCCTCTTCATACAGCATCACTTCTATTGAAAGAATCGCAGCCTTCTGCTCGTTTTCTTCGTATATTCGGTCATGTTCGTTCTCCATAAAATCATCATAGGCCTGTCTGTTCTCCCAAACGCTGATGATCTCTGCGATGAACAGGCCGTCTGCGTTTTTCCGCCACCCGCCGGCCTGTTTGACGAAGCCATTTACACATGATAATGCTCCCCACCTTGACTGTGCTTGCGCAAATGCTTCAGCGTTTGCAGCGTCTGTTTCACATACAATCTTTTTGATCAGCATGACGTTCCTCTGTGATGACTGTTTTCGCACGCGTATGCTCAACACACAGATTCACGGTTCTGACGTAAGAGCGGGTGCGGTGAATCGTGCCTTTCGGGATGAGCAGGCTGTCATTTGCTTTGAGCACTGCGGTTTCTTTGTCCTTAAAATCGATCAGCAGCTCACCTTCCAGAACGATGAACCATTCATCTGAGTCAGGGTGATGGTGCCAGTCATATTCTCCCGTAAACACTGCGAGGCGCACACAGTGGTCATTGATCTCCGCGATTGAAAAATTGTCGTGTTTTTCTTTGACTTTATTGGCGATAGCGAGCAAATTCAGCATGTCAGACACGAGTGAAAAACCCCTTTTTCATTTTATTGTATCGCAACGGCGGCTCAGATCAAGATTTTCCCAAAATAAAAAGCGATCCAGCTGATGCGCCGGATCGCTTTTGATCTGCAGGTTGTCTGCCTTTTATGCTTTTATTAGCTGCTTCGTCTGTTTCCGCCTTTTTGGCCGATTTCCTTATAAAAATCTTTGTCATGATTTTTACTTGTGGCTTCTCCGCCTTTTTGGCCGATTTCTTGATAGAATTCCTTGTCATGGTTATTGCTAGTGGCTTCTCCGCCTTTTTCACCGATTTCCTGATAGAATTCTTTGTCGTGATTTTTGCTTGTGGCTTCTCCGCCTTTTTCACCGATCTCCTGATAGAATTCTTTGTCGTGATTTTTGCTTGTTGCTTCTCCGCCTTTTTGACCAATTTCCTGATAGAATTCTTTGTCATGGTTATTGCTTGTCGCTTCTCCGCCTTTTTTACCTGCTTCTTCTCTGCTCATTTTGTTATTATCTTGTGCCATTTTTGAATTCCTCCTTTAATTGGTGTTGGTTGTTGGTTTCCCGATTTCAGAACTGCTAAACAAAGAAAACACATTGAATGTGTTTTCGGGTGGTTTTTTATCATTCTGTATCCTTCATGCGTTTTAGAATCCGGCGTTTTTTATAGAGCATGATGCCTGTTTCCGCGATGCTTTCTAAAGCTGAACGGTTGGCGGACGCGCCGAAGATGATACCTGCGGCCGGAACCATTTGCAGCAGTTTTTTCGCGGCGAACGTATCGCGGTAGCTGTAAACGACTTCCCGCCAGCCTTGGATTTGCGAGGCGACGCGCTGATAGGCGCGGTCGTTTTGATCATATTGCCGTAAATCTTGCAGGATCGCTTTTTTTCCGATGACGTCACTGGATGCAAGCTGGAGCAATTTGACGATAAACACGCGTTCTTTTTTGTCTTTCGGATCAAAGCCGTAAGCAACCGCGATATCCTGCAGCGTCTTTAAGGACAGGCCGAGCATCGCCGGAATGTCTGCCGCCAGCGTGAATACGCCGCCGACTCCCGTTGCGGCTCCCTGCACCGTCGCGGCCTTTACGCTTGTACGCGCTATGGCTTCTGCGATTTCGTCCATGACGGCAAGCGGCGCATTGCGGATGTCGTGAAGCGTTTGACATGTACCGTGCGGCAGCCGTTTTTGAAACTTTTTCATGATGCCCTTTTCAGATGTCAGGTACTGTCCGCCTGACTGAATAAACGTTCCCGTTTCATCGAGAATGAGTCCGATTTTCCTCTGAATAAATTGCGGTGTCAGCTTGTCCAAAAGCTGAAACGGCAAGCGGGTGAATGTTTGCCAGAACATCACCCTCTGCTGCGCCTTTTCCCATTTTTGAATGTCTCTCAGTTGTCTTTCCAGGTCTGTCCGCTCTTCTGTCACCCGTCCTGCACGTCCTTTCTGATTTCTTTCTTCATAGTATACCTTTATGGCGTTTTCTTTTTACACCCGGACGGATTTTTTATCCGGAAAACATCCCATTGTTTAATTTCCTTCAAATTCTGTATATTGTATAATTTTGAATAATACGATTGAAGGAGAATGTTGAATGCAATGGATTTATTTAAGTTTAGCGATCATTTTTGAAGTATTGGGTACGGTCAGCATGAAATTATCAAATGGATTTACAAAACTTGTCCCAAGTATTTTATTATTATTGTTTTATATCGGCAGCCTTTGTTTTCTTACTTTGACTTTGAAATATATAAGTGTCTCCATCGCGTATGCGGTCTGGTCGGGGATGGGGATCGTGCTGATTTCCGTGATCGGAATTTTTTTCTTTCATGAACAGTTCTCTGTCATAAAAGCCGTCTCTGTTCTTCTGATCATCATCGGTGTCGTTTCCTTAAACTTTATTTCTGAAAGTGAAACGTCATCAAACGGCATCAGCGTTCATACGGACAGAAACAGATGATGAAAGGGTTAAAGGTTCTCTTCCTCATTACAGATATTGGATTTATCGTTTATTGGATTGTTACTTTTTTTGAGTGGATTCCAAAAAACATGGTGTTTAAAGATTATGATAACGCCATGATCATGGCCTGGAACTGGTCATTCTTTCCCTTAGATATGTTCATTTCGATAACCGGGCTGTACAGCTTGTTTCTTTATAAACGGAAACATGCGTTATGGCGCTCTTTCGCATTAATATCACTTGTGCTGACCTTTTGTTCAGGCCTGCAAGCGATAGCCTTTTGGGTATTTATCGGTGATTTTGATCTTATGTGGTGGGCATTCAATCTGTACTTGCTTCTTTATCCTTTATATTTTATTCAGAAATTGCTGGTCTCTCGTAAAACTAGCTGTCATTCTTTTTGATGAGGCGGTTTTCTTTTTCTTCAGGCGGGAAACACTTTTCATAAAGGAGTGATAGAGATGCCTTGGTCTATGAAGGATTATCCGCAATCATTGAAGAATCTCGAGGAACCTGTGAAGAAAAAAGCGATCGAAATCGCGAATGCGATGGTAGATGAGGGTTATGAAGAAGGACGGGCCATTCCCATTGCGACAAGTCAGGCGAAAGAGTGGAAAAAAAACGCTTCTAAGGAAGAAATCGATCAGCTGATGAAACACGATGATGAAACGAAACGCGGAAATTGAATCGGAATAAAGGAAAAACCCCGCTCTCAAGAGAACGAGGTTTTTCTGATTATAAACCGTAATAATAAGATAGCGTGGTGACTGAAACGTAGCCTGTCGCTCCTGCATACGTGACTTTCAGCCATTTATTAGAATTGGTGTAGTGGCCTTGAACATATTCTCCGGTTACCCAAGAACCAGTAATTTTTTTACCGCTTGAGAATGTTGTGATCGTTGAACAGCTGACCTTAGAGCATGAGCGCATATTAGCACCGTAAATACCGACTGTGCCCCCGCTGGCTAAAATGGAAACGTCCGGTTCAGCTTTAGGTTTGAAAGCTGCTGCTGATGCAGAGCCGCCAAAAGCGAATAAAGAAACAGCAAAAATCATGGCTAAAGAAATGATCGACAAACGACGTACCAAGAAAATTCCCCCTCTTTTATCATATGGCCGGAAAGCTTTCCTGACGTTATTATACTTTTTCGCCCGGGAGACTGAAATAAGTCTAATGCTCCAACTTCTTTTCTTCGCAAGTGACCATGCCGATTCTTTTTTTGATAGATAACAGCGGTTTATTAGACTGGAATCACTGAAATATCGTTGATTCAAACGTTTATTCAGAGCGGCCGGAGTTTTTCCGGAGGTCATTTGAATGGTACAGAAAGGTTTTATCTTCCAATGGAAAGAAACATTATTATTCTATTTACCCGGGAAAACGGAGGAAATACAGCGTCTTTTTCTCAAATCAGTTGGGCGGACAGAAAGTTGTGAAGTTATATAGGCAAGTGTCCTCTTTTCACCTTTTTAAAAGAACGCTCCACGCATCCGCGCATGATCCGACGCGGAAACACGCTTTGCGAACGGCATCGCTTCTTTCCCGGAACGATGCCGTTTTCATTTTCGGACCTTTCTTCGGCGGGATACATATCATAGATAAAACAGGGCATCAATGTGCCGGTTTATTGAACATAAAGAACTTGACATCTTATAATAGCGGATTTATGATGTAGATAAAATAATTTGCATCTAGGAAACTTTTTGTTATTTAGCTAAAAATCTATCGGAATTTAGGTGAGACATAATGAGCAAAGACATCTCAGCACAATCACTGCAAGCAAAAGCCGTGCAGGATGCACTTGACGGCAAAAGCAAGGGATTCAAGCGGCTTCTGCCTTTTTTAGGCCCCGCCTTTATCGCGGCGATTGCCTACATTGATCCGGGAAACTTCGCTACGAATATCTCAGCTGGTTCGAAGTATGGGTATATGCTGCTGTGGGTCATCCTCTTTTCAAACTTGATGGCTTTTTTAATTCAAGTTCTTTCCGCGAAGCTCGGCATTGCCACGGGTAAAAACCTTCCGGAAATCGCCAGAGACCGGTATCCGAAATGGGTATCAGCCGGGCTGTGGATACAGGGTGAACTGGTGATTATGGCAACTGATCTGGCAGAATTTATCGGGGCGGCGCTCGGACTCAACCTGCTGTTCGGCATACCGATGGTTGAAGCGGCCATTATCGCGGCGATCGGATCATTCGCGATTTTAGAGTTGCAGCGCCGGGGTTACCGGGCGCTGGAAGCGGGCATTGCCGGACTTCTGTTCGTCGTGGTGATCGCCTTCGCTCTGCAAACCTTCTTTGCCAAACCTGACGCCGCCTCCGTTCTCGAGGGGCTGTTTATCCCGAAAATTGACGGAATGGACAGTGTGCTCTTGGCAACCGGGATACTCGGCGCAACCGTGATGCCGCATGCCATTTACTTACATTCCGCACTGACACAGCGCCGTGTCGTCGGAAAAACGGATAGTGAGCGGAAAAAGATTTTTAGATTCGAGACGATTGACATTCTCATCGCGATGGTGATCGCCGGGGCGATTAACGCAAGCATGCTCATCGTCGCTGCCGCGCTTTTCTTCAAGAACGGGCTGTATGTAGAAGATTTAGACGTGGCTTATCAGCAATTCGGCCACTATATCGGACCGGCTTCAGCCATTCTCTTCGGGATCGGGCTGCTGGCCGCAGGGCTTTCAAGCTCTTCTGTCGGCACATTGTCAGGCGATATTATCATGCAGGGCTTCATCCGTTACCGTATCCCGCTTTATTTGCGGCGTTTCATTACCATCATTCCGCCGATGATCATCATTATCTCGGGGGTCAACGCCACAGAAGCGCTCGTATGGAGCCAGGTCGTTCTTTCATTCGGCATCTCCTTTGCGCTCGTGCCGCTGATTATGTTTACAAGCAACAAACGCCTGATGGGCGCCCTGACGAACCGAAAATGGGTGACGGCTCTCGCCTGGCTGATTGCGGTTTTGGTGATCGCGCTTAATCTGTTTGTGATCTACGATTCATTCCGTTAGAAAAAAACCGGCCATTGCGGCCGGTTTTTCTTTTGACGCCGGGTGCCGTTCGTATCTTTTTCCGGGCGTTTTTGGTATGATAGAAGAAAAATCGGAGTTTTGCTTATGTCAGTATTTATCCTTTTTTATCTGTGGATTGTGCCGATTGTCATCGGCATCTTCTGTTCTCTTATCGCTTATCGGACAACGGGTAAGAAACGTCTGATTCCCGGCTTTTTGATGATCGCATTAAGCATCGTTTCCTTAATCACGGGGCTTTGGATCGGCGGGGTGAACTATCATGTGTTCATCGGGGGCATGTTTTTATTCGGTACGTTATTGGCCGGCTCCGCCTTCCCGTTTTTCTTCGCTCTTTCACGCAAACGAAAATAAACAGGCATGCCGCCTGTTTATTTTTATTCATTAACCCTAAATTATAAACCGCTCCGATAATGTGATTCCGCCTCAATCAGCCTGTACATGTGTTATATAGGCTCCAGCCCATGTCCCATCTCATCGAAACTGCAGCCAAAATGAATCCTACTAAAGAAGATTTTGAATTATAAGAAAAATACTGTATTAAAATCCTATTTACCCCAAAAATACCTATTGATAGAATGGTATCTGAGAGGGGAAAATGTTCAAAGCGGATCATATCGGTCCCGCCTAAATACATAGTCTTTCATTTCTCTCTACACTACATTTCTAAAGGAGGATTTCCCATTAGACACGCAGCTAAAGGCATTCTGTTTGCCGCATCTTTAGCCCTTGTAACTACTGCTTTTGTCCCCGCATCCTTAGCTAAAGAAAATCATAATAATACTGCCAATGCCACTGGAACGACCAAATCATTTTTTTATCAGACTGATACGCAATTTTCCTACGGACTTAAAGCACAAAGCGATGCATCTGTGTCAAAACCAGTCAAAGATGTAATCAGAGAAGTGCTGAAAAATAAAACAAAATTATTCAATCTTGTTGAAAAATTAGCAGGAAAGAAAATAAGAAATGAACTCGAATCCGTTTTCAATGAACACATCGAACCGGTTTTAAAGAAAATGCTGAACGAGTATGTCGCCTTAAGCTGGGCTGACGTGGAAAAGAATCTTTATCTTTCACTTAAAAAGTCCGGACTTTCTGACAGCCAGGCTAAAAACCTCGCTCAATTGACAACTTTAGCAATGAAAGCATTTTAAAATCATTCATAAATGATCGTCAGGAAAATACGTATGAAGTAATGCAAAGTGCTGTTAGATTCACTCTAATAGCACTTTTTCATTGGAGATGTCACATGACTGTCTTTTTTACTGTTCTGCTCACTTTCTTATGCTGCCTTGTGATTTCATCTCTTATTTTTATGATTCTATTAAAAAAAGAGATCGTGGATACACCGCCCAACCGCTTAGCTCATGCAGCATTCATCGTACTTATTGGATTCTCCCTGTTCTTGGCTATAACTGTACCCAGCCTAGTTATGTATTTTGCAGCTATAACTGTAAATCATTTTTTCGGAGAATATATCATCTATGGTTCACTTTCAGACTTATACATATTTTCTGTCGTCGTAAGTATCTTAGCTTTAGTTTATATGCTTATCCTTACAGCAATTGTAAAAGGAATGACTCATGTTTTGACATTGCCTGCTTGGTCAGCCTATATCCTTGAATTCATTTTTGCATGGGCTGCTGTTTACTTCTCAATCCAATACGTTTCCAATCATATCATTGAGAACATATCTATATTTCAAGGTGGAGAAATTCTTCTTTCATTGTTCATCACTTTCTTATTTTCGGGATTGGATATCCTTTTCACTAATTTGGATAAGATCACAAAAGAGAAATTAGGCTAAGGGGGTAACAAATATGAGAATAATGACATATATATCCTATTTTTCTATTTCTTTAGTTTTGCAGGTGGTATGGCTGCTATTAATAAAAAGAACCTCTAATATATTTCTGATAGATATGATTACGGTGTCCTTCTTATTCACCCTCTTTATGTTCATCTTGGATCAAATGTTCAAAAATAAGCGGACAAATTAGGGACTGTTTTTTAATAATCCTCGGGCTTCTCTTTCGTTTTGAAATGATTCCGGATCACACGAGCTCCAGCACTGTATCAAGCCAAATATATGACTTTGCGAGCTCAGCGGCCGCAGGCGCGAGCGCATTGTAAATGACGCTGCCTTCTCTTGTATCAATATCCGCAGAAATACGGGACAGCATACGATCCATAATCTCCTCAAACGTTTGATCTTCAAACATCCTCGCCAAGCATCTCCTTGATCTCCACAGTGCCCTCGTCTGTCTCTACGATAAAAGAAACTATGAACCTATTACCTGATTTATCAATCTCAAAATCAGTGACTGAAGAAATTCGATCATCATAAATTAAAGCTTCTTCGATCAGTCTCGGGATCTCCATTTTTTTATATGCGTCTGTTGTCTCGTTGTCAGAAAAAACCTCTTGAAGCTCATTTCCAATGTCATGACTGAAAATAGAATAGGAATACCGCTCTGTATACAGGGCCATATAAACAAATTGCTTAATTCCTCAAGCCCTGCGATCAGCTCGTTAGTAATTCGCCCATTTTCAAAGTCAATTCTATATGTGCGCGATGTCTCTATTACTTCACTGTCATCTTCAATATCATCAAATTCAATTTCTGGGGAAAGGTTCAAGAAAAAATCACTCTTATAACGTTCCTCCATTTATTGATTGAATGAACCATAATAAAAACCGCTCCTAAAGAGCGGTTTTAAAATATAAGAAATAATCATTCTAAGAAGAAATCGAAAGGGATTTATTTACTGCTTTTTGAGCATGGATTAAAGTCGTATCAAATAATGGCACTTTTGAATCCTCTGCCTTTACTAATAGTCCAATTTCAGTGCATCCAAGAATGATTCCTTCTGCTCCTCTATCCACCAAATTATTTATGATCTTCTTATAAATGTTTTTGGAAGACTGTTTAATTTCACCCAGACACAGTTCTTGATAAATAATATTATTTATCAATTCTCTTTCATCATCATCAGGAACAATGACATTAATATCATGAGACGCAATACGTGATTTATAAAAATCTTGTTCCATCGTATATTTAGTACCTAGCAATCCTACTGAGCGAATGTCTTGTCTAATAATTTGTTCTGCAGTTGCATCGGCAATATGCAAAATAGGTATAGTGATCATTTCTTGGATATATCCAAGAACTTTATGCATAGTATTTGTACATATTACAATAAAATCTGCACCTGCTTTTTCTAATGATCTTGCAACTTGACCTAAAGCTTCACCTGCTTTATCCCAAGCTCCTATGGATTGATAATGTTCAATTTCCTTAAAATCAACACTGTATAAAAGGCATTTTGCCGAGTGAAGCCCTCCTAACTTCTTTTTTATTTCTTCATTGATAATTCGATAATACTCAGCTGAAGATTCCCAACTCATTCCGCCAATAAGACCAATAGTTTTCATAACCCACCTCGGATAAAATTTTCAAAATATTATAGTTATTTTAAGGCATAGATTAGGCCTTTACAATTATTTATTTTTTCAGGATTACTATCATTAAATTTTATCGAGAATAAAAAATGATTGCCCGCCTTTTAAGGAGACAACCATCACACGTTCACCAGTATTCAACGCTTCTTCTTCACCGACCCGCAGACGCTTTGGAACAATAATCAAATCAGAGGGTATTATTAATTTGTCTTTTTCATTAAACCTTATTTCAATAGGTGAAACGGAAACCACTTCAGCCGGCATAATATCCACCGGCGACTCAGAGCCAACAGCACCGACAGCCAGATGTTTAATTGCTTCGCTTAACCTCATGATGAAGCCCCGTCCGGAATTGTGTTTTTCTCAACCACATCAATTGTCATCGTGTGGAGCTGCCTTTGAATTCGTGCTTGTCGGAATCAATCCAATATGTTTTCTTTACGCCCACTTCCGGAATAGAAATATACACCGGAAGCCCGCTCTGCAAATCAGGAATACCAATTGCTTGAATACTCTTTAATTCCTTTTTCACACCTTCTTTCTGTGATTGGAGTACGTTCGCTCGCTGCTGAAGCTGCGCCTGATTAATATTATCCGAGACAGTTTCCACATACTGCAGAACCCCGTATTTATTAATTCCTGAATTATCTTTTGCAGTGGCAGTGTACGTCTTATTGTCTTTCTGGCGCCGGAGTTTGACCTTCGTAGCTGTCTCATTAATTGAGGTGCTATACTGAAATCCTGTGATGTTTACGCCCGTCTCTAATACCCAAACTTCCGACGGGTCAGGCCAAGCCCTGAGACAAAGCTTACCCTTTGAAGCATATAACTGATAATTATGACCGGTCTGTTTTTTTTGTTTGCTTCAATGCCTTTAATATCATGTCATGAAGGCTGGTATCGTCTTTAAAAACCAATGATTTAAGTATATGCTGTTTTTTACGATGGACCCAGTGGGAATCTGAAAATCTCGGGCCAGCCGTTTTACTGTTTGATCAGGGATTTTTTGTTAAAAACTTTTGAACATGAAATTCAAAAAAATAAACAGCACGATTATCGTCACAACAATAAAGGCCTCTCTTGTGAAGTTTTTATCATCTTCTTTTTGCTGTTTCTTTCTCTTAATCTCTTCTCTATATTTTCTTTGAACTTCTTTCTTTTTTTCATCCATTATCTAAACTCCTCTGAGTCCTTTTTCTCTTTATCACTTGCACCCCTCCTTTCAGTTATTGCAATTTTATCGTGCGACAAATAAGTACACCAGTGAAAAAAGCCTTCTCGCACAGCTGAGACTCTAAAAGATGAATTTAATTTAACGGATAAAAAACAGCCCGATACTTCCGGAATGAATGAAAATTGTTTGACTGCTTGCATTCTGTTTCCTCCTTAAAGTAATAGAGCGGGCATTAAATACATAGCCTCATGCTGAATGCCGGAAGCGGCGGCTCGTCGCCGATAGACGGCCGGCTCATTTGAGTTAAGCGCTTCATGAGAATGATTCCGCCTTCTTGATTTTTCTTAAAAAACAAACCGGCTCAACCATTTTAAAAAATTGCATTATTTGGAGTGTTTGCGTAAGTTTTGTATAACAAAAATTTAAAAAGAGTGAGGAGGGAAACATATGATAATCAGAAGCGCGGAACCCTATGATGTAAAACAATTGACCGATTTAATGTATTTATATATCGTGGATTTTTATAAAAGACCTAAGCCACCGATTGAAAAGATACATCATTTGATTGAAATGTTATTTGAGAAGAACAGGGGTATTCAATTCGTTGCTGAACAAGATGGGAAACTTATTGGCTTTGCAACATTATATTTTAGTTTTAGTACGACGAAAGCAGATAAAATAACAGTAATGAATGATTTATTCGTGATAGAAAAAGCAAGAGGTACAGAAGCAGCCAAAGAACTGTTTAAAAGATGCGAAACATTTACAAAAGAAAACGGGTATGCGCATATGTCGTGGATAATTGCATCTGATAATTACCATGCACAAAAATTCTATGAAAAGATGGGTGGCTCCCTTGGAAATTGGCTGACCTATTCCATATAACCCGGGATGACCTTATTGAAGTAAAAACTAAAATAAAAAGCCGGGCTTTTACTATGGCTTATCTGGGTAAATAACTAAAAAATAAACAGGCATACTGCCTGTTTATTTTTATTTTTTAAAACAGCCGTTTTAAGCTTTTCTTGAGTGACGGCATTTCGATTTTTTGGTTTTCAAAGAAGTTTTTCAGCATGTATTTGCTGAAGCCCTTCGCTTGGCCGTAAGTGATTTTTCCCGGAAGCGGCGGCTCGTCGCCGATAACGGCGTCGATGACGACCGGCTCATTTGAGTTGAGCGCTTCATGAAAAGCGGGAGCCAATTCCTCGTGTTTCGTCACTTTGATCCCTTTTGCTCCGCAGCTTTCTGCAAAAGCGGCGTAATCCATATTTTGCAGCTGGGTGACGTAGTCAATGTTGCCTTTGACCCGCTGTTCATATTCAATCATGCCTAAATTTTCGTTATTTAATATGACAACCGTAATCGGCAGTTTATATTTAACAGCCGTCGGCAGGTCCTGCATCACCATTGAAAATCCGCCGTCTCCGCAAATGGCGATGGACTGCCGCTCAGGTTCGGCAAGGCTTGCAGCAATCGCTCCGGGAAGCCCGCATCCCATCGTGGCGAGCCAGCTTGAGACGATAAAGTCCTGCTTTTTCATTTTAAAATGGCGGGCCATCCACACCGTAACCGTTCCGACATCCACTGACAGGACGGCGTCCTCTGCGGCCGCATCCTGAAGCCGGGCAATGACCTGCTGCGGCTTGAGCGGATGAGTCGCTTCGGTTTCATCCTTTTCGATTTCCTTCCACCAATGCTTCATGTGCTCGGTGCAGGCGTCTAAAAATCTTCTGTCTTCTTTATATTCAATGTATTCCGTCAGCTCTTTCAGCCCCAGAGCCGCATCACTGACGATTCCCGCATTGACGGGATAGCGCTTCCCGATTTTCGCCGGATCCGAATCAAGCTGAATGGCGGGCGTATCATCCGGGAGATAATCCCTGTATGGGAACGATGTGCCGAGCATGATCAGCAGATCGCATTCCTCCATTGCTTCGTAGGCGGGCTTTGTGCCGATTTGCCCGAGATTCCCGAGAAAGTGGGGATGGCTGTCAGGCACGACGCCTTTTGCCGGAAGGGTAATGACAATCGGAGCGGCCGCTTTATCGGCGAATGCGAGCAGCTCCTCTTTTGCTGATTTTAACCCTTGGCCGGCGAGAATGACCGGTTTTTTTGCGTTGTTAATATATTGCGCGCATGTCACGAGATGTTCTTTTTTCGGCTCTATATCAGCTTTGAGGTATATCGGCGATGTGTAAACCGGCTCCCGTTTGATTTTTTGCGCGAATAAATCATCAGAAACAGTTAAAACGGCAACGCCTTTTTTGCTGTAAGCTGTGCGGATCGCCTGATTCAGAAGATCGGGCAGCGCTTCTGCCGTATGTACTTGCTGGTTGAATACCGCCACGTCCTCAAACATTTGCTCTAATTTGATTTCCTGAAAGCTGTCACGGCCGATTTCATCGGAAGCCACCTGTCCCGCAATCGCCAGCACCGGAACGCCGTCCGCTTTGGCGTCATATAAACCGTTCAGCAGATGAACGGCCCCCGGTCCTGCGATTGAAAGGCAGACACCGATCTGCCCGGTCAGTTTTGCCTCAGCCGCGGCAGCCAGGGCTGCGACTTCTTCGTGCCGGGTTTGGATGAATGTCAGGTTATTCCGTTCATGTCTCAGTTCTTCGATAAATTCATTAATGCTGTCTCCGGGAATGCCGTATATATGACCGACTCCCCATTGTTCAAGCAGCTCCGTCATTACGTGTCCTGCTGTTTTACTTGGCATACTGCATCCTCCTTTTACCTGTATTCATGCCCTTTTTCAAACGGGTTGAAACACGGGCTATACTCTCAGCTTTTTTCTTAGCAGATCAAGGATGGATAACAGATTCCGGTCTTTAAGGACTGCCTTATGATTTGCCGCCCCATTGAGTCCGTCTTTTATTTGCCGTTTTCTGTTCGGCACCATGAACAGCGGCAGCCGGTTTGGGGAAAACCAGCGTAAAGCGGCGGTTTCCGGGCCGTTCATCAGCGGTGTTCCTCCGGTAATGGCTCCGATGAATACATGCTGTGTATCTTCAAATGCCGGCCTTTCATACTCACCGGCTTTTTGCAGGATGGTCACGTTATAACCGGTTTCTTCGAAGGCCTCTCTGACGGCTGCGGCTTCAGGTGTTTCATCTTCAGCGATCCTGCCCCCGGGCAAATCCCATAAGGGAATGTCTTTTCGTTTTACGAGCAATACCTCCCGCCCGTCATTTTGTATGATGACAAAAGCGCCTTGTGCCATATCGTCCTCCTTTACAAAAAAGACCGCGGCATTTTAGCCTGCGGTCTTTCCGTTACTTTTTAAAATGATACGGCAGGGTGGCGACGATGATGTCCTTCTTCCAAAACAGCCGGACGCGGAGCAAGAAGGCTGATTGGTTGTGAAGGATGGTCTGCCAGCGTTTTTTCGTAATAAATTGCGGAAACAGCACCATCACGGAGAACTGTTCTTTTTTCGCTTTCTGTTCGACCGTTTCTAAAAACTTATCAAACGGATGAACCAGACTGCGGTATGAGGAATGCAGGGTGACGAGGCGGACGCCGTTATGAAGTTCTTCCCAGCGCTTTTCCACCTTTTTTTCGTTTTCTCTGTCAAAGGAAACATGAACCGCAATGACCTGATCTGATAATGATTTCGCATACTGAATCGATTTTTGGACGACGGTGGTGACACCGGCGACAGGCACGATGACGACGGTTCCCTTGATTTCCTCAGGCTGCTGATCAACGACCCGCAGCTGTTCGCTGACCGCGGTGTAGTGATTTTTAATGACGAAAAACAGCATGACGACAGCAGGCATGAATAACAGCACCGGCCAGACAAGATTGAACTTCGTCGCGAATAAAATACACAGCACCATAAATGAAATGGCGGCGCCGCATGAGTTAATCAGCATTTTTACCGCCCAGCCCTTCGGCTTCTGCCTGATCCACTTGATGCACATTCCCGTCTGCGACAGCGTAAACGGGATGAACACGCCGACGGCATAAAGCGGAATTAAATGTTCCGTGCGGCCGCCGAATAAAAGAATGAGCAAGATGGACGCGATACCGAGAAAGATGATTCCGTTTGAAAAGCCTAATCGGTCGCCTCGGACCGTAAACATTCTCGGCATATACTGATCGCGCGCTAAATTAAACGCCAGCTGCGGAAATGCAGAAAAGCCCGTATTCGCCGCAAGCACGAGAATCAATGATGTAACGCCTTGAATGAAATAATACACCGTATGCCGTCCGAAGGTTTCCGCGGCGATTTGTGAAATAACGGTCTCGTTAGGCTTCGGACCCGTGCCGTAGCCGTACGCCAGCACCGTAATCCCCGTAAATAAGATCGCCAGCAGAATCCCCATCATGGCCAAAGTGCGGGCCGCGTTTTTTGCCGGAGGATTTTTAAAGGCCGGGATCGCGTTTGAAATGGCTTCCACACCGGTCAGCGCCGAACACCCTGAAGAAAAGGCCTTCAGCAGCAAAAACAGCGTGATGCCCGCCACGGGCGTGCCGATTGGTGTATGCTCGGCCGGATGAACCTGGCCCGTCATGAGCTTAAACAGCCCGACGACGATCAAAAGGACAAGCGCCGCCACAAACAGATAGACGGGATACGCCAAAATGGACGCCGACTCTGACAGCCCTCTCAAATTTAAAATCATAATCAGAATCACAAGCAAAACAGCAATGAGCAAATGATGCGGGTGCAAAGCCGGAAATGCCGATGTAATCGCGTCAGTTCCGGCAGAAATGCTTACCGCCACCGTCAGAATATAATCAACAAGCAATGAGCCGCCCGCAATCAGGCCGGGCTTCTCACCAAGATTTTCTTTAGAAACCATATAAGCGCCTCCGCCTTGCGGATAAGCGTAAATAATCTGTCTGTAGGACAGAATCAAAGCAAGCAGCAAAATGAGAACACCCGCTGCGATCGGAATGGAATACCAAAACGCGGCCGCGCTTACCGCAGCCAAAATGATCAGAATCTGTTCCGTTCCGTAAGCAACTGATGACAGCGCGTCTGAAGAAAGCATGGCGAGCGCCTTGAGTTTCGTGAGTTTTTGCTCTCCGGCCGCCTGTGATTTCAGCGGTTTCCCAATCAAAAATCTTTTGATTGAATGGTACATTTGTTGTCTTCCCCTTTTTTTCATTTTCCGTTTGATTTACAAACCCTTACTGCTATGATGTCTCCGAATGCTGATTGCATGCCTTATTTCAGCACAGCAAAAAGACACAGAGGCAAACGGATGCCCCTGCGCCATAATCGTGCACAGGTTTCATTCATCTCCTCTCATGAACGCTTACGAGGTTAGCTGTCGGATTCGGGCTGATGAGAGTTGGCCCTACCTGAAAAAGGATTCACCCCAAGCGGCATCACGCGCCGCAAATTGGTTCCCCCGCTCTGATTACAGATTAAGCGATATAGATTATAAAAGAGATCATACTCCCGTCCCGTTCAGTTGTAAAGGGGCTTTTATGCTGTTTCAAAAATAAAAAAATCACCGCCAAAAATGGAAATAAAAATACAAAAAAAGAGGCCTGTTAACGGCCTCTTTTTCCTTCATTACTCTTCGCTTTTTTCATGATCCGTTTTTCTTTTTTTCCTTCTTGCCGTCAGCCAGATCAGACCGGCTGCAATGATCATAAGCGCCGCGAAAACAGCAATATACGTAACGTTCAGTGCTGCGGACCGGCTCTTCGTATCAGCCGCCGGACTGCTGTCATCGGACTTGATTTGCTGATGATTCGAAAACAGCTGCCGGCCGGCTGTTTCGTTAATGACGGTTGCGGCATCGCTTGTGCTGTCTAAAAAGCTGATCAGCTCTTTTGTGACAGACGCGCCGCTTCCTGATAACGGAGCAAAAACAGCGATGCTCCGGCCGGCGTCCCAAGGTGATTCCTGGGTAAACGCGACTTGTTTCGTCGTCTCATTCAGCATCTGAAACGAAGAAACATCGTAAGCTCCGCTGCGGTCTGACGGCACGAGAAGCTTAGAGGCGTTTGATTTCAAAAGCGGAATTTGCGGCAGGCCTCCGATAAACACAACATTCCGGCCTTTGGCATCCGCTTCCTTCATGTCTGATGCCGTCTTTACGGTAAAGCCGTTTCCGAATGAATCCGCCACCAGAGAAAGTTCTTTCAGTGTCTGTATGTTTACGCCATCCGGGATGACGATCACTGTTTTCTCTTTCCCGCCGCCCGCAAACGGGAGCGGCCATTGCCCGAAATCAGCTTTCTGCGCCGCATCGCTTACCGGATACGTCAGCGTGCTGCTTTTATCAATATAGACCCATTTGTTTTCGTCACGGTCGATACACGGATTGTTATGTTTCAAACCTGATGTGACAAATTGCAGGTCAATGTACCTGCTGCTTCGCAAAAGCTTCGGATCAATCGGGATTGAGACGTGGTAAAAGCCGTCTTTATCTTTATTACCGAGATCATCAAGACGCACCGCATTCGGCTGTCCGTTGACCATGACGTTCAGCTCCGCTCTCTCGGCGTCATTTGCTGAATCCGCCTTCGTCCGGATCGATTCCGACGTTTTTAATGTAAGTGAAAGCTTGACCTTACCGTCTTTATCAACAGCGGCCGCCGCAGGGTAAAAGAAGTGCTCTGACGCCGTTTTGTTTGATCCGACCGTTACATTTCCCGCGCCGAAGTCCTCTAGTGTCAGTTTATTGCCTGTCTTTTCCGCAGCAGGCTGAAGGCGGCCGATTGTCAAAGTATCTCCGCCCAGCTGGCTTGAATAAGCGCTGTCTGTGATGACGCGGATTTTATCCGCCAGCGTTTTGTCTGAGTGCGCCGTGACAAACAGGACGGGCTGCCGTTTGTCCCCTGATGTCAGAACCCGTTCAGCGAGAAGAAGTTTGTTGTCCTCCGCTTTGATGTTCCCGCGTTCGAAAAGCTCTTTTATTTTCCCGTTCCAATGCTGATCAGCGCCGATGACAATTGACGGATTGCTGATTTTGCCGGCGTCGGATTCTTTTACATAGGATACCTTAAGCCTGCTGTCTGCCGTTTTCAGAAATGCTTCTGTTTTGACTGCGGCTTCAGCTTCCGCCGAGGTCGGTTTGTCAGGAAGGATAATATCGGTTTCTTCACCCGTATTGCCTGATTGGGCAAACGGATACGGGAAATGGCCGAGATCCGCTCCCTTTGACTTGCTTGCTTCTGAAAGCACAAGGCGGCTGTCCGGGTAAATTTTTATCCAGTTGCCTGACGTATCCTGCCTGACGCAGACGCCCTCTTTTAATACGCCGTAAAATCGTAATGATACATTGTGATAGCCTTGGGCGGATTGGCTTTTGCTGAGGTTGAGCTTCACCGTTTTCCGCTTGGAACTGCCGTCAAGCTTTATGGATTTGATGGGTTCATCATCAATGGCGATGGTTAAAGAAGACGGGGCAATTAATAAGTTTGACGCCTCGTAATCAATCAGAAGCGACTGATCGGCATTCGAAGCTCCCGCAGGAATCTGATAGGTCAGCTCTGCGCTGTCTTTCGCCCCGTACAGTGTCATCAGATCGCCAGTCAGCGCCTGCTGCTCTTTTGCGCCGGCGCTTGTTCCGAGGGCGGAACCGTCCGTTTTCAGTTCCCGGGCCGCGGCCGCCTGCCCGTTATACATCAATAGCAAAAGGCCAGTTATCAATATGATCGCTTTTTTCAAAAAGGTCACCCGCTTTTATTTTGATTGTATCGCTCCGTTTTGTACCACTTGACTTCCTGCTTGAACAAGCGGTGCTTGATCTCTGTGAATAATGACCAGATGACGAGCACGATCCAAGCCTGGGAGTATGTAAAGTACATCAGAAATACGATAAAGAAGTTTTGTTTGTTCATTTCTGTTTTTTCAATGCTTAAAGTAATCATGACCTCAGTCATAAACAGGAAAAAGGCCAGTATCCACAAAATCATCGCCAAAAACCCGACAGCCAGATGCAGGTCGTAAAAAAGATTGATGATAAAAATCGTGTTTGACATGATCACACCGAAGAAAAACAAAAAATACGTAAAAAAGAAATAAAACAGATCGAAGATGATCCGCTTGCGTTTCAGCTTGAAAAATTGGGATAAAAACTTGAGAACAACGTATTGGTTGCCGCGCGCCCATCTTGTCCGCTGACGCCACCACACCTTCCATGTCTCAGGCTCCTGCTCCCATGTCACAGCCGCCGGGAAAAAGCGGATATGATAGCCGAGATTATAGACGCGGATGGTCAGCTCGGTATCCTCCGCCAGCGCCTTATCATCCCAGCCGCCGAGCTGTTCGATAATGCTCCGCCTGATCGCGAAGTTCGTCCCCGGGATGGTGGCGATTTTGAACCATTTCCATCTGCCGCCCTGCGCCATCCACTGAAAGCAGATGGTTTCAATATTGATAAACTTCGTCAGGATCGTTTTGGCCGCGTTGATGACACGGAATTTCCCGACAACCGCTCCCGCTTTCTCATCATTCATCAGACCGAGAACCAGGTAGTACACCGCCATTTTTTCCGGCGTGTTGTCCGCATCATACACGCAGATCACGTCTCCGTTCGATTCCGCGAACCCTGAGTTCAGCGCCGAAGATTTTCCTTTTCCGGCGTTCGGGGGCTTTGTGATGACCATTTTAATGAAGTCATACTGACGGGAAAATTCATTGACGATGTCTCCCGTCCGGTCGGAGGAATTATCATTAACGACGATGATCTCAAGCCTGTCTTTCGGATAATACAGGTTCACCATCGCCTTCAGCGTCTGCCTGATGACGACCTCCTCATTATGCGCGGGAATGAGCACGCTGACCTTCGGGAGCTCCCCCATCTTTGCGCGCCATTTCGGAATGTTCCGTTCGTAGGTCATATAATGCCTGAATCCGCCCTGCATCAGAAACATGTGATAGAGAAGCATCACCCATATTAAACTTAATGAGATAAAAAACAGAATGTTACTCAAGGCTTCTTCTCTCCTTAAAGATTCGTTTTTTTAATGTGGCGCGCAAATAAAGAACGTAGCAGGCGAACATGATGATAAACAATAACACCACGCCGGAGAGAATCCAAAGCGCTTTTTCCAGAGGCGTCTGCTGATGGTGATTGAAAAAGGCCGTTATCGGATGAATCTTGTTTTCCACATGAATGGTTCCGTCTCCGTCCGTTTTGATTCTGACGCTGTCCGACGTTACCGTTTGCTTCGTTTTCTTCAGATCGAGCCACTCGCCGCCGGGAATCCGCTCCATCTGATTGACGAGCTCGGGGAGGTACTTCATGCCGAGATACGGATGGTAGAAACCGCCCGCCACTCCGCCGCCGAAATCAATCATCTGCGAAATATGATTCTCCATATCTCCGAGCGGATTTTCCTTTGAGTTATCGGCATAACCGATTGTTTCCGGGTACAGCGTCATCCCGTCCAGCATAGCCGGCTTTGAGACGAACGGAGGGGCGCCCGAGGTTTTCCACGTCGTGCCGCTGAGCTGTACTTGTCCGAAAATGCTGGAGAAATAAGAAGATGCGATTTTGTAGCCTTCTTCAGACATCGTATAGTGCGGCGCTTCGAATGACAGCGGGTAAAGGCCGAGCTCTGTCAGATCGTCAATCGCCTGCTCCAGCTTCGTTCTCGTGTAGATGTTTTCTTTTTCACGGAAAGGCTTCACATACGCCCGGTACGCTTTTTCATTCGGAAAATCCTGTTCCTTTTCAAGCTTGACCGGAGTATCATCCGCATTTTCTGACGTAATCGGCTGATCCGCTTTGGCATCCCAAAATTCAAAGCCTTCTCCCGTTTCGCTGTATCGGTATGCGTGCGTGTAGCCGTGAATAATGATGCTGCCGCCCATTTGCTGAAGTTTTTTCAGGACGCTGACCATTTTCGGCTTGTCCGCCAAGTATACTTTTTCTCCGTTTTCCGGATTGAGATAGACCGGAATGACCGCCAGAATAAACGGAATGTGTCTTTTATGCAGGTAAGCGCCCGCTTCGTAAAGCAATGTTTCATCTGACATCGGACTGATGTCTTCAAGCCGTAAATAAAGGAGGGTGCCGCCCGCTGATTCTCCGAATGCGTTGCGCAGCGCTTTCGCCGTCAGAAACGAATCATTTAACAGGCTCGTCACACCGAAATAATAGTCAGAGCGCGCCGTTTTCCACATAAAAGGGCGGGTGCTGCCGTCACCGGACCGGTATGTATAAAGGGACTTTCCTTTTACTCCCGATACGCCGAGCACGGACATCCCTTTTTCAAGCGGCATGTCTGTTTTTTCTTCTTTGCCGTAAATGCGGTATACCGTTTCTTTCTCTGTCAGGGACAAACCCGCAAATTGGCGGAACTGTCCGGCGTTATAGCCGATGCTGATAAGCTGCTGCGGCATGCTGCTGATCAGAGACACGAATGATGTGCTGAGCTTTTTTTTCGTGACGCCGTAATAGATGACCCGCTGATTCTTTTTGAGGTCCGCGGCTGTGATGTCTCCGTCGCTTTTCACGGTGACGGCGGATGAGAAATGGCCCGCGGTCAGATCAAGCATTTTGACCTCAGCGGTTTCTTTGCCGTCCGTGCTTGTATAAATAATGAGAATGCCGTCCTTTTTGTCTTTTGCTTCCGCCGTAAGGGGAACATAAACCGACGAAATCATGAAGAGCGCCGAGAGTAAGAGACGTATCCATTTAGAGTTCATTCATCATCATCTCGTTTTCCAGTTCATTTAAAAATTGCTCGGCCGTTTGTAAATCCTTTCGGTACGCCAAGTAACATACACGGAAGGTGATGGAGACGTATTTACCGTTTTGCAGCCGGTACGTATCCAATTCCTTTTTCAGCTTCGCCAGAACGGCCGGCATGTGTTCTTCTGGCGTATGGGTCAGCACGATGCCGAACCGTTCGGCGGACGGCCTGAATTTTTTGTCTGTTTCCCGAACGCTTGACCGGATTTGGCGGCTGATAAATGCCAGCAGGCGGTCGGTCTCTTTTTCTCCGTAGAGGGATTTGAATTCCTTGAAATAATGCATGTGCAGCAGCAAAAAGACGAAGGAATTGCCGTAGCGTTCCGCCCGCTTGATCTCCTCAGAAAGCTCCAGCTTCATCCGCAGATGGTTGTCAAAGCCGGTCACCCTGTCGACGGCGACAAAGCTCGTAATCTCTTCACGCAGCTGTTTCACTGAGCGCTCAAGCCCCTTCGCCAACTCGTGAATCCTTCCCGCTATGTAAGAAAAGAGCAGCAGCGCAATCCCCCAAATGACCAGCACCTGCAGACTTTCGGCAACGGCAGACGCCATAAAGCTCCCGGTCTGAAACCACAGGAGCAGGCTGCCGAGAACAAATAAGACGAGTAAGGTGATGACGAGCGCGTAGATTGCCCCGAACCATATGCCGGCTCCCGTGACAAGCAATGTGATGCAGGTTATCAAAAGCCCTGCGGATTGCTGAGACGCATAGTAAATAAAAAAAGACAGCAGCACCAGCATAACTGCTGTGTAGCTGCACAGTTTTTGTGATTCATTGAATGATATTTTCATTAAACAATTTCCTTTCAGCCAGAAGCGGCAGCAGGTTATCGAAAGAATGTGTATCGCCCCCGCTCATATAGCCGCCGTAATCAGGTTTCAGCGTGTCCAGTGTTTCAAATGAAGTCATTCTTTCATAAAGCGGCTTGATGACAGCCGGATCAGCTTTTTGTTCTGCTAAAAAAAGAACGGCCAGGGCGTAAACGGACGGTGATTCGTATTGAACCGCCGGCTCCTTCGTGTCTGCGCTGTATCGTCCGTACAGCTGTCCGCGCGTCTTAAATTCCTTTATCATCCATTTCGACAGCACAGCGGCTTTGCCATCGCCCCGCTTCAGATTCACGGCGGCGTACAGCTGGTCGATGACATTGACTTCGCTGTCATATTTGTATTCCTTAGTTTCGGTATTGAACGATTTCGGCAAAAAACCATTTTTCAGGGGCGCAAGATTGAGAACATCGAGGTTCCGGTTTTCCGTTTTCTCCTCGATAATCCCCTTTTCTCTGAGCATCTGTAAGGCGCCGGGATCGACATAGGACAACGTCACGGTCTTTGACGCGGCATTTGAAGCGGCATCATAATAATCCGTAAAATACCCGTCATTCGTATTGTATTTTTCCAGCGCCTTCCCGATCTGCACCGCTGTTTTCCCGTATTCACTGTTTCCCCATAGGGTTCCGGCCTCATTCAGACAGTTCATGATTCTGAAATCGTCAATTAAGGCATTGGTGCCGCTCGCTTTATTCCCGTCAATCTTCCACGACACGAGCTCATTTTTCGTCAGAAACGAATCGGTGAGAAGCTGATATTGCGCTTGAAACTGCCGTTCATCTTTCCTGTTCAGCAAAAATGCCATCCATAGTCCGAGAGACTCTGATAAATATTCCGGCTCACCGGTTATGTTCGTCCGGATCATCCCCCGCCCGTTCATCAATTTATGATAAATAAAATGCTCTGCGGGCTGAAGCGGCCCGGACGGTTCGGCCGCCGCCTGTTTTTCAGTGCCGGCCTCCGCGCACCCCGCCGTCAGAACGATCGAAATCAAAAGGATCATCAGACGAAAAACGAATTGCTTCACAGTCCATCCTCCTATTTTATAAATCCTTTTTTAGACCCGTATCTTATTTTTTCACAAAGTATTTTTACTATATAGGAAACGATAAAAGAATACTAGCATTTTTTCACATTGGGAAATTTTAAATGGGAGCGCCGTCTGCTCACCTTTTCCCTCTTCGTCTGGATCGTATTCCCATTACAGTTAAAAACACAACAAAAGGCAGCATTTCTTTACAAATGCTGCCTTTCTCTGATCTATTTATCCAGGCCGAGTTTTTTCAGCTGTTCTGCCAGCGCGTTGTTCATCGGCTCCTCTTTGTTTTGGCTTTTCATATAAGAGTTGATGTCCCGCTTGGATGCGCGTCCGGATTTATCTTTCGCCTTGCGCTTTTCAAAGACGGACAGTTTCTCCCGGTGGCCGCATACACATGCGAAGGTTTGGCCTTCGCCCTGGCCGCGAAGCTCCATTTTCTTATGACAGTTCGGACAGCGGGCGTTTGTTTTTCTTGCCAGCGTTTTCCGGCTGCCGCACTCACGATCCTGACATACGAGCATCGTGCCGCGTTTGCCGTTGACTTTAAGCATCATTTTGCCGCAATCAGGGCAGGCGGTGCCTGAAATGTTGTCATGTCTGAAAGTCTGGCTGCTGTTTTTTATTTCCTTCACCGTTTTGCCCGCATATGTTTTCATGTCTTTAATGAAGACGGCGGATTTCAGTTTGCCCGCTGCGATGGCGGAGAGCTTTTGCTCCCACTCAGCGGTTAATGCCGGTGATTTTAAATCTTCCGGGACGAGCTGTAAGAGCTGCTTCCCTTTTGACGTAATGAAAATATCTTTTTCTTTTTTCTCGATCAAGAAACTGTTGAACAGTTTTTCAATGATATCAGCGCGGGTGGCGACTGTTCCGAGTCCGCCGGTTTCACCCAATGTTTTCACAAGGTTCTTCTCTTCTCCCTGCATAAAGGCGCTTGGGTTCTCCATCGCGGATAACAGCGTGCCTTCATTAAAGCGCGCCGGCGGTTTCGTCTGTCCGCTCGTTTCTTTCAATGATGAGACAGTGAGGCGCTGACCCTGCTGAAGATCCGGGAGCGTCTGGTCTTTGTCTTCCTCATGATCGTCGTCATCCTCGTACATATCATACACGGCTTTCCAGCCAGGCGATTGAACCGTTTTCCCTTTTGCGGTAAATGTTTCGCCGCCGATATCGGCTGTGACCTTTGTTTCTTCGTATTCGAACGCCGGCATTAACACGGCGAGAAAACGTTTGGCAATCAGGTCGTAAAGCTTTCGTTCTTTGTCGCTGAGGCTTGAAAGGATCAGCGGCTCCTCTGTCGGAATAATGGCATGGTGATCCGATACTTTCGCATCATTGACGAATCCTTTATGCGCTTTGACGCCCCGCTTCAGTATTTGATTGACGTACTGCGCGTACGGCTTAACTTCCATGCCGTTTAAACGGTCTTTTAAAGTCGGCACGATGTCTGCGGAAAGGAATCTGGAATCCGTCCGCGGGTAAGTGACAAGCTTATGCTGTTCATACAGCTTTTGAAGCACGGACAGCGTCTCTTTTGCGGAGAAACCGAAGCGCTTATGAGCGTCCCGCTGCAATTCCGTCAAGTCGTAAAGACCGGGAGCGAAGCTTTTCTTCGCCGTTTTTTTCAATTCTGAAATGACTGCCGGCTTTCCTTGCAGGTCTTTTGCCAAACGGCCGGTCACCGTCTGATCGAATGTTCTTGTCTGCTTTGTTTTTTTATCCTGCCATGTCAGCGTCATCTGATCAGCCGCCGCGCGGAGACCGTAATAAGGAACGGGTTTGAACGCCTGAATATCCGCTTCACGCTTGGCGATCATCGCCAATGTCGGAGTCTGGACGCGTCCGCATGACAGCTGCGCGTTAAATTTTGTGGTCAGCGCGCGGGTCGCGTTGATGCCGACGATCCAATCCGCTTCCGCTCTGGCAACGGCGGAATGATACAGGTTTTCGTACTCTTTGCCGCTGCGGAGCTTTTGAAATCCTTCTTTAATCGCCTTATCCGTCACAGAGGAAATCCACAGCCGCTTAATCGGTTTGCGGACGTTTGCCTTTTCGATAATCCAGCGGGCCACAAGCTCCCCTTCCCGTCCTGCGTCTGTAGCGATTACGATCTGGGTGACGTCTTTCCGGACAAGCTGAGCTTTGACCGCATTGAACTGTTTTCCTGTTTTTTTAATGACGACGAGCTTCAAAGGCTCCGGAATAATCGGCAGATCCTCAAGCCGCCATGATTGAAATTCTTTGCCGTATCCTTCAGGGTCAGCGAGCGTTACCAGATGTCCGAGCGCCCATGTGACGATGTAGCGGTCGCCTTCAAGATATCCGTTTCCTTTTTTATGACACTTCAGCACGCGGGCCAAGTCCCGGCCGACTGAAGGTTTTTCAGCTAATACAACTGTTTTTGACATGCTTTTCACTTCTCTTTCTTTCACAATCATCCTGTTATTATAACAGACTTCCTCACGCTCTCTCTAATCGAGGACGTTTTTTGTGTCAATTTCTGAGAAAATGACATGGGTCACGGTTTGGGCATACGGAGAGGTGCGGTTAATGAAGTGTTCGATCGTTTCCAGGCTGTCCGCGTTCATCTTCAGCATATAACACGCCGCCCCGGCGACCCGAAAACAAAATTCAATGTTGGGAATGGATTGAATGTAGGTTTTAAATTGATCGTATTTTCCGTTTTTCACCGTCGCTTCGACAATGCAGGAAACAGGAAGCCCGATCTTTTTTTGATCAATGTCCAATGTATAGCGCTTAATGACGCCGAAGGATTCAAGCTGTCTGACACGCTCTGTGACGGACGGAGCTGACAATTTGATTTTTCTGCCCAGTTCCCGCATGGACAGGCGGCTGTCCCGCTGCAGCTCTTTAATGATGCTCAGATCAACATTATCTAGTTTCATGACTGTAGTCCTTCCTTACCCTTTTGGCTATATTATCAAGAGAAATCCGAAAAATGACAAGAACAACAGGCTGAATTAATAAAGGTTTTTTAGGAACTGACGCGAAATGGTCATATTAGGACTGCCCTTTGCTTATAGTATAGAGGAAAAAAGATGTCCGACAGGAGGGAGCTGTATGTTACACACGCCGATCGGCAGACTTCGCACGATGGGGTTTATTGAAGGAATGTCGCTTTTGGTGCTGCTGTTTATCGCGATGCCGCTGAAGTATTGGGCTCATCATCCGCTCGCCGTCACCATTGCCGGTTCCATTCACGGCGGTTTGTTTATCATTTATCTGGCGGTGCTGGCGTATGCGGCGTTTACTGTCAAATGGCATGTGAAATGGTCAGCCGCCGGTTTTATCGCGGCCTTTATTCCGTTCGGTAATTTTATTTATGATCGCGGCCTGAGAAATTATCAATAAAAAAGCTCCTCTTCTGGGACTGACCCCCGTTTTTGAGACAGGGATCAAAACACCTTTAAGCAGCCAGCTGTCGGTATGTGACCGGCGGCTGGTTGTTTAGTTTCGTTTGAATACGAATGTTGTTATAATAGTGTATATAGGTTTCA